>CADEDG010000133.1 GCA_902826035.1 uncultured Alphaproteobacteria bacterium
TCGATAATGGCGGAGAGATCGCGGATCGAGACCCGTTCCTTGAGCAGGTTTTGCAGCACGCGTTGCACGCCGGACCAGGAGATGTGAGCCGGCGCGACGTCGTCGAGCAGGGTTTGGGTGTCCTTCGGCAGATCCTTGATCAGCTTCTTTACTTCCGAGAAGGTGAGCAGCTCGGCCATGTGCTCCTTGATGATCTCGGTAAGGTGCGTCGCCAGCACGGTGGCTGGATCAACAACCGTATATCCGCGGAAGCTTGCTTCCTCGCGCGCGCGCTCGTCGATCCAAGCTGCGTCGAGGCCAAAGGCCGGCTCCTTCACCGCTTCGCCAGCAAGCGCTACTCCCGCGCCGGTTGGGTCCATCGCCAGCAAAGCGCCCATCTTGAGCTTGCCCTCGCCAGCGATCATCTCGCGGATGCGCACGGCGTAGTGGTCGCTCGGCAATTGCATGTCGTCGAGTACGCGCACTGACGGCATAATGAAGCCGAATTCTTGCGCCAGCGACTTGCGGAGGACTTTGATCTGGTCGGTGAGGCGACGCCCCTGCACGTCGTTGATCAGCGGCAGCAGCCCAAAGCCAAGATCGACGCGAACATCATCCATGGCCAAAGTCGTGGCCGACGTTTCCTCTGCCGGCGGCGCGGGCGGCGGGCCTTCGGCGGCGACTTGATCGGCGATGCGGCCAGCTTCGCGCAACCGCCACGCGAGCAAACCGGAAGCGCCGGCCAGCGCCCAGAACGGGACCAACGGCATGCCGGGCAGCACGCCGACGCCGAACGCGCACGCCGAAACCACGCCCAGCGCCACCGGATAGGATGCAAATTGCTTGGCAAGCGCCTTGTCGGCGGCGCCGTTGATGCCGGCCTTCGTCACCAGCATACCGGCGGCGACAGAGATGATCAGCGCTGGGATCTGGGTCACCAATCCGTCGCCCACGGTCAGCAACGTGTAGGTGCGCCCGGCTTCGTCGAAGGCCATACCGTGCTGGAACACGCCGATGACGATGCCGCCGATGATGTTGATGAAAACGATGAGCAGGCCGGCAATAGCGTCGCCGCGCACGAATTTGGATGCGCCATCCATAGCTCCGAAGAAGGCGCTTTCGTCTTCAAGCGATCGGCGGCGTTCGCGCGCTTGCGTCTCGTTGATGAGGCCGGAGGAGAGGTCGGCGTCGATCGCCATCTGCTTTCCTGGCATGGCGTCCAGGGTGAAGCGCGCGGCGACTTCGGCGATGCGGGTCGAGCCGCGGGTGATCACGACAAAGTTCACAATCACCAGAATGGCGAACACGATCACGCCGATGACGAACTCGCCGCCCATCACGAATTGAGCGAATGCGGCGATCACTTCGCCGGCCGCATGCTCGCCCGACTGGCCGTTAGCCAGGATCAGCCGCGTGGATGCAATGTTAAGCGAGAGCCGCAGCAGCGTCGCCAGCAACAACACCGCGGGGAAGGAGGTGAACTCGAGCGGGCGCTTGATGATCAGGGCGGTGACCAGAACTAGAATCGAGAGCGTGATCGAGATCGCCAGCAGGAAATCCAACAACACCGGCGGCAACGGCACCAGCATGATCGCGAGAATCGCGAGCACGCCCATTGCGAGCGCAATGTCGCCGCGCATGACCATGGTGCGGATGTCGCCGAAGGAAAGGCCGGGCTGCTGGATCTGAGTGGTGTCGGTCATGGGGACTTCGCATCGTTTTTCTTTGGGTTCTTTGGGAGGCGTCGCGCTTCGACGGACTCAGCGTGACGCCACTCTGCGTCAGCCTGAGCTTGTCGAAGGCCGCACCATGATGGCGAGGCAATCCATACTCTCGCAAGATTCGTCACGCTGCTTGCCCAGTTGGCGGAGGCAGCACTCTGACGCCTTCGTCGGAATAGAGTTTGAGCTTGTTGCGCAGCGTGCGGATCGAGATCCCGAGAATATGCGCCGCATGCGTACGATTGCCGAGGCAATGGGTTAGCGTCTCCAGGATCAGATCCTGCTCTACTTCCGCGACCGTGCGTCCAACCAAATGCCGCGCCGCCGCTTGCGCAGCTTCAATAGCCGCTCCTGTGGCGTCGCGTGCGCGACCCACCGGGGCCCCGTCAGGCGCGCGGATCGCATCGGCGCCGATGTTTTCGCCCGCGGCGAGCAGTACGGCGCGGTGCATGGCGTTCTCAAGCTCGCGGACATTGCCAGGCCAGACGTGCGCCATTACCTGCTCAGCGCCGTCCTTGGCGAGGCGACGCGCGGGGCGGCCATTGGCGCGCGCGTATTTGTCGATGAAGAATTGCGCCAGCGCGGCGAGGTCGTCCTTGCGTTCGCGCAGGGGAGGGATGCGCAGGTTTACGACGTTGAGCCGGTAGAGCAGGTCCTCACGAAATTCGCCAGCGCGCACCAAATCGCCGAGATCGCGGTTCGACGTCGCCAGCACGCGAATATTGACGCTAACAGACTTGCCCCCGCCGACGCGATCAATCACGCGCTCCTGCAAGGCGCGCAGCAATTTCGACTGCAGCCGCAGGTCCATCTCGGAGATTTCATCCAACAATAACGTGCCGCCGTCTGCTTCCTCGAACTTGCCGATGCGGCGGGCGACGGCCCCCGTGAACGCACCCTTCTCGTGGCCGAACAATTCGCTCTCCAGCAAACTCTCCGGGATCGCCGCGCAATTGACGGCGATGAAGGGTTTGTCCTTGCGGCGCGAACGCTTGTGCACGTAGCGCGCAAGCACCTCCTTGCCGACGCCGCTCTCGCCCGTAATCAAAATCGAAGCGTCCGACGCGGCGATCTGATCGGCCGTGGCGATCACCGCCTTCATGGCGGGATCTTCCGCGATCAAGGGGCGCTCGTCGTCGCAGACTGCCGCGAGCACCGCCGCTATCAATTCCGGGTCTGGCGGCAGCGAGATATATTCGCGTGCGCCGGCGCGGATCGAGCGTGCCGCCATGTTGGGGTCGATGCCGACGCCCGCAGCGACCACCGGGACGACAATGTGTTCAGCTTCGTTGGCCGCGATCAAAGCGGCGATGTCGAGGCTCGCATCGACCATAAGCAGATCGGCGCCGCGCCCGGCGCGCAGAGCGTACGTCGCTTGCTCGATGGTGTCGACGTGGGCGACCTTGGCGCCGTGGGTCATGGCGATGCGCGTGGCGGCGGAGATCTGCCCGCCGAGCGAGCCGACGATCAAGAGGCGCATGAGGCGATCCTTCGAAGGGATGCGAACAAAGACCCGCCAGTGCGGCGGCGATGAAGGCCGGTTCCAATCACGCGGAATCTCCGTCCTTGATGATTTCTGTCATGGTCACGCCAAGGCGCTCGTCGACGACGACGATCTCGCCTCGCGCGACCAGTCGGTTGTTGACGTAGATATCAATCGCTTCGCCGACCTTGCGGTCGAGCTCGATCACCGAGCCGCGCGCGAGGCGCAGCAGCGAGGCGACCTCCATGTGCGCACGCCCGAGCACCGCCTGCACGCTGATCGGCACATCGTAGACAGCGGCGAGGTCGGTGGCGCTGCGTTCAATGGCGGTGTCGGACGTTGAGACCTCGCCTTGATCGGCAGAGAATTCGTCGAGTTTGAGATTGCTGCTCATGCCTGCCTCATTGCGCTGTGCTGAATGCAGCGTCGATCAGCGCGCCGATCCGTTCGGCCGCGTCCTCCGCGCTGAGATGAAGAACGCCGTCCGACCAATCGATCGAAATCTGGCCAGCCGGCAGCGTGGGTTCGGCGCGCAACAAGATCGCACCGGAATAAGCGTGCGTCTCGCGCATGGACTCGATCCGCGGCTGCAGCGTTTCAGCTGCGCTCGTCGGCAATCGGATCATCAGGCGCGGCTGGTGGCGCAAGGCGTCCAGCGCCGCTTCGATCGCGGCGGCGGCGTGTTCGGCGCCGTGAGCGTCGAGCGCAGCCCCGGCTATTTTGCGCGCCGCTGCAAGCGCAACACGCGCGGCTTCGGTGCGGGTTGTCTGGCTCTCGCCATCGAGGCGAGAGAGGATGCTGCGCGCGGCATCAGCCAACGCTTCCAGCGCCGCTGCTGAGCGCCGTTCGGCGTCCGCCAAGGCGTCTGCTTTGCCGTTGTCATAAGCCGTCTTGCACTTGGCCTCGACCTCTTCCGGTTTCAGTGCGCGCTCAGCGCGGAGGATGGCGCCGTCAGGCGCAAACTCAGTGGTGAATGCGTATTTGCGAACCTGGGCCATCAATAGATCAGCTCGTCTTCGGATTTACCTTCTGACAAGACGATCTCGCCGCGTGCAGCCAGATCCTTGGCGACTGCGACCATCCGCGTCTGCGCGGCTTCCACGTCCTTAAGGCGCACTGGCCCCATGCCTGCCATGTCGTCGCGCAGCAATTTCGCGCCGCGCTCCGACATATTGGAAAAGAACAGCTGGCGTAGAGTATCCGAAGACCCCTTAAGGGCCAGCGCCAGGTCGGACTTATCGACTCCGCGCAGCAGAGTTTGCACGCCCCCGGCGTCCAGCTTTCCGAGATCCTCGAACACAAACATCAGAGCGCGTATGCGGTCAGCGCCGTCGCGGTTGCGCTCTTCAAGCGCAGTGAGGAACTTGCCTTCAGTCTGGCGGTCAAAATTGTTGAAGATCTCCGCCATCATCTCGTAGCTGTCGCGCTTGGAGGTACGCGCGAGGTTGGACATGAATTCGGTGCGCAGAGTGGTTTCGATCTTATCCAGGATTTCGCGTTGCACCGGTTCCATAGCCAACATGCGCTGCACGCACTCGGCGGCGAAATCTTCCGGCAGTACGCTTAGCACTTTCGCCGCATGCTCCGGGCGGACTTTGGCGAGCACGACGGCGACGGTCTGCGGATATTCGTTCTTCAAATAGCTCGCGAGCACGGTTTCGTTGACGTTGGCGAGCTTGTCCCAGATGTTGCGGCCGGCTGGGCCGCGGATTTCCTCCATCAGCGACTCGACTTTTTCCTTTGGCAGAAATCCGTTGAGCATGCGCTGGGTCTGCTCGAACGAGCCCATCAGCGAACCTGAGCCGGAGAGCTTTTGTACGAAATCGACGACTACCGCCTCAACCGTTGCCGCCGGCACGATGCCCAGCGAGGACATTGTCTGCGACAATTCCTTGATCTCGTCCTCGTCGAGCAGGGTCCAGAGCTTTTTCGCTTCTTCGCCCAGGCACAGAAGGACGATGGCGGCTTTTTCTATGCCGGAAAGTCGCGCCACCTCGGCACGCGCGGCGTCCGGGCTCTTGGGTTCCTCAGGCGCCTTTGGGGGCGCGGGTTTTGCGAGCGCGCTCATCGGTTACATCGCATTGTTGAGCCAGCCGCGAATGATCTGCACCGATTCATCGGGGTGTTGGCCAACCACTTCGGCGATTTTCTTCACCGACGAAGCGCGTACGCGGCCCTGGATGCGGGCGATGTCGATCGACGGCTCCGGATCGGCATCATCCGGCGCCGGCAGCGCCATCGCGCCGCCACCCGTCAGCGCCGCCGCGCCAGCGGGGCCGGACAGCGCAGGCACGCCGCCTCCGCCCTGGCCTCCGCGGATAAGGCCGCCGATCAGCGGTCGCAACACGAAAAACACGAACGCCAGAGATGCGATGAGCATGGCTACGATCTCGATGATGCGCATCACGTCGAGATTGCCCATGAAATCGAGCATGCCCGGCGCAGGCGCTGCTTCCGGCGTCGCGGCGCGCGCGAACTGGGTGTTTACTACTTCGACAGTGTCGCCGCGCTCCTGGTTGAAGCCCACCGCGGATCGCACCAATTGCGCCAAGCGCTGCATCTCTTCTTCGCTGCGCGGCTGATATTGTGGCGCTGCGTTTTCGCCTTCGCCCGGTGCGGTGACGCCGTCGATGGCTACCGCGACTGAAAGCCTGCGCACTCGCCCGCCCTCGCTCACTTCGGTGCGCAAGGTGTTGGAGATCTCGTAATTGACCGTCTCCTGGCTGGTGGCGTCGGAATTCTGCGCGCCCGCGGCGGGTGCGGTCGCGGTCGCGTCGGGGATATTCGCCCCGGCGCTGGCGCCTTGGGCGCGTTCGGCGCTGCTGGAATTGCCTTCCGAGCTCTGCGTTGAGCGCACCACGCGCCCTTCCGGATCGAAAGTCTGTCTTCGCTCCTCGACGCGGTTGAAATCCATCTCGGCGGTGACCTGCACCCGCGCATTGCCGGAACCAACGACGCCTTCGACGATATCGGTCACTGTACGCCGAATGCGTTCCTCAACCGCGACCTGACGCGCATCGATGCCTTCGGCGGCGGCGCCTTCTCCGGTCGAGGCCGCCGCCAGCAGCCGGCCGGTGTCGTCGAGGATTGTGACGCGGCTGGAAGAAAGCCCCGGCGTGGCGCTGGCGACCAGATTGCGGATCGCGCGCACTTCGCCGGCGCTGAGTTCGTCCCGGCGCAATTTCAGCACGATCGAGGCGGTCGGCTGCTCGGCATCGCGCGCGAACAACTGGCGCTCGGGGAGCACCAGGTGGACGCGGGCGCTGGCGATGCCGTCGAGCGAGGAGATGGTGCGCGCCAGCTCGCCTTCGAGCGCACGCAGGCGGTTAATGTTCTGTTGAAACTGGGTTTGCCCGAGTGCGTCGGGTTGGTCGAAAATCTCGTAACCGATCGAACCGCGCGAGGGCAGGCCGTCGGCCGACAGCATCATGCGCGCCTCGGGCACCCGCGAGCGGGCCACGAAGATGGAGGAGCCGTCGCCGCGAATTTCGTAAGGAATGTCGGCCTGGTCGAGCCGCTGGGTGATTTCGGTGGCCTCGCGCAGTTCAATGCCGGAGAACAGCAAGGCCTTCGGCTCCCCGCCCATGCGCAGGAACATCGAAAACGCAATCGCCGCCACCACCGCGGTAATACCGAGCGCCGCATAGAGGCGCGTTGGGCCAGCCTTGAGAATGAAGTCGAACACGTGCTTCGCCCGCCTTTGCAACGCCGGGCGAGCGCCCTGGGATTCCATGGGGAATCACTAGGCAAATCTCACCGGTCGGCAGAAATTGCCCGGTGTGGCGTAAA
>CADEDG010000134.1 GCA_902826035.1 uncultured Alphaproteobacteria bacterium
CAAGATCGAGCATGGATTGGCCGTTGCCGAGAAATACGACAAACAACGCAGACAAAATGAAAAGCAACAGATAAGAGACCCACGAACGGGTGAATGTCCGCATTTGTAATAGCATAAGAGTATCCGCTAAGGCCCAAGGCAGCTGGACAATAGTGAGCGCCTAGGGCAGGGGCAATCCGCAAACAGCTCTTGCTGGGAGGGGAAAAATATGGCCGCACCCAGACCGCTTATCGCCGGCAATTGGAAGATGTTCGGCCGGCGCAGCGATCTCGCCGAAATCGGGAAATTATCCGATGACGCAGGCCCCGCCGCCGCGGATGTTCTGATTTGCCCGCCTTACCCGCTGATAGCCCCTGCAATTGCCCTTGGCGCCAGCGCCGGGGTGCTGATCGGCGCCCAGGATTGCAGCGCCGTCGGTGCGGATGCTGCTCGCACCGGCGAGGTCAGCGCCGCGATGTTGGCCGACATCGGAGCTACTCATGTCATTGTCGGTCATTCCGAGCGGCGCGGCCAGCACGGAGAGTCGGACGCCTTGGTCCGCCGCAAGGCTGAATCAGTTCTGGGCGCCGGCCTCGTCCCGATCATCTGCGTAGGAGAGACGCTAACGCAAAGGGATGCTGGAAAAACCGACGACGTGATCGCCGCTCAGGTTCGCGCCAGCGCGCCTGCGGAGGCCGGCATTATCATCGCCTATGAACCGGTTTGGGCGATCGGGGGCGACAGGACACCGAGCGTTGAAGAAATCGCCGATGTCCATGGCGTCATTCGCGAAGCCCTAGGCGCTCCGGTCCGAGTGCTCTACGGCGGCTCGGTAGGGCCCAAGAACGCTGCCGACATCTTCTCCGCCCAGGGGGTGGACGGGGCTCTCGTGGGGCGGGCCAGCCTTAAAGCCGCCGATTTTGCAGTGATTGTGCGCGCATATCCCGCCGTCACTTGAGATTAGGCGGCGATAGCGTTTATGATGTCCCTGGGTATTGAGCGCGCCGCTTGGCGCGCCCATTTCGGTCGGGACGCGCGCGTAGGCCGCCTGAGGCCTCACGGGAGATATCGATTCCATGGAACTGGCGGTTCTGGTCCTTCATTTGGTTGTGTGTGTGTGTTTGATCGGCCTGGTGCTGCTGCAGCGCTCCGAGGGCGGTGCACTTGGCATGGGCGGGGGAGGCGGTGGCTCGCTCATGAGCGGTCGCGGCGCCGCCGATGCGTTAGCGCGGATGACATCAATTGCGGGCGGTTTTTTCCTGATGACGTCACTGTCCCTGACTGTGATATCAGGGGCAAATGCCTCGCGCGGCCCCTCGCCGCTGGATATTATCCCCAGCCAAGAGCAGCCGGCGACGCAGGCGCCTGACCTGCAGGCGCCAACTCGTCCCGACCCCACCGAAAGCAGCGCCCCGCAGGCGACAGAAACCGAGCTGGCTGCATTGGCCGCGCCATCAGCCTCAAACATCAGCGAACCAGTGGCGCCCCCCGCGGCCCAGGCCAGCGAGCGCGCAGGGCCCTTGGCTGCAAATAGCCAGCCGGCGGGTGCGCGGACGCCGGTGGTGCAGCGGCCGGCGAGTCCGCCGGTTCAACAGGCAAGCGCTCCGTCGGCGCAGCGGGCGACCACCCCACCCGTGCAGCGACCTGTCGCCCAAACGGTTGCGGCTACGCAACGTCCGGCGCAGCGGCCAGCGGCGCAAGCCACCACGCCGTCTAGGACGCCCACCAGGCCCCCCGGTTTGGTGCTGCCGAATTCTACCGGCGCGGCAAGTCTCGCCGAAGCGGCGCCCACGGCGCCCGAATCGGTGGATGTTGGCGGCGGCTTGGAAGCCGTCCGGCGCGAACGCGCTGGGCCAGATCAATAAGCCCTGAGCGGCGTCGGGGCTAAAACGGCCCCGAATTGGAACTTGCATGGCGCGCTACGTGTTCATTACCGGGGGCGTGGTCTCTTCGCTTGGGAAGGGGATTGCCTCCGCCGCTCTTGGTGCGCTGCTGCAAGCAAGGGGCTTCAAGGTCCGCCTCCGAAAGCTTGACCCGTACCTCAACGTCGATCCCGGCACGATGAGCCCCTACCAGCACGGGGAAGTTTTCGTCACTGACGACGGCGCGGAAACCGATCTCGATCTCGGCCACTATGAGCGCTTCACCGGCGTCTCGGCCACGCAAGCCGACAACATCACCACCGGGCGCATCTACCAGGACATCATCGCCAAGGAGCGGCGCGGCGATTATCTCGGCGCCACGGTCCAGGTGATCCCCCACGTCACCAACGCGATCAAGGAATTCGTGCTCTCTGACCATGGCGGGGCGGATTTCGTGCTGTGCGAGATCGGAGGCACTGTCGGCGACATCGAGGGGCTGCCGTTTTTCGAAGCCATCCGCCAATTAGGCCAGGAGCTCGATCCAGGCCAAGCCGCGTTCGTGCATCTGACGCTGCTGCCGTACATCCCAAGCGCCGGCGAGATGAAAACCAAGCCGACGCAGCATAGCGTGAAAGAGCTGCGCTCGATCGGCATCCAACCGAACCTGCTGCTCTGCCGTTGCGACCGCCCGATTCCAGAGGACGAAAAAAAGAAAATCGCGCTGTTCTGCAATGTGCGCGAAGCGGCGGTGATCGAAGCGCGCGATCTGCAGACGATTTACGAAGCGCCGATCGCCTATCACGCCGCTGGCTTCGACACAGAACTGCTCAAGTATTTTGGCGTCAGCGTCGCCCCGCAGCCCGACCTAACAAAATGGACGGAGATTGTGAAGCGCTTGAAGGCGCCCGATGGCGAGGTCACGATTGGCGTCGTCGGTAAATATACCGAACTGAAGGATGCCTATAAGTCCCTGATCGAAGCGCTGCACCATGGCGGCGTCGCCAACAATGTGAAAGTCAACCTTCGCTGGATCGAGAGCGAAAAGTTCGAGGAATTGGGCGAGGCCTGGCACGAGGATCTGCACGGCGTGCACGGCATCCTGGTGCCCGGCGGATTCGGCGAGCGCGGCACCGAAGGTAAGATCGCCGCGGTCACGTTCGCGCGCGAACACAAAGCGCCTTTCTTCGGCATCTGCTTCGGCATGCAGATGGCGTGCATCGAAGCGGCGCGAAACCAGGCGGGTCTGAAGGGCGCGAGTTCGTCGGAGTTCGGTGAAACCAAGCATGCGATCGTTGGTCTGATGACCGAATGGCTCAAGGGCAATGAACTCGAAAAGCGCCAATCTAATAGCGACATGGGCGGCACCATGCGGCTCGGCGCGTACGTTGCGACGCTCGATCCCGAAAGCCGCGTTGCGCGCATCTATGGCGACACCGAAATTTCCGAGCGCCACCGCCACCGCTACGAAGTCAACACCCGCTATCGCGAAAAACTGGAAGCAGCGGGCTTGCGCTTCTCCGGCATGAGCCCAGACGGCGTGCTGCCAGAAATCGTCGAACGCGAGGACCACCCCTGGTTCATCGGCGTGCAATATCATCCGGAACTAAAGAGCCGGCCTTTCGAGCCGCACCCGTTGTTTGCGAGTTTTATTGCTGCGGCTGTGGAGCAGAGCCGGTTGGTGTAGGGGGCTGACTTTAATTGAAGATGAGTGGCTGATCCGGGGTCACTACTATCAGTGCGTCACCTTCATCATCGAGAGTCACCAAGGGCGCAGTTGGGCAACCGGGGTTAGGTCGAAGGTCGAATAGAACGAGCAGCTGGTCTGGGCGCGTCCACGTCGCATAACCTAAACTGGCAGGCACTGGGCACTCGGGGAAATGAGCAGACAGCGCATTGAAAGCCCGTTTGGCTTGAGATTGATGTTCAGCACTCGCCGCAAATTGTGGCGGAACGGTTTCAAGAAGATTGTGGTCGGCTGCGTTTTCCTCCCACCACAAAAGGCCCGCTCCTTGCTGGGCCACTGCTTCGCTTGGGACCAAAGTCGTCTCTAGAATCGCCGCGCATCCCGCAACTAACAGGACAGATATCGCGGCAATTGTTGGTAGAGGAGAAGGTTTCAAATCACTCCCTCCAACGCCCCAATAAGCTTCGCCACTTCCTCCTCCGACGTATAGTGCAAGAAGCTCACGCGCAGCGCGCCGTGATCGGGATCTACTCCTTGTGCTTCCAAGCAGCGCACGCCGTAGAAATTGCCGCCGCCGCACATGATGCCGTGTGCCGCTAGTTTCGCGGCAACGTCCTCGCCGCGCTCGCGCGTGACCAGCGCTAATGTCGGTGCGCGCGCGCTTGCGTCGCGCGGACCCAGCAGCCGCACGGAATTCTTGTCCGCGAGATAGGCAAGCAGCGGCGCCAGCAATTCGGTTTCGCGCGCGCGCATGAGGTCGTGCACCGCTTCCGCACGCGCGACCGGCGCCAGGTCGCCGGCACCGTGGTGCGCGGCAAGCGCGTCGATGTAATCGGCCATGCCGGCGCACGCTGCAATTTGCGCGTGATCGGGGCCGGCGGGCGTAAAGCGCTTGGTCAGCGCTCCCGCGTTGAAATAATGGCCCTGGTTGGGCAAAGCCTCGGCGAGTTCGCGCCGGATCGTCATCAATCCTTGATGAGGCCCATAAGTCTTGTACGCCGAGAAGAGATAGATATCGGCGCCGAGCGCGCCGATATTGGGGAACCCGTGCGGCGTGTGACTGACGCCATCGATGCACACATAAGCGCCAGCCGCGTGCGCAAGTGCTGCGATTTCGCGCACCGGGTTGATCTCGGCGACGATGTTGGAGGCGTGGGGAAAGCAGACCAGCTTCACGCGCTCGTCGAGCAGCGCGGTCATCCCCTCAATCGGCAAATGCCCGGTGTCAGGCTCCAGCTTCCACTCGCGGATTTCGATGCCGCGATCCGCTAGGCGCCGCCAGGGGCCGGTATTGGCCTCGTGATCCTGGTTGGTGACGACGATCGCGTCGCCCGGCTTCAGCCATTGGCCGAAAGCCTGCGCGAGCACGTAAGTGTTCTGCGTGGTCGAGGGGCCGAAATGGAGTTCGTCGTCCGCCACACCCAGAAGCGCGGCAAGCCGAGTACGCGCCTCGTCCATCTCCTCGCCCCCAAGCCGCGAGGCTTCGAAGGCGTGATAAGGCTGCACCTTGCGCTGGCGATAGAAGCGCGCGAGGCGGTCGACCACCTGGCGGCACGGATACGAGCCGCCCGCGTTTTCGAAGAAGGCTTGGCCGGCAAGGGCCGGCTCGGTGAAGGCCGGGAACTGAGTGCGAACGAAATCCAGATCGAAGCTCATTTGGACTCGTAGCAAACGCGCCGCGCGAGGTCACGCTGCGCCGCGCCTTAGTGGATGGCATTAGCGCAAAAAGCGGCTCGCGCAGCGCCTCCCGAGGGTGCTAGCAAAGCTCCATGCCTCCAGAAGCCAACCCACCCAATCTTGATGCTGCGACCCCGGGGGGGGCACTGGCGCTCCTGCTTCTATTGGCAGTCGCGATCGCCTGGCTTGGCCTGCGTATCCTGATCCGGCGCCTGCGTGCGGGTAGAACCGAACGTGTGGTGCACGGCGCCTTCCATGAATTCGCGCTGGCCGCCCTGGTCAACGCCGCCCGGCTCGACGGGCGTGTGGCCGATGCCGAACGCGAGGCGATACTTACCGCCATGCGCGACATCGCAGGGGCCAGCTTC
The DNA here is from genome assembly GCA_902826035.1 of uncultured Alphaproteobacteria bacterium. Taxonomy (GTDB): domain Bacteria; phylum Pseudomonadota; class Alphaproteobacteria; order Caulobacterales; family Aquidulcibacteraceae; genus Vitreimonas. The sequence continues at coordinate 5,571 of CADEDG010000134.1, forward strand.
ACTGCGAATGATGTGGGCGCTGCCTTTGTTGGCGTCGGGCTCGCCAAGGAGCAGCTGGTCGCTTACCTCGCCGAGCGCGCACCGCAATTCAACCACGCGGAGAAGACTGTGCTGTTGAAGGCGCTGCTTGCCGTCTTTGTCGCCGACGGTCGCTTCGACGAAGCTGAGCACCATGCGCTGGTGGAATACACCGCTGCGATCGGGTTTGACCGTAAGAGCGCGCCAGAACGATTGCGTGGACTGGTTGGCGATATGGTGAAAGAACGCATCACGCTGTAACCAGGTGCTTGACAGCGCGGGGTTCTCTCACGCGCTCACTCTGCGCACGAAATTGGCGACATCGGCCAAAACCGGCGCCTTGCTTCGAAACGGCCGCGAGAGCGCCAACATGATCTCGACGTGGTCGACATTGGGATAGGATTTGGCTTCGACCTGCCCGCCGACCTGGCGCATCGCGCGCTCAAGGCTCGCGATGTTGCGCGGACCCACCGTGGTGTCATCGGTGCCCCAAAGCAACAGCAGCGGCGGCGCATCAGGCCGCGCGAACCGCACTGGCTGCGTCGCTTGAGGATCGGGCGCCACGCCAAATGCGTCTTGCGTGGCCGGTACATCGAAGGGAATGAAATCGTAGGGGCCGGCGAGACCAATCGCGCCGCGGATGCGGCTGGCGCTAACGCCCGCGGCCGCCAAATAACGCTCGTCGAGCGCAAGCATCATCGCATTATAAGCGCCGGCCGAGTGTCCCATCAGCACGATGCGCTCGGGATCGCCACCATGGGCGGCGGCATTGTCCTGCACCCATCGCACCGCCGCCGCACAATCATCCACGAAAGCCGGAAACCGCACCTCGGGCACAAGGCGGTAGTTTGGAAGGGCGGCCAGGAAGCCTTGGGCGGCCAGGGCGGCGCCAAGAAAATTGTAATCCCGCCGGTCGCCGTTGCGCCATGAGCCGCCGTGGATGAACACAACGGTCGTCAGCGGTTCAGATGCGTTCTGAGGCCGGTAGAGGTCGAGCTGCTGGCGGGGATGGATCCCGTAAGCGGCATCGCAGACGATGCGGCGGACCCCGCCGTCACGGGGCGCCAAAGCGTCAAACGTCCCCAAGGACGGGGTGCAGGAGGCGGGGAGGGCTGCAAGGAAGGTTCGGCGGCGCATGGTTTGCCTTATTGCCTTGGACCCGAAAAAGCCAAGCGTCTGCATCCAAATTGCGGCCCCCGGGCATCCATGGAGGCAATCCAGGTAGCCGCCGCAGGGCGGCAGGACCTGTTTTGGGAGAAAACCATGAAAGTTCTGATGTCTAGCGCCGCAGCATTCGCTCTCCTCGCCGCGCCGGCGTTTGCCGATACCCGTCCCCTCTCCGGCTTCACCAAGGTTAGC
>CADEDG010000135.1 GCA_902826035.1 uncultured Alphaproteobacteria bacterium
GGGTTTGATGCGCCACGGGCGAACAATGAAAGGAGTCTTGAGGCTACTTTATGGGTATTGGACCGGCGCTCCGGCAAACTCTACCAATCGTCGGTCGGCGCTGACGGCGTTGCTCTTGGGATACAAGGCAATTGCGTTCGGGAAGCCACCCGATAATCGCCCGCGTTTGTCGCGAGGCCCCACTAATAGCGGCGTGACGCTGGCGTTTTTCGTGATAAACTGCCCCCCATGACCGATCTGCTCAGTCGCATCACCTCCGAGTCAGACAAATTTGGCGGCCGGCCGTGCATTCGCGGTTTGCGCATTCGCGTCATCGATGTGCTCGATCTGCTGGCTGCAGGTCTCTCCCACGCCGAAATCGTGGAGGAGCTTCCCGACCTTGAGCTCGACGACATCAAGGCGGCGCTCGCCTTTGCCGGGCGGCGCGTGGATCATCCATTGATAGCGGCCGAGTGACAATTTCGCTCGATAACCATTTGTCGCCGGCATTGGCGAAGTGGATCGCGGAAGAGTTCGGCGAACCATGCGTTCAGGTGCGCGACCTTGGTTTGGCCCGAGTCGCGGATCGAGCCATCTTTGAGGCAGCTAAATCCTCGGCCTCCGTGCTGATCACGAAGGACCGTGACTTCGCCGAATTAGTGTCGCGTCTCGGTCCGCCGCCGGCGATTATTTTGCTGTCGTGCGGCAACACTAGCACAGCATATCTGCGTTCAATGCTGCGCGATCAATTGGCGCAAGCGTTGGTGCTCATTCGTGCTGGAGAACCCCTTGTTGAAATCGGCGGACAGCCCTAGTCCAAAGAAACTGCGTCGAAGGAAAGTTCCATGCCCTGGTCCCGCGATCAACTCGCCCAACGCGCCGCGCGCGAACTCCGCGACGGCTTCTATGTGAACCTCGGCATTGGCATCCCTACGCTGGTCGCCAACTACATCCCGCCTGGCATGGAAGTGACGCTGCAGAGCGAGAACGGCATGCTCGGCATGGGGCCGTTTCCGTATGACGACGAGGTCGACGCCGATCTCATCAACGCCGGCAAGCAGACCATCACGGCGCTCGCCAAGACCTCGTATTTCTCCAGCGCAGACTCTTTCGCCATGATCCGCGGCGGTCACATCGATCTGTCGATCCTGGGTGCCATGGAGGTTTCCGAGCGCGGCGATCTGGCGAACTGGATGGTGCCAGGCAAGATGGTCAAGGGCATGGGCGGGGCGATGGATCTGGTCGCGGGCGTCAAGCGCGTCGTGGTGGTGATGGAGCACACTTCGAAAGAGGGCGCGCCGAAATTGCTTAGGCAATGCGAGCTGCCGCTGACCGGCGTCGGCGTCGTCGATCTGGTGATCTCCGACCTCGGCGTGTTCGAGATCGACAAGCACGGAACCGGGCCGATGAGGCTTATCGAACTCGCCGACGGCGTGAGTCGAGATGAGATCGCCGCGAAGACGCAGGCTGCGTTCCTCTGATTCGATGCTAAGCTCGCGCTTGTCGCCGCCTTTGGCGCTTTGCTCGAACCGAGTTTCGCGCTAGCTCCTGAGCATGAAGTTACTCCTGGTCGAAGATGACCTGAAGGCGGCACGTTCGCTGCAGCAGGGGCTGCGCGAGGAAGGCTTTGTTGTCGATCTGGCCAATGACGGCCATACCGGCCTCGAACACGCGATGTCGGGGGCGTGCGACCTGGTGATCCTCGATGTTTCGCTGCCGGGGATCGACGGCTGGAGCGTGCTCAAGGAATTGCGCACCAATGCGAGCGACCTCCCAGTTGTCATGCTCACCGCTCGCGATGCGCTCGACGATCGGGTGAAGGGCCTCTCCCTTGGCGCGGACGATTACATCGTCAAGCCGTTTGCGTTTTCGGAACTGACTGCGCGGATCCGGGCGGTGCTGCGCCGCAAGGACATGCGTGGCGCCAATACGTTGGCGTTCGAAGATCTGACGCTGGATCTGGTCAAGAGCAAAGTGCGTCGCGCCAACACGGAGATCGATCTCACCCAGAAAGAGATGCAGTTGCTCGAACTCTTCATGCGCCACAAGGAAGAGGTGCTGTCGCGAACCTATATCGCCGAACGGGTCTGGGAAGTGACGTTCGATGGCGACAGCAATGTCGTCGATGTCAGCGTCTGGCGATTGCGCGGCAAGATCGACGAGCCGTTCGAGCGCAAACTCATCCACACAGTGCGCGGCAGGGGCTATGTTCTCCGTTAAGGCAAGTAACCAGCCCGGGGTGCTGCAACGGATCGGTCTGTCGCAGCGCCTCGACCTCCTCTATTTCGTCCTAGCAGCCTTCGATCTTATCACCATCTGTACCGCGCTCTTTCTCAACCACCTCACCCTAACTGCTTTCGAAGAAGGCGTGCGCACCAGCACAGCATGGTCGCTGAGGCAGGCCGACGTGCTTAACCTTTCGCGTCTTGCCAAGGAGGCCAACGCTCCAGGCAATGAAGTGTTCTTCACGCGCCAGCCGCGCCGGGAGCGAGCGCGCTTTGAAACGGCATTAGCCCGTTTCAATGCTGAACGCCCGCTCGTGGTGGAGCGCATTCAACGTCAGCGCATCTCCGACCGTGACGGCGAATTGCTGCGTCAGATCGCCTTAATCCAGTCCGCGGTCGATGAAATGTCGTCCCAGACCAACGCCGTTTTCAGCCAGTTTGTCAGGGGCGATGAGCGCGATGCGGGGCGCAACATGGCGGTCCTGGATCGGACGTTCCATGTCCTGCTTGGCCGTTTGGACGACGCTTTGGCGTCGGTAGAGGCCGGGCGAGCCGAACACCTGGAGCGGCAGCTAGAGCGCGCGCGCGAATTGCGCACTTTGGAATGGGTGATCGGCGGCGCGGTAATCCTCATAGTTTTTCTGGTCGCGCTCTACGGGTCGTATGTAGGGCGAACGATGCGGGCGAACGAAGCGCAGCGTGCGCAGATGCTTAGCGAGGTCGCAGCCGCACGCGAGCGTCTTCAGCACTACGCCGACGACGTCTCTCACGAATTGCGCGGTCCGATTTCGAAAATGCGGCTTGGCGCGGAATTGTTGCTGCAACTGGATCGTTCTCCAACCGAGTATCGCGATGGGGTCGAGTCGATCCTGATCGAGTGTCAGCGGCTTTCGGTCATTGTAGAATCGCTGCTCTTTCTCGCGCGGGCCGACAATACCGCGATGACGCCTCAACTCGCCCCGCTCGACGCCAAGCGAGAACTTACGCTTATCGCGGAATTCTTTCGCGCGTCCGCGGAGGAGGCTAAAATTCGCTTGGTAGTCAGCGCCGCCAACACGGTGGTTTGGGCGGACCGGTCGCTGTTCCAGCGGGCAGTATCGAATCTTGTCAGCAATGCCTTGAAACATGGCGCTGGCGGCTCCTTGATCGAAATCAAGGCCAAGGCGATAGCTGGGGGTGCGGTGGTTGAAATCGCCGATGACGGGCCAGGTATTCCAGAAGAGATGCTGGCGCGCGCCTTCGATCGGTTCCAACGCGCTGACGCCTCAACGGAAGGCCTGGGACTTGGATTGGCGATCGTTAAGGGCGTTATGGATATCCACGGCGGATCGATCGAACTTGCCTCCAGCGGCGGTCGAGGACTGCTCGCCAGCTTGAAATTTCCAGAAAAGCGAGCTGAGGACACACCCACCAAGGGAAAATGACAATGATGTGATCTTTCCGTCATGATCGCGTGAGCGTTGCGACGGTACTCTGCTCCCGCTGGCTTGGTAAAACCACCTGGTAAAAACCAAATGTCCTGGAAAAAACACTCCGCTGAAGAAATCGTCGGCAAGCTCGGCCAAGTCCGCGCATCAATGAACTCGGGTGCCGCACTTTCGCGAGCAATCACAGCTGCAGGCGTGTCGAAGGCGACCTACTTCAGGTGGCGGGCCCAATACCAGGACCTAGACAGCACCCAAGTTGCTCAGCTGAAGCAGATCGAGACTCGCAACGCTCGGCTGCGTCGCGCTTTGAGCGAGTTGGAGTTTGACCAGGCGGCGACCGGTTAATTCTCCCCCAGCAGGCGCGAGAAGCCCCGCGCTAAGTCGTCGGCGAGATCGTCCCCGTTCTCCAAGCCCACCGAGACCCGCAACAACGGGCCCTCAGATTCCCACGGGATAGCGCTACGGGCGATCTGGGGATCGCATGGGACGATAAGGCTCTCATAGCCGCCCCAGGAAAATCCCATGGCGAAGATTTCCAGGCCCTCGAGCAGTGCAGCCATGCGTTCGGGTGGTTGGGGTTTCAGAACGAAGGCGAACACCCCGGAAGCGCCGGTGAAGTCACGCGCCCACAGCTTGTGATCCGGGTGCGATGGTAGGGCTGGGTGGAGCACACGGACGACTTCGCTGCGGCTCTCCAACCAATCCGCCAGTCGCAGCGCCGCGTCGGCTTGGTGCTGTAGGCGCAGCATGAGGGTGCGCAGCCCACGCAGCACAAAGTAAGCGTCGTCTGGCGAGGCGTTGAGTCCGAGTTGCGCGTACATCGTCTGTACGCGCTCATGCCATTGCGGGGTTCGCGCCAACACCGCACCCATCAGGGCGTCTGCGTGACCGGCCTGATACTTGGTCAACGCCTGCACCGAGAGATCGACCCCATGTGCAAAGGGGTGAAAGTGAACTCCGGCCGACCAAGTGTTGTCGATAATGGTCGCGACGCCGCGCGCCCGAGCCGCCCCAGCGATGGCAGGAACGTCTTGCACTTCAAACGTCAGCGAACCCGGCGATTCAAGAAATATCGCACGGGTTCCTTCGGTGATTAACTCGCCGATCTTAGCGCCAATGCGAGGATCGAAATAACGTGTCTCGACGCCGAGCCGCTTGAGCGTCTGGTCGCAAAATTTTCGTGTCGGACGATAAACGGAATCGGTGACCAAAATCTCGCTGCCGGCTTCGGCTACGGTCAGAAGGGCCAGCGTGCACGCGCTCAAGCCCGACGGCGCCAAGGTGGCGCCTGCGCCGCCTTCGATGGCAAGCAGCGCCTCGCGCAGCGCGTCCTGCACGGCCATGCCATCGAGGCCATAAGTTTTCTTGCTTGCATCGTAGAGATCGACCGCCTTTGCTTGCAGCAGGGTCGAAGCGCGTTGCACTGGCGGGTTAACCGCGCCGTCGTTGCGCGTGAGGTCGCGGCCGGCGAGCGCGAGCCGCGTCTCAAGCCGAAACTTCGAATCGTCCAAACCACGCTTAGCCATCTCAGCCGCCTGTCACGATAGCGGCGTCCTCGCGGGCGCCCCACTCGGCCCACGATCCGTCATAGATCGTCGCATCCCAGCGCCCCAAGCGCGCGAGCGCCAGCGCGATAATCGCCGCGGTGATGCCAGAGCCGCAGGTGCAGACCGGCGCCTTCGCGAGATCGGCGCCCGCCTTGGTGAAGGTCGCCACGAGTTCATCGCGCGAACGCAAGTGGCCGGCGTTGGTCACGAGAGACGAAGAAGGCACGCTGAGCGCGCCGGGCATATGGCCTCCGCGTAGCCCCGGCCGGGGCTCGGGCGCATCGGCGGTGAAGCGCGCGAGAGGGCGGGCATCAATCACCTGCCGCGCAGCCTGTTGAAGCACGCGTCCCATGTCGGTAAAATCGGCCACCAGGTCGGCGCGATACTGGGCGGTGAAATGACGTGGCGTGCGCGCCGCCGGAGTGCCGCTAACGAGCGGCAATGCGGCCGCCTCCCAGGCCGGCAAGCCGCCATCGAGCACGGCGACATCGTCATGACCCATGACCCGGAACGTCCACCACACCCGTGCAGCCGAGAGCAGGCCGTGACTATCGTATACAATTACCCGCATGCCGTCGCCGATTCCGAGCGCACGCATGGCGGAGGCGAATTTCTCAGGCGAAGGCAGCATATGCGGCAGTGAACTCTCGGTATCCGCGATAGCGTCGATATCGAAGAAAATGGCGCCGGGGATGCGCCGCTCCTCAAACAACGCTTTTGCGTCGCGCGGGTCACCCGGCATGAACCAGGTGGCGTCGATCACGCGGACATCGGGCGCGTCCAACCGCGCGGCCAGCCACGCGCAGGAAACCATCGGGTCTTCGTTCATTGGCAGACGCTTAAGCCGACCGCGACCAAGTTTCAACGCCGATGGCGGTTGCGCAAATGCACCTCCATCATCTTGGCGTCCTTAAGCCAGCGCCCGTGGGCGGCAATGTTTGCCACGGCCAATCCGTACCAGCCCGTGCGCCAGAGGCCGCGCATGAAATAGTGATGGATGAAGTACCACGGCCGTGCGGCAACGAGCCGCAACGCCACGTACCAGAACGATTTCAGCCTGGTGTCCTTGGCCCGCGAGGAGGAATTACGGTTGAATTTCTCTTCCAGCTGATGGAGGTCGCGGAACGAACAATGCAGGATCGGCGCCTTGAACTTGCCGATGCGCCAGTCGAGAGGGATTTCCAGCTGATCCCACCCAGAATGATCGCGGGCGTGGATTTTGCGGCGGTCATAGAAGCGATTGCGATACACCACCGCCGCGTTCCACCACGGCTCGCCCACCGGCGGCTTGGTAACTAGTTTGAATTGATAGACGTTGCAGGGCGGCATTGCGCCGTTCGCAAACAATGCGCCAATCTCCGCGGCGAGTTCAGGGGTGACGATCTCGTCGGCGTCGAGATCGAGCACCCAATCGTGCGTGCACGCGTCTTCGCCCAAGCGTTTCTGCTTGCCGCCGCCAAGCCAGGGCGCGTTGACCACGCGAGCGCCAGCGGCCTGGGCCAGTGCAATGGTCCTATCGGTGGAGCCCGAATCCACGACCACTACCTCCGCCGCGACCTGCAGCGCCGCGGCGATCACCTCGGCAATGAGTCGTTCCTCGTTTTTGGATCGTATGAAACAAGAAATGGGTGCAACCATGCCGGCATGAAGCGTGAGGAGCGTGGAAAAGCAAGTCTCGCGGCGCCCGGTGAAAAACGTGGATAGATTTGGTTCTATCGCGGGTTCAGGTTCGGTATT
>CADEDG010000136.1 GCA_902826035.1 uncultured Alphaproteobacteria bacterium
GCCTTCACCACATCGATATAGCCTTCGACCATGCCCTTGGCTTCGGACTTCTTGAGGCCGAGATGATCAGCGACGCTTTGCAGCAGCGCGCTTGCGGTCACGGTTTTGCCAGCGGTCGCGGCGACCTTCACCGGCTTCGGCGCCGGAGCGGCGGCCTTCTTGGCTGGCGCCTTCTTGCGCGCCGGGGCCTTCTTCACTGCTTTTTTTGCTACTTTACGAGCCATTCTCTTTTTCCCTGTTCAAAACTTGTCGTTCAAAACTTGTCGTGGATTAACTCAATAAACCACCGGTAACGCATGGGCGCTTTCGGCCCCGCCCTCACCAGCAACGACGCGAGTGATGCCATCCAATACTTGATGGAGCGTGACCGTCTTTCTCCAAATCACGCAGAAATCCCGCCATTTCGCAGCATTTTCGCGCTCTGTGTCGGTCTCCCTTGCATGACGCCGTGCGAGTCGCAACGCCGGAATCGCTGTTTTTGGCGGTTTTTCTGTAGAAAGCGCCAAGCTTGACGCCGAGTGTTGCGTGAAAACACGCATTTTTCATGGAGATTCGCGCCAGATTGACGCGGACTTCAGCGCAACCCCATTCGAATAGCGCCGTCCAAACGCACGTCTTCGCCATTGAAATAAGGATTTTTCAGCATTTCGAGCGCAAGCGAGGCGTACTCCTCGGGTCTGCCAAGACGCTTCGGAAACGGAACGCTTGCCGCTAAGCCCTCGCGCACTTTCTCCGACGCCGCCAGCATCAGCGGCGTTTCAAAGGTGCCCGGCAGGATCGTGTTGATGCGAATGCCCTCGTTGCAGAGGTCGCGCGCGATCGGGAGCGTCATGCCGACGACGCCCCCTTTCGACGCCGAGTACGCGGCCTGACCGACCTGCCCGTCCTCAGCCGCCACCGATGCCGTCATCACAATGGCGCCGCGTTCGCCTTCAGCCAGCGGCCCCAAACTCAGCATGCCGGCCGCTGATTTTGCGACGCAGCGGAATGTGCCGACCAGATTGATCTGGATGGTGAGATTGAAGATATCGAGCGGAAAGTGCTTGATGGCGCCGGTTTCCCTGGAGCGGCTTGCGGTTTTCATGGCGCTTCCGATGCCCGCGCAATTGACCAGGATGCGCTCCTGACCGTTGGCGGCGCGCGCTGCCGCAAACCCCGCGTCGACGCTTTCCTCGCTGGTGACGTCGACCTTGCAGAAGGTCGCGCCTAGCTCAGCGGCGGTGGCCCGGCCGCGCTCCTCGTCGCGATCGAAGATCGCCACCTTGACGCCCTCGGCGCGCAATTTCCCCACGGTGGCTTTGCCAAGCCCTGAAGCGCCACCTGTCACCACTGCTGCAATGTCCGCTGAAAGCCGCATGTCGTTCTCCTTGTTGCGCGTTGTCTTAGCGCGCGAAAACGCCGACGCAACGCTTGGCGAGCGCCAGTGAAGTCCGTATGGCTGAGACGCGGGAGGGAAACTTGGAGTTCACCACCATCACTTGGGCGCTATGCGGCTTTGGCGTGCTCGCAGCATTAGCCTATGGCCTCATGTTCCTGGGTCGCCTCCCAAGCCTGCTCGCAGCCGGGGTGAAGACCGCGTTCATGGCGGCAATCGCGGCTGCGTTCACGCTTGCCGGCGCCGAGCCCCTTCTGATTGTCGCCCTGGTCGCATCGGCCGCCGGCGATCTGTTCCTTGCGTTCGACAAGAAGCAACTTGTGCCCTTGGGCATCCTATCATTCCTGATCGCACAGCTGGCATACTTCTTCGTATTCCTGGCGCTATGGACGCTCGAGCCGGACGCTGCGCCGCTTTGGCCGCGCTACGCTGCGATGGCGCTGGTGTGCGCGACGACGGTCGGGTTCCTCGTGTGGATGGCGCCGAAGCTCGGATGGATGGCGCTGGGCGTCGTTCCCTATTCACTGGCGATCACGGCGATGGCGTGCATGGCGTTTAGGCTGCCATGGCAGGGGTGGCCGGCGATGCTGGGCGCGGTCAGCTTTCTGGTCAGCGACTTCGTGCTCGCGGTTGAGTTGTTCCGTTTGCCGCAGGACGCGCCCGCGCGGCGCATCACCGCGCCTGTGGTGTGGTGGAGCTATGCCGCGGCGCAGGTGCTGATCGTGGCAGGGATCGTACTTGCTCATGCTGCGGTCTAGCCAAACGACGGCAAATCCAGCCCCTGCTCTTTCGCGCATTGGATCGCTTCATCGTAGCCCGCATCCGCATGGCGCATGACGCCAGTGCCGGGATCGTTCCACAGCACGCGCGCGAGGCGCTTGGCCGCCGCTTCGCTGCCGTCCGCGACGATCACCACGCCAGAGTGTTGCGAGTAGCCCATGCCGACGCCGCCGCCATGATGCAGCGAAACCCAGGTCGCGCCGGACGCGGTGTTGAGCAGTGCATTGAGCAACGGCCAGTCGCTCACTGCATCTGAACCATCGCGCATCGCTTCGGTTTCGCGATTGGGCGACGCGACCGAGCCTGAGTCCAGGTGATCGCGGCCGATGACAATGGGCCCGATTTCACCCCTCGCCACCATGTCGTTGAACGCGAGCCCTAAAAGATGGCGTTGCCCCAAGCCCACCCAGCAAATCCGAGCTGGCAAGCCTTGAAAAGTGATGCGCTCGGCCGCCAAGTCGAGCCAGCGATGCAGATGCGCGTCGTTTGGAATGAGCTCTTTCACCTTCGCATCGGTGCGCGCGATATCCTCTGCATCGCCCCGCAACGACACCCACCGAAATGGGCCAATGCCGCGACAAAACAGCGGCCGCACATAAGCAGGTACGAAGCCGGGGTAGGCGAAGGCGTCCTCTACGCCCTCGTCCCTCGCGACCTGGCGAATATTGTTGCCGTAGTCGACGGTGGGGATTCCCTGCTTGTGAAAATCCAACATTGCCTTCACGTGCACCGCAATCGAGGCGCACGCCGCTTCCCGCACGGCCTCGGGATCCTGTTCGCGCGTCTTCACCCAACGCTCGACCGACCAGCCCGCGGGCAGATAGCCGTTGGCGGTGTCGTGCGCGGAAGTCTGGTCGGTCACCGCGTGCGGGCGAACGCCGTTTTTGACCATCTCCGGCAAAATCTCCGCCGCGTTGCCGAGGAGGCCAACGGAGATCGCTTCGCCTCTCGCGCACGCGTCGTTGATGAGCTTCAACGCGTCGTCCAGTGTTTCCGCGCGCTTGTCCAAATAGCGCGTTGCCAGGCGCTTATCGATGCGATCGCTCTGACACTCGATAGCGAGGCAGCTCGCGCCGGCCATCACCGCCGCCAAAGGCTGCGCCCCGCCCATGCCGCCGAGGCCGGCGGTGAGGATCCATTTGCCAGACCAATCGCCGCCATAATGCTTGCGGCCCATCTCGGCGAACGTCTCATACGTACCCTGCACGATGCCCTGCGTGCCGATATAGATCCACGATCCCGCCGTCATCTGACCGTACATCATCAGACCCTTGCGATCGAGCTCGTCAAAATGCTCCCAAGTGGCCCAGCGCGGCACGAGGTTGGAATTCGCCAACAGCACCCGCGGCGCATCCGCGTGCGTCTTGAACACGCCCACGGGTTTGCCCGACTGGATCAGCAGCGTCTCGTCATCCTCGAGCCGGCGCAGCGTCTCAACGATCTTGTCATACGCCACCCAATCGCGCGCCGCACGACCGATGCCGCCATAAACCACAAGCTCCTCCGGATGTTCGGCGACATCCGGGTCAAGGTTGTTCATCAGCATGCGCAGCGCCGCTTCGGTGAGCCAACTATTGCACGTGCGCGCATCGCCACGCGGGGCGCGAATGATGCGCGAAGGATCGCGGCGTGGGTTCATCGGGGGCTCCGAAACAACATGTCAACTTAGATCGTCGTGTATTTTCAATCGCGGCTGAACACAACCCGCCCCGCGAACACGCGCGCCCGCAGCAACGGCACGCCGAGCCAGTAGAAAAGCTCCGCGAGTGAACGCACATCCCAAACTGCGAGGTCAGCAGCTTTGCCGACCTCAAGCGTTCCGATTTCATCGGCCAAGCCAAGCGCGCGCGCGCCTTCGCGCGTCATGCCGGCGAGCGCTTCTTCCGGCGTCAGGCGAAACAGCGTACACGCCATGTTCATCGCCATGAGCGGCGAGGCCAGCGGCGATGTGCCGGGATTGCAATCGGTGGCCACCGCCATCTTCACGCCGGCGGCGCGGAGCTTCTCCACTGGCGGCGTTTGCGTCTCGCGTAGAAAGTAGAACGCGCCCGGCAGCAGCACAGCGACAGCCCCCGCCGCCGCCATCGCAGCTATGCCGGTATCATCAAGATATTCGAGGTGATCGGCAGAAAGCGCCCCGTGACGCGCGGCGAGCGCCGCACCGTGCTGGTTAGAGAGCTGCTCGGCGTGCAGCTTTACATCCAGTCCACTCGCGCGAGCCGCTGTAAGGACGGTGCCCACCTCATCCGCCGTAAAGCCGATATTTTCGCAGAACGCATCCACCGCGTCGGCCAATCTCTCCGAGGCAATCGCCGGAATCATCACGTCCGCGACCAGCTGAACGTAGGCGGCGCGATCTTCCTTGAATTCCGGCGGCAAGGCATGGAGCCCGAGGAAGGTGCGTTTGATGCGCGCGCGCGCACTTCCTTCCGCAAGTGCACCCGCCGCTTTCAGCATCTTCAACTCAGTTTCGAGATCGAGGCCGTAGCCAGACTTCACCTCAACCGTCGTGACGCCCTCACGCATCAATCCGTCCAAGCGCTTCGAAGCGCTTGCAATCAATTCTGCCTTCGTCGCCGCGCGAGTCGCCGCGACAGTGGAAGCGATGCCACCGCCCGCGCGCGCGATTTCCTCATAGCTCGCGCCCTGAAGGCGCAACTCGAACTCACGCGCGCGGTCGCCGCCGAACACTAGGTGCGTATGGCAATCCACCAACCCCGGCGTAATCCAGGCATTGTCGCAGGCGCGCACGTCGCGCGCTAGTCTCTCCGGGCGGCCTGGCAAGTCAGCGGCGAAGCCTACCCAGACGATGCGGCCGTCCTTCGCCGCAATCGCGCCGCGCGGTATCGCGCCGTACGGCTTGGCGCCCGAAACCATCGTAGCCAGGTTCGCATCGACCCAAAGCGTATCCCACATGGGCGCTTCATGGACTGCGCGCGCCTCGCCGGCAACACTGGCGCTGGCCGGCGAGGGCGTGGGCGGTCCATAGTCGCTCCATGACTGATTCAGATTGCCGCTCCTGGTTCTCCGCCGCCGACCTGCTCGGCCAAGACGCGAGCGCGCCGGTGGCGTTCATTGGCGCGCCGATGGGCTTGGGCTCGATCACGCCGGGGCGCTGCGATCTCGGCCCAGCGACCGTGCGCGCCGCATGCAAACGCATGAGCGTTTATGATCTCGAGACGGAAACCGATCTCTCGCCGCTTAAGGTGTTCGACGCCGGCGACGCAGACATCGCGGGACTGGAGCCAGCCGCCAGCTTGGCGCCGCTCCAGGCGCGCCTTGAACCGCTTGTACAGAAGCACGCGCTCACTTTGGTGATTGGCGGCAACAACGCCATTACCCGCCCCTGCGTGCACGCGCTCGACCCCACGCTTCAGCGCGTCGGCCTGCTCACACTCGACGCGCATTTCGATCTGCGCGACACCGATTGCGGGCTGACCAATGGCAATCCTGTACAGGCGCTGTTGGACGATGGCATGCCTGGTCGGCATATTGCGCAGGTGGGTCTGCTGCCGTTCGCCAACACCAGAAAGGCGCACGAGAAGGCTAAGCGCGCGGGCATCTTCGTTCAGACCGGCGAAGATTGGGGCGCGATGGGAACGCATGTGATCGAGCAAGCGCTGGGGATGCTTGCCGAGCGCTGCGATGTGATTCACGTCGATTTCGACATCGATGTGATCGAGCGCGGCTGCATGCCCGGCGCCCCTGGCGCACGCCCGGGCGGCATCAACCCGAACGCCTTCTTCCAGGCCACACGCCTCATCTGTGCGCACCCAAAGGTGCGCAGCGTCGATCTCACCGAGTTCGATCCTTCGCTCGATGTGGCGAGCATTTCGGCGCTGACGGCGGCGCGTTGGGTGTGCGAGGTGCTGGCTGGATTTGTGCGGCGGCGCTGAGCCCCTACTCCATCACCACCACAAGCTTCCCCGTAGCATTCCGATCCATCAGCGCGCGGATCGCCGCGCCCCCTTCGACCAACGGATAGCGTTTGGAAATGCGCGGTTTGATCTTGCCTTCAGCGTAAAGCACAAAAAGATCGCGCACGTTTTGCTGATGCAGCGCCGGCTCGCGCGCCGTGCTGGCGCCCCAGAACACGCCAACGATGGACGTGCTTTTCAAGAGCGTGAGATTAAGCGGCGGCGAAGGAATGCCGGCGGGAAAGCCCACCACCAAATAGCGCCCGTTCCAATTCATCGCTCGCAGCGCCGGCTCGCAATAATCGCCGCCGACCGCATCGTACACCACGTCCGCGCCGCCGCCCGTGGCCTGCTTGAAGCTCTCCGCCAGCGCGCGGCTTTGTTCCTTGGCGAACGCGCCCGGTGGATAGATGACAGTCGCGTCCGCGCCCGCTTCTTTCGCGAACGCGGCTTTCGCTTCGCTCGACACCGCGCCGATCACTTTCGCGCCCATCGCCTTCGCCAGCTCGATCGCGGCGACCCCGACGCCGCCTGCCGCGCCCAGGATCAGCACCGTCTCGCCGGCCTTCAGCTGGCCGCGATCCTTCAGCGCGTAATACGAGGTGCCGTAGGTGAGGATGAAGGCGCTGGCTTCGTCGAACGGCATGGCGTCGGGGATCGGGATCACGCGCGCGGCTTGCGCCTTCACCTTCTCCGCGAACCCGCCCCAGCCGAGCGAACCGATCACGCGCTGACCGATCTTCACATG
>CADEDG010000137.1 GCA_902826035.1 uncultured Alphaproteobacteria bacterium
GGGTCCCGCGCCTGGCGACGACGCTGGGCGCGATTGCGTATTTGGAGCCCTGCCGATGTCCATTCTGATGCCCAAAGCCACCGCTGTGTGGCTGATCGAGAACACCTCGCTCGCCTTCGACCAGATCGCCGCGTTTTGCTCGCTGCACCCCCTGGAAGTTCAAGGTATCGCCAACGAAGACGTCGCCAAGGGTATACGCGGCGTCGACCCCATCGCAGGCGGCGTACTTACCCGCGAGGAAATCGGCAGGGGCGAGGCCGACCCCGCTTACCGCCTGCAAGAGCTGGAGCAAAAACGCGTGGATCTGCCGCAGGTGAAAAAGCGCGGCGCCCGCTACACCCCGATCGCCCGCCGCAGCGACCGCCCCGACGCCATCCAATGGTTCCTCAAGCATCACCCGGAAGTGCCCGATTCAAAGATCGTGAAGCTGATCGGCACCACCAAGTCCACTATTGAGCAAGTGCGCACCCGTGCGCACTGGAATTCCAGCCAGATCAAGCCGGTCGATCCGGTGACCATCGGCCTGTGCACCCAGATCGAGCTCGACGCCATCGTCTCGGAGGCGGCCGCCGCCAAAGCCCGCGCCGACCTGCGCGCGGCGAAAGCCGAGTCCAAGACGTTGAAGGCGGCCCAGGAAACCGTACCGGCGGAAAGCTACGGGCGGGGCGAAGAAGGCTAGTGGGAGCTGCGGGGTCGCAAGTTGACTTCGCCGCCCTGCCCCCGTATTGACGCCGCTTCATTTTCGCCCCGACTTACCCGGACATTTCGGCCATGAAAGTCAAATCCTCGCTCAAATCGCTGAAAACCCGCCACCGGGCGTGCCGGGTGGTGCGGCGCAAGGGCCGGGTGTATGTGATCAACAAGGTCGATCCGCGCTATAAGGCCAAACAAGGCTGATCGCGCTCGCGATTGTCGCAAATCCGGGTTAGGATCAGCGCGATTCAAACCGCGATGCGCCGATTTTTCCTCATTGCCTGCTTGAGCGCAGGACTTAGCGCTTGCGGTGTAGGCGCGCCTGCACCGGCGCGCCCGGATCCGGCGCTAGAACACTTGTTTTCGAAATTGAGCCAGGCCGAAGACGCTGCCTCGGCCGCGCCGCTCGAAGCCGAGATTTGGGCGCGCTGGGCCGACAGCGGCTCCCCCAGCGTGAACATCCTCCTCGAACGCGCCAACGCCGCGCATGCCGTCGGCGACAGCGATCTCGCTTTGCGCTTTCTCGACCGCGCCAGCGCGCTGGCGCCGGACTTCGCCGAACCCTGGAACCGGCGCGCGACGCTCGCCTACGATGCCGACGACCACCCCGGCGCGATCGCCGCAATCATGGAGACACTCAAACGCCAGCCACGCCACTTTGCGGCGATGGGCGCGCTTGGGCTCATCTACGAAGAACTCGGCCAGGACCGCAAAGCGCTGGAAGCCTTTCGCTCGGCGCTGGCGGTGCATCCGTTCTATGAACTGGCGCTGCAAGGCGTACGCCGGATCGAACCGCGCGTAGACGGCCGCGAGGCATGATTGGATGGGCCGCCGCGATTGTGCTGGCGGCGCTCGTTCTGCTTCTGGCGCTCAACGCCCGTTCTATTGTGCGCCGCGCGGAAGCGCGCTGGCCGGCGCTGGGGCGCTTCGTAGAATTTGGCGACGCAAGGCTGCACCTGCGCGAGGCGGGCGATGAAAGCGCGCCGCTCATTCTGCTAATCCACGGCGCCAGCTCAAATTTGCGCGAACTTTGGGGGCCGCTGGCCGAGCCGCTCAGCGCAGACCATCGCGTCATCGCCTTCGATCGCCCAGGCCTGGGGTACTCGACACGACCCAAACGCCACGCCCAGACGCTCGCCACGCAGGCCAAGCTCGCAGCTCGCGTGCTCGAGCATAGCGGTGGTGGCCCAGCGCTCGTGGTTGGGCATTCGCTTGGCGGCGCAGTCGGTCTAAGGTTGGCGCTGGACTTTCCGCATCTAGTGTCAGGCTTGGTGCTGATCGCGCCGGCGAGCCACCCCTACCCGCACGACAATGCGTGGTGGATCAAACTCGCGGCGAGTCCGCTGGCGGGATATGCCTTCACAAACCTGTTGGTGCCCGCGATCGGCCCGCTCATGGCGCCGGCGGCGGTGGCGAGCAATTTCTGGCCGCAATCGCCGCCGCCCACTTACGCCGACGAGGGCGGTGTGGGGCTGATGTTCCGCCCGCGCGCCTTCGCCGCCAATGCGCGCGACGTGCGCGCCACCAAGGCCGAATTCGCTGCGCAAGCGCCGCGGTATGGCGACATCTTCGCCCCGACCGTGATCGTCACTGCCGAGAAGGACAAGATCGTCAGCCCCAAGCGCAATGCTCGGGCGTTGGCTGTGGAAATGCCGGCCGCCGAATTGGTGATCGCGCCCGATTCCGGGCACATGCCGCACCGGCTGCGCACCGATCTGGTGCTCGCCGCGATTCGGCGTGTCAACGAGATGGCGGCGCCTGCCCCCGCCAGCTAGCCTCAGCACAACGATCTGATTCGGGGGCGACACATGGCTGACTTTGGCGCATCGGCGGCAACGGAAACGGTGGCGGCGCAATCGCTGACGCAAACCACGCGCGAAAAACTGCGCCAGCTGGTCGCGCGCATCGAGAAGCTGGAAGAAGAGAAAAAAGGCATCGCCGACGACATCAAGGAAAGCTACGCCGAAGCCAAGACCTTCGGGTTCGACTCCAAGGTGCTGCGCCAGGTGATCCGCATCCGTAAGCTAGACCGCAACGAGCGCGAAGAGCAGGAACAATTGCGCGACCTTTACCTGCACGCTCTGGGCGAGATTTAATTGCTCCCGCGGCGCCAGTGTGCGGCCTTCGACATGCTCAGGCTGACGCAGGGTGGGCGTCACGCTGAGCTTGTCGAAGCGCGACGGCAGCGCTAAGGACCCGCGCCCTCCGGCGGCCATATTGCAGGACGCCGAGCCTCGGGTGCATAGAAACCTATGCCCCGCGAGGTTGACCCCAAGCAGACGCGCAAGGCGCTGCGCATCGTGCGCAAGCTGAAAGCCAAGGCTGCACCGGCGGAAGAAAGCGTCGATCCCGAGACCGGGGAGATCAAAACTGCCGAAGGTGTCGAGTATTCGCACTGGGAAACGGAGTTTCTGGGCGAGGTCGATACGCGCCTCGAGAAGTACGGCTCAGCCTTCGCGAGCCTCGCCAAGGGCCGCAAGGAAGACGCGCTCTCGGTTCTGCAAACGGTCAAGCTGAAAGAAATCGCAGCCAAGGCGCGCGGAAAAAAACGGAAGGGCCTGACGACGAAAAAGCCGTTAGGGTGGAAAAAGCGGCGACCGGCCAACGACGAACAGAGTTGACGCCGGCGGGCGCTTCACGCTTCCGCACCGGCGATGAAGTTCGCCAAAGCGTGATTGAACGCCTCCGCCTGATCAAGATTGCACAAATGCCCGCTGCCTTGGATTTCGAGGCGTTGCGCATCGCCAAGCGCACGCGCCAGCGCATCGCCGGCGCGCCGGCGCCAAGGCGTATCGAGCGCTCCGGTGATCACGAGCGCGGGCGCCTTGATTTGTGCAAGGTCGCGCGGCTCTGAATCGCGCAGATAGCTTGTCGCGCCTAGGTCGCGGCCAGCATAGGCTTCGAGCATCGTATCGGCGATTTGCGCCGCCTCTGGCGCTGTTGTGTGCATCAGCGGATGAAGTCGCCAGCGCCGCTTCATCTCGTCAAGCCGACCAGCGCGGGCAAGCGCGGCGTACTCGACGATGGGGATGGTTTCGTCCTCGTCCGGACCAGGCGTCACCCCGCTTGCGGGCGCGCCTTGCAAGACGAGGCCACAAACTCGATCAGGGAAGCGCAACGCAAAATCTATCGCCACGCGGCCCGCTTGCGACATGCCGACGACGATGGCGCGTTGAACCGCGAAATGATCAAAGATCGCTACGAGGTCATCGGCCTCGCGCGCCAGATCGGGCGGCGCTGAGGAAGCGCCGAAACCGCGCCGATCAGGCGCAAGGACGAGGCGCTCACGTGCGAACGCCGCCATTTGCGGCGCCCACAAGCGATGGTCCAGCGTCCAGCCGTGCAGCAACACTAAAGCGGGTTCTGCGCTCGCTTTGCCAGCATGCGCGCATGCGATGTCGCCGCCGTCCACGCCGATGCCTCTCATCGGCGCAACTCGAGATGAAAATATGGACCGCCGGCGCCCTCGCCGGCATGCGGTGCTTCAACCTGCCCAAGGGCGAACGTTGGCGGCCAGCGCGGCCGGCGAGGGCGCCGGCGGTTCATATTGCGCTTCGCCTTAGTGCGCGGCCTCACGCCGATAATTATTGTTGCTGGTGTGGTCGCCCGCTATCCAGCGCTTCAGATTGGCATGCGCATCGCGCTTCCATTGGTCGGCGTCCTTCATGGCGTGATCGGCGTCGCAACAGAATTCCACGATCATGCCATTGGGGTCGGTGACGTAGACCGAACGGCAATAGCCATGCTCAAGCACGAAGTGCCCAGGCTCGGTGTAGCCCGCCGCCTTGATGCGCGCCTCGATCTCCTGCTGGGCTTTCTTATCGACATAGAGCGCGATGTGGTGGAATGGGCTGAACGGCATTTGCGGACCGAATTGCTCTTGGTCTGCTGGGTTGGCGAACTGAAAAAACGCAAGCGCGCTGCCGTCGGCCAAGCCAAAAAAAGTGTGCATGTACGTACGCACCGCGCCGAACAGCTCGTCGCTTTCGCACCAAGTCGCCAGCAACGGCAAGCCGATCACATCCTCGTAGAACTTGCGCGTGGCTTCCATGTCCTTTGTGACATAGGCGGTATGGTGAAGGCGCGCCGGAAGCGCTGCGCCATTATTTTTCTTCCCGTTTCCGAAAATGCCCATGGCGATCTCCTTGAATATGCGACGTTGAAACCGTCAAACGAGGGTTAGCGAAACAGTCGCGCAGCGATGTCGGCGACATGCCTGCCCTGAAAACGCGCGCCTTCGAGTTCGTTAGCGCTCGGCATGCGCGAACCATCGGGGCCCGTCACCGTGGTGATGCCGTAGGGCCCGCCGCCGCTGATCTCTGTCATGATAGTATTGCCCGCGAATGCGTAAGGCAGGCCGACGATGATCATGCCGTGGTGTTGGAGCGTGATCTGCGTGGCGATGATGGTGGTCTCCTGGCCGCCATGCTGGCTTGCCGTGGAGCTGAACACGCTGCCGACCTTTCCGACCAGCACACCCTTGGCCCACAAGCCGCCGGTCTGATCCCAGAAATTGCGCATCTGGGCGGCCATATTGCCGAAGCGCGTCGGCGTACCGACGATGATGGCGTCGTAATCGCCGAGTTCGTTCGGATCGGCGAACGGCGCATCCTGGTTGACCTTCATACCGGAACTGGCCGCGACTTCTGGCGGCACTAATTCAGGCACGCGCTTTACCGAGACTTCAGCGCCGGGGACCTGCGCCGCGCCCTCGGCAATGGCGCGCGCGAGGATCTCGATGTGGCCGTAGCTTGAATAATAGAGAACCAGAATCTTGGTCACCCGCGGCGTCTCCTTCAACGGCTGAGGCGCCGGGTTTGCCTTTGGCTCGCCCGACGCCTCCGCCTTTTTCTTCTTACGTCCAAACCAACCGAACATGAAGTGGCTCAGAACCTCCGCGTCAGCTCAAGGCCCCAGCGCATGGGCTGCGCCTTGAACAGGAAGCCACCGGGTGAATATTCGGTGTTGTATTCCTCATCCAGCAAATTCTTGGACCACGCGATCAGCGACCAGGCGTCACCCTGTATGCCTGCTCGCAGATCCACGAGATTCACCGGGTCGCGGGCGATAGGTGTTGCATCGAGCACTTGCGACGGCGCGCTGAACGGGATCGTGAAAATCGTGTCGCCGATCCGATTATAATCGGCACGCACTATGCCCTCGACATCGCCCCACAACGGCATGGTGTACTGAGCGCCGAGATTGAACGTGTACTCCGACACCAGCGGCGCTTGAGCGCCGACCGCCACCGAATCCGGGAACTTGGTGATTTCGCTGTCGGTGTAGCCGAAGCCGGCATTGACCATGAAATTGTCGGTGAGACGGGCGTTCAGCTCCAGGTCGATGCCCTGGTACTCGACCTCGTCAATATTTCCGAGATTCTGGGTCGAGTTGGCGGCGAGGAAGACGAAATAGTAGGTGCCTTCCGCGCGCGTGCTGTAGGCGCTGGCGTTGAAACTCCCGCGCCCGCCCATGAAACTGCTCTTGAGGCCGATTTCGAAAGTGTCCGCGGTTTCCTGGTCGAACGTGTCGCCGACATTGAAGAAGCCGGCCGCGGCTGCGACCGTGCCAACGCCGGTCTGGTTGAAGCCGCCGCTACGGAAACCGCGGCTGTAGCTGCCATAGATGTTCAAATCGTCGCTCGCCTCGTAGCGCAAGATCACTTGCGGCTGGATATCGTCCCAGGTCTCTTCCCGTGCAAGACCGGTTGCACAAGTGGTGGGGTTCGGCACGCAGGGCAGGAAACCGGTGGGCGTGTCCGTGGTGTTTTCGCGGCGATCGTGGTCGTAGCGGACGTTGACCGACAACTCGAGTTGATCGGTGAGGCTCGTGGAGGTGTCTACGTAGGCCGCCCAGGCGAATTGATCCTGGCTGTCGGCCAGATGGCTGATCGAGAAGTGATTAGGGTCAGTAATGGGCACGCGGCCGAC
>CADEDG010000138.1 GCA_902826035.1 uncultured Alphaproteobacteria bacterium
GCGGGGTCCAGTTCCTCGATATGCGCGCTTTCGCAGACGAAGCCCGACTGCATCATCAGCAGCGAATAGATTGCTTCCTGCACGCCGGCGGCGCCGAGCGAATGGCCGGTCAGTGATTTGGTGCTGGAGATCAGCGGCGGCTTTGCCCCGAACACAGCGCGCACCGCTTCCATCTCCTTGAGGTCGCCGACGGGCGTGGAGGTCCCGTGCGTGTTGAGATAGTCGACCGGGCGATCGAGATAGCGCATCGCCATTTTCATGCAGCGCGAGGCGCCTTCGCCTGACGGCGCGACCATGTCGTAGCCGTCGCTATTGGCGCCGTAGCCGGCCACTTCGGCGTAGATTTTGGCGCCGCGCTTCTTGGCGCGCTGGTATTCTTCCAGCACCAACACGCCCGCGCCGCCGGCGATGACGAAGCCGTCGCGATTCTTGTCGTAGGCGCGCGAGGCTTTCCCTGGCGTGTCGTTGTACTTGCTGCTCATCGCGCCCATCGCATCGAACAGCACCGAGAGCGTCCAGTCCAATTCTTCCGAGCCGCCGGCGAACATCACGTCCTGGCGGCCGTCGCGGATGTGTTCGAAGGCATTGCCGATGCAGTGCGAGGAGGTGGCGCAGGCCGAGCTGATCGAATAATTGATGCCGCGGATTTCGAACGGCGTCGCAAGCGTAGCGCTCGCCGTCGAACTCATCGCCTTCGGCACGGCGAACGGCCCGACGCGCTTGGCGCCTTTCTCGCGCGCGGTGTCGGCGGCGAGCACGATGGCGGCAGCGCTCGGCCCCCCTGAGCCCATGATGATGCCGGTGCGCTCGTTGGAGACGTCGCTTTGCTCAAGTCCTGAATCGGTGATCGCCTGCTGCATGGCGATGTAGTTCCAGCCCGAGCCTTCGCCCATGAAGCGCATCACGCGCTTGTCGACGACATCCTCGGGCCGCACTTGCGGTTCGCCATGCACCTGGCAGCGCATGCCTTTCTCGGCGTACTCGGGCGCGGCGCGGATGCCGGACTTGGCTTCCCGCAAACTCGCGGTCACTTCCTGCGCATTGTTTCCAATCGAGGAGACGATCCCCATTCCAGTGACGACGACGCGGCGCATGGGCGCTCTCCTATTTCATGCCGGCGGCAAGCTGTTCAGCGCTGAACAGGCCGACCTTCAGGTCCTTGGCGCTATATATGGGGTTGCCGTCGGCCAGAACGATCCCGTCGCCGATGCCCATGTGCAGACTGCGCCGGATCACACGGCTCATGTCGATCTCGTAGCGGACCAGTTTGGTGGCCGGCGTGATTTGGCCACGCAATTGCACTTCCCCGACGCCGAGCGCGCGTCCGCGTCCGGGCGAGCCCGACCAGCCCATAAAGAAGCCGACGAGCTGCCACATGGCGTCAAGACCAAGGCAGCCGGGCATGACAGGGTCGCCCTGGAAATGGCAATCGAAGAACCAACGCTGCGGGTTGATGTCAAACTCCGCCTCCACGCGCCCCTTGCCGTGTGCGCCGCCATCGACGGTGATCGATGTGATGCGGTCGAACATCAGCATAGGGGGCAGAGGCAATTGTGCGTTGCCGGGGCCAAACATGCGCCCCTCGCCAGAGGAGATGAGGTCTTCGTAGGATAGGGATGAAGGTCTTTCAGCCATGGCTTGGCTTAAGGCCGCGGCCCCAGGCCGGCAAGGGACAAGGCGACCCGAACTTGTTTCGTCTGGACTTAACGCCCCAGGCCAGACCTGACGGAGTTGGCGGCGTCAACAAAGGTGGCGAGGCGGCGCACTACGCCCACCAACAGGTGCGCCAGCGAGGATTGAGGCGGCAGCAAGTCCAATGCGTTGCGCAAGTGATCGAGCGCCTGTCCGCACTCTTTGAACACGCTGGTCGGGATCATCATAGCCTCCACTCACCTTGTACACGATTGTCCACTTGCCGATTCGCTGAAAGAGGGTAATTACCCCCCGACTGGACGTGCCGCCAAGGAGGTCTGGGTGAGACCCGCCACCAAGCTTTGGAGCTTTGTCGAAGATTGCGAGGCGTTGACTTCTGTCGGCGCGCTCGGCGCTCGCTTTCTGAACGAAATGTCAGATTTGGGATTTCCGTTTGTGGCGTTGGCGAGCCACGTGGACCCTATCAAGCCGCCGCCGGGCGCAATCATGGTGCTGCGCTACCCCTCGTCGTGGGTTGCGCATTACAGCGCCGAACATCTTGACCGGATCGATCCCGTCTTTGAAGCGGCGGGCCGCCGCGCCATGCCTTTCCGCTGGCAGGAGCAGAGCTTTCTCGATGGGCTAAAGCGTTCCCAACGGCGCATGCTGCATGAGGGAAGCGAAGCTGGAATCAAGGATGGCTTCACAATTCCGATCCGTGGTCCGGATGCATTGCCAGCGTCCTGTTCATTGATACCTGACGCCGGCGGCGTCGACGCCGGACACTACACGCTAGCCCACGCTATGGCGGTTTTCGCACACGAGCGAGCGCGGCAATTGTTAGCGGGTTCCCTAATCGCCGAGACGCCAAGACTTACACCACGCGAGCGCGAGTGCCTTGCCCTCGTCGCGCGCGGAAAGAGCGATTGGGTCATCAGTAGTTTGCTCAGGATCAGCGAAGGCGCCGTCAACCGCACTGTCGAGCGTGCAAAAAGACGCATGGGTGTAGCCACGCGTACACAAGCGGTTGTGCGCGCTTTGCAAGCAGGTGAAATTTCGCTTTTCGACTTGACCGACTAAGCGTTTCCCTCTGCGTTTCCGGTGTCGAAACAAGTCAAGGGAGGGAATTACCCCCGATGAGCAAGCGGTCAGCCAATGCAATCTATGATTGCAATGGCTACGGCATCCACCCATCTCGTGACCCAGGAGAACCGCCAATCCTATTGGCGCGAGCTCCGGGAAATGCATGTTCAGCGCAAACGGGTGTTCGTCGATCAGCTTAGGTGGCCGATCGGACATAACGGGGAGTTGGAGGTCGATGCCTTCGACACCGAAACGGCGCTTTACCTCCTAAACTTCGACAGCGAGGGCCGGCTCTTGGCGTCCGCGCGGCTGTTGCGTACCGACCAGCCTCATCTGCTTGACTCGGTGTTTCCGCACCTCTGCACGGATGTGGTTCCGTGCGGTGCGCACATTTGGGAGGCCACACGCTTCTGCCCTTCGCCCGAGATTCATGATTCGCAAGCGCGCCGGGACCTACTTGGCGAGATTATTGCGGGCATATTGGAAGCGGGGCTGCTGTTCGGAATGACCCACGTGACTTTTGTCGCGAGCGGTGCGTTGAAGCCGCTCGCGCTTACGTCGGGTTGGGCAGCGTCCGCGCTGGGGCCACCGCAGCGTTACCAGCGTGATCGCGTCACAGCCTGTATCGCATCCATCGATGCGTTGGGGCTGCGGCGCGTGCGCGAACGCCACAATCTCGTAGCGCCACTGCTGCGCTATTCCCCCGCCCGCATTGCCGCATAAGGAGAGGCGACTCATGAGCCTAGCAATCTCGCACCCGAATGTTGTTTCCAGCGTGGCCGATCGGCTGCTGGAAGACGGCTTCGTCATTCTCAAGAATCTGCTCAGCGAACGCGAGGTGCGCGCGATCGCCGGGGAGTTGGAGCCCCACTTCGAGGCGATGCCGCGCTGCGTCGGTGACTTCCATGGCTGGAAAACAACGCGGGTGAACTCGGTTTTGACAAGGGCGCCGTCCGCGCGAAGCCTGCTTCTGCACAACGCGATCT
The DNA here is from genome assembly GCA_902826035.1 of uncultured Alphaproteobacteria bacterium. Lineage (GTDB taxonomy): Bacteria > Pseudomonadota > Alphaproteobacteria > Caulobacterales > Aquidulcibacteraceae > Vitreimonas. The sequence continues at coordinate 3,702 of CADEDG010000138.1, forward strand.
GGCCCGCGGTGGAATCCATACTCAAACCGGGATGCGATTACGTTCAGCTCAATCTCGTCCAGGCTATTCGCGTGCATCCGGGCGAGCGCGCGCAAGCGCCGCATCGCGACGAAGAGATGTGGCCGGTAAGCAAGCACGGCGCTCCGTGGATGATGAACGTGATCTGGGCGCTTGACGATTTTACGGAAGAGAATGGCGCAACGCGCTTGTGGCCGCGAAGCCACCATGAAACGCTCGACCGCGCGGTTGATCCAAAAAAATCGATCGCCGCGGAGATGCCATCGGGTTCTGCGTGCATATTCATGGGCGCGTTGACCCATGGCGCCGGCGCCAATCGAAGCGAGGCGCCGCGGACGGGGATTATTGTCTCATATTGCCTGGGATGGCTGAAAACCTACGAAAACCAGTATCTGGCTTATCCGCCTGCGGTGGCGCGAACGCTTGAACCCGCGCATCAGCAATTGATTGGCTATCGCATGCACCGACCGAATCTTGGCGCCTGGAATGGGCAGGATCCCAGTGTTCTCCTCGGCGATCCCCAAGAATACGCCGGCCACGCCGACGCTTTGCCCCCGGCCATAGCGGAGGAGTTGCGCAAGCTCTACGCAGAGCCGCCGCCGCATTGAGTCAAGAGCTGCGGGGTTCAATCCCTCCTCCTGCTCACCCCGAGCAATCGTCGCCTCCCCACAACGCGTCCGCAGCGACCCAGCCAACGCGGCCGCCGACCGCGACCCGCCGCCACTCGCCTTCGCAGCCGGTCAGCGCCCCGATGACGCCTTTGGCAAGCACAGCGCTCACCGTTGCGCTCTCGTTCGAGTCGCGCCGTAGGGGCGCCTCGGCGCGGAGAAACACGGTGCGGCGCTCTTCGAGATTGCGGGCGTGAATCCAGACCTGGTCGCCGTCTGGATCGACCACCCGCCGCCAGGGGCCGCTTTCGGCGGTTACGCGCAGGGGCAGGTTTGGCCGTTGATAGACCCAATCGATCTGGTGCTCGAGGCCAGGCCCATGGCGGCCATTGGCGGTCTCCGTCGCGAGGCTGACATAGCGCGGCACCGGGCGCTGCGAGTCGGGGCCCAGCGCCGGCTGGTCAGCCGCCGCGTTCAACGAAATCATGGCTAACGCCGCGCCAAGCGCGGCCAAGCTCCCACAGCCCATCACCACCACCTTGTTTTTGTTTCCTCGTCGGCGAGAACGAGGAGGCGTGATCTTGCGCTGGCTTCGATGAAAACCAGTTTAACACGCAGCCTTGGAGCCGTGCGCGGCGTGGTTTATGGAAGCTGAATGTCGTCGAAAAATCTCAAGGTCATCGTCACCCGCCGGCTGCCCGATCCGGTTGAAACCCGGCTGCGCGAGCTGTTCGACGCCGAGCTTAATGTCGACGATACGCCGTTCACCGCCGAGCAGCTGGCCGACGCTGTCTCACGCGCCGATGTTCTGGCCCCGACGGTGACCGACCGGATCGATGGCCGCGTGCTGGCGCGGGCCGGCGAGAAGCTGCGCCTGATCGCCCAGTTTGGCGCCGGGGTCGACAATATCGACGTCGCCAGCGCTGTTCAGCGCGGCATTACGGTCACCAATACGCCGGGCGTTCTGACCGAGGACACCGCCGACATGACCATGGCGCTGATCCTCGCAGTGCCGCGGCGGCTGATCGAAGGTGTGCGCGTCATCGAGCAGGACAAATTCACCGGCTGGACTCCGACCTGGATGATGGGGCGGCGCATCACCGGCAAGCGGCTTGGCATTATCGGCATGGGCCGCATCGGCCAGGCGGTGGCGAGGCGCGCCAAGGCGTTCGGGCTGCAGATCCATTATCACAACCGCCGCAAGGTCGCCGCGCACATAGAGGCTGAGCTGGAGGCGACCTATTGGGACAGCCTCGACCAAATGCTCTCGCGCATGGACATTGTCAGCGTGAATTGCCCGCACACGCCCGCGACCTATCATCTGCTGAGCGCGCGGCGTTTGGCGTTGCTGAAGCCGCACGCCTACGTGGTCAACACCGCGCGCGGCGAAGTGATCGATGAAGCAGCGCTCGCGCGCATGTTGGAAAAGGGCGAACTCGCCGGAGCGGGCTTGGATGTGTTCGAAAACGAACCTGCGATCAATCCAAAACTGAAGAAGCTCGCCAACGTCGTGCTGCTCCCGCATATGGGGAGCGGGACGATCGAAGGCCGCATCGACATGGGCGAGAAGGTGATCGTCAACATCAAGACGTTTGCGGATGGGCATAAGCCGCCGGATCGCGTGCTGCCGGCGATGTTGTAGGAGCTGGTCGGGCCGAGGAAGCCCTGACCTATCCACCCATCCCCGGATTCGCGAAGCGAATTCCGGGGCCCATAGACTCAATCGGTTCGTGTTCTTGGGTCCCGGAATTGGCCTTCGGCCAATCCGGGAATGGGTGGTAGTCTTGGATCGTTGAGTTTGTTGAGACAGATTGAGGAACGAAACATGCGTCGCTTGATACTCGTCTTGGCCGCGCTGTGCGCCGTCATCGCCCCTCCTGCGCGCGCCCAAATGACGGAGGACCGCCACCTCATCCTCGTCACCATCGACGGCTATCGCTGGGAAGAGCTGTTCCGCGGCGCCGATCCAGCGCTCCTAACTGATCCGGCTTATCGCGCGCGCTATGTCGATGTGCCCGATCGCGCCCAGGCGCTGACGCCGTTTCTGCGCTCGTTCGCGCAAGAGGGCGCGTTGATCGGCAATCGTGACGCCAATTCCTGCGCGCGCGTGAGCAACGATTTCTGGTTCTCCTATCCCGGTTACGCCGAGATGCTGTCCGGGCGGCCGAACCCACGCGTGCGCTATAACGCGGCGGTCCCCAATGACGATGTCACGGTACTCGAGCGCCTCGCGCGCCGCGGGCTTTCGGTGCGCGTGTTCGCGGAATGGGAGACCA
>CADEDG010000139.1 GCA_902826035.1 uncultured Alphaproteobacteria bacterium
CCTCGTAGATGGCGCGGATGTCCTGGCGCAGATTTATGTCTGAATCGAGGTCGCGGGTCAGGCCGAGCTGCATTCGCCAACCTGCAGCCAGGTTAATTCCCGCTTGCGCGGTGAGCTCTTCACTGGGATCGCCTGGGGATAGCGTATCGGTGATGTTAAAATACCGCGCCTGAGCGGAAAAACGCCCAGCCGACGCGCGTACGCCAAGGTCGAGGCGATTGAGTTCAAGCGTCTCGTCGTCCAGCCTGATGCGGGCCTCGGCCCCAAGATTACGGCCGAGATCGGCCTGGAAGGCCCCGACCCAGTCGCTGGCCCGGCCATCTAGGTTGTTCTGTTGGGTGAAGCCCGGCGCCTGCTGGTCGCGCCAGCGCCGCCCGAACAATAGGGTCGCGCTCTCGCCGGTGTGGGCCCGGGCCGTTGCGCGCACTCCCAAGCTCACTCGGGAGCCAGGCTCCCACAAATCGTAATTGGGCGCCCCATTAGGCCGAAACAGGTTCGAATCGTCGAGTTCGAAAGCAATGCTGTCTTCGTTGACGATGCGCGGGTCCGGGGTGTTGTTGCTCGCGTACGCGGCCATCGCAACCGGTTCGACGATCACATCGAACTTTTCGCCCGGGCGCATGAACGGCCAGCTGACCTCGACGCCGGCGAGCCCAAGACCGCGCGTGAAACTCTCGACGTTGCTGCGGCTGGTCTCCACGCCGTAGAGGTCGCCGCGCGCTTGCGCGAAGGGCGACGCCACAAGCCCCGGGCCAAACACCGCGTCCCGACGCCAAGTGGCTGACAACGAGAGCCGTGCGTCGTCGCCCTCAAAGGCCAGAGTGGCGGGGTTATCGCTGCGCGAGAGAATGGCCGTGTTGGCTTGCAGTCTGACCTGGCCGCCGAACAGCGGCAGTACGCGCTCTGTTTCCGCGTAGGGCAGAATTACCGGCAGAAGATCGGAACTGTCGGTCTCGCGCAACCCCTGAAAATCGACAAAGGCGACAGAAGTGTAGGAATTGGCGTTCTGGCCGATCGCGAACAATTGCGAGATGAGTCTGGTATATTGTCCCAGATAAGGTCCGCGACGGTCGCCGGCGCCTTGTACGCCGTACCGGCGCAAATAATCGTCGTCGTATATGTGCTCGACGCCAAAACCCCAATCCCAGTAGTCACTGACATTGAATTTGCCTTGCGCAAAAGCGCTAAATCGGAACCGCTCCTCACCCAATAAATCGCCGTCATTATTGAACAAGCGCTCTTGGGTAAATGTGGTTTGAGCCGACAATTCTCCGGACCAGAATCGTTTGCGGTAATCCAGCGAAACCATCGGGTTGACGTTGCTATGCACCCGAAGCGACGCAGTCAGGTCCTGCGACGGAGAGATCGCCCAATAATAAGGCTGCTGGTAGAAGGTTCCAAGCGGGCGGTTTCGCCCGATGCCAGGAGGCAATAGGCCCGAAGCGCGTTCGACCGTCGGGTCTGGGTGAGCGAAATACGGGAAGTACAAGAGTGGCACGCCCGCGACTTCGACCACTGCATTCTGGTACGACACGGTGCGGGTGTCGTGGTCCTGGATCGCTCGGCGCGCGCGTAGCGCCCAGGTCGGGGGGCGTTCGCCGGTCTCGCAAACCGGACACGAGGTGTAGATGACATTGCGAAGTTCGTTTTCGCCTTCGCCGTGACGAAGCGCTGAGCGCGCCGCTAAGGTGCCGGTTTCACCCAAGCGTGCGCGCAACTCGCGCGCGGCACCGACATTGAGCGCCTCGTCGGCCTCGATTTCTTCGGCGTAGGTCGTCGAACCGTCCGGCGCCACCACCTGCACATTGCCGATCGCGCGGATGGCGCCGGTGTTGAGGTCGTAAACCAAGCTGTCGGAGCGGAGGGTGCGCCCGTCATAACGCACCTGCACGTCGCCCGCGGCGGTGACGGTGCGGGCGGCCTGGTCGTCGATGATTTGGTCGGCTTCGAGCAACACCGGTGTGCGGTCTTGGGCGGCCGTTGCGCCAGGCGTTTGAGCAAGCGCGGCGGGACCAGCGCAGACGGCGAGCGCCGCTGCGATGGCAGCCCAGCCGAACGGCGTCCGTTCAGCCGGCTTGATTTCCCCCGCACGGCTCATTCGCACATCCCTCTTATGCGACTCCCCTGAACTACCTAATCCCCTCGGTGGGGGCCGTCTAGCGCTCGCCGCCGCTGGGCGAACGGCGCCGGCGCCAAGCTGGTTAGCCATCCTCCATAAAAGCGACCATGGCGAGCGCAATGAACATCCCCGCAAAGGGCGCGCTCCAGGCAGCCACGGCAGTGGGCACGGTCTGAGTTATGGCGAACGCTCCCGCCAGCTGACTATAGAAGAACAGGAACAGCCCGATGCCGACCCCAATCGCCCCCCACCTGGCCAAATTGCCAAGTCGCTGCAATTGCAATGAAAAAGCCGCTCCGAGGCTCGCCATGGCGGCGAGCAGGAGCGGATAGGCGAGCAAAGTCTGGAATTTGAGTTCGTAGCGGGTGGGCGCAAAACCCGCCGTCCGAGCTTCGCGGACGAAGGCCGGCAGCGCCCAAAAAGAGAGCGTTGCTGGGTTCACGAAACGGTTGATGACTTCAGACGAGTCTAGCGATGATTCTATCGCCAAATAGGGCTGAGCGGTCGGGGCTGATCCCGGGGCGGCCTCCACGACATCGGTGAGCTGCCAATGGCCTGGCAGCAGCTGGGCCAGCTTGGCTCGGATGCGATGTGTGAACTTGAGCACGCCCTGGCGCTGCTCGAAGAACATGAACGTCGCCTCCTGTAGGGTGCTGCCGGAGGCGTCGATGCCGGCAGCCTGGATGACTATCTGCTCGTCACGGTTGCCCTCCCGAATCCAGATCCCGTTGGCGCCGGCGTTCGTGCGTTGGGGCCCCGATATCACATCCGCCCTCCCGGCTTCGAATTGGGAGTAAAGGTGAGCCCCCAACGGATTGAGAGCAACCACGCCAAGGGCCCCCAGCGCGGCGCCTGTCAGGGCTGCCGGCGTAAGAAAGCGCCACGCTGAAACGCCTGCAGCGCGCATGGCCACAAGCTCAGACGAGCGATTGAGGCCGATGACGGCCATCATCGTGCCTGCCAGCACAACAAAGGGCAGCGTCTGCTCTACCAGCATCGGCGCTTTTAGCAGTGTAAGCCGCACCGCTTCGAGCAGAGTCAGCTCGGCGCGCGTCCCCACCGTGCGCATCTGCTCGACGAGGTCAATGAGCAGAATCGAAGCGAGCACGCCCGCAAGCGCGATCATGATCCCGCCGAGAACACGCCCCATAATGTAGATGCCAAGGCGTGATGCTAGAAAACTCATGCCGTTGCTCCAGCGATAGCCGACGGGCCTTGGTAAGCGCGGCGTCGTCGCGGGCGTTTGCCGCCCAGCATCGCCGAGCAAAGAAGGATCACCAGGATGGGCAGGGCGTATTGCAATGCATTCAACTGAGGCTCGTCGGCAGCGGCGGCGGTAATCGCAAGCGCAAACAGTCGAACGACGAGGGCGACGACTGCAGCATAGGCGATGCGTCTTCCATAGCCGCGCCGGCTAAATTCTCCGACCAGCACCCCGGCAAGAGCAATCGCCGCCAAAGCAAGATTGAGGAGCGGCGAAGAAAGCCGCGCATGCCCTTCGGCCTGGAATTTCTCTATATTGCGTTGGTCGAAATGGGCGGTGCGGTCGGGAAAAAAAAGCTCAAACAAGGTGCGGTCCGACGCCTTCAGGAAGAAGAGCCCTGGTTCGTCGAACCCGTCGCCGAGACGAAGCACGTAGCGATCGCAATCCAGCACGTCGACGGTGCCGTCGTCGGCCTGTCGCTGAATCTGACCGTCGCGCATGATGATGGCCGGGCGGCGCACGCCATCGACCTCGATCGACGCGATCGCGCCAGCTCGAGCCGTGTACGTGATCGGGAGGCGCGGGCGCGCGTCATTGATGAGCAGGTCATGCAATTCACCGCCTCCCCCGCGTCCGCTTGCATAGAGCGTGAGGTCATCTGTTGGGAAAGTGAAGGCGCCTTCCTCCACCATGCTGGATGCGACATCGTTACGAAGCCCGTACAATACAGTCCTGCGCTGCTCCAATGCAGCCGGTTGGATCACAAGATTGATGGCTAGGTGCGCAAGTGCTGCGAGGGTGGCCAATTGGATCACAGGCCTGCCGATGCTACGGCGCGAAACGCCTGCGCCGTACAGTACTGCGACCTCGCTGTCGCCCTGCATCCGGTTCAGCGCGTAGACGACTGCGATAAACACCGCCATCGGCAGAATGAGCGATATGAGTTGCGGCAGCGCAAGTATCGTCACCCAGGCGAACGCCAGACCTGCGTTGCGGTTGGTGATGATTAGGTCAAGCTGGTTTAGCCCTTGGGTAAGGATCGCGATAGCCGCAAGTGCGCCAAGGATCGCCAGAAGCGGCCCTAGCGCCTGTCGGAATACGTAGGCCGAGACGGTGTTCATCGCGCTTCCTTGCGCTCGCCGGCGGGACCGGGAGGCTTGCGCAATTTCCTAGACTGGTTTCCCTTCGGGAGGAAACTGGGTTAGCGCAGGGCGGTTCGCCGGCTTTCAACTGGCGTCCGCGTTCGTTAGGTCGGCTGCCAGGCTGCACAATTTGAGGATTGCATGGACATTCGTTTTGTAACCGCCGGCGGGGGCGACGTATTGGCGGTGATGGCGAGCGAGGGGGGGCAATTGTCAGCCTCCGCCCAGACGCTCGACGTGGCCACGAAAGGGCGGATTACCAAGGCTTTGGAAGCGGCCCGGTTCACGGGCGCGGGGGGAGCGGTGCTGGACCTTCTGGCGCCAGAGGGGCTGGATTATCCGCGCGTGCTGGTGATCGGCGTCGGCAAAGCCGAAGCTGCGGACGGGATGGCGGTGGAGCGCTGGGCCGGGCACGCCGTGCGACGAGTCCTTGTATCGGGAGCGGAAAAATTGGTGCTTCAGCCGGACGCGCTTCCCGGCGTCTCCAAGGCGGAAGCCGGCGCGCACGCGGCGCTGGGCGCGCGGCTCGCTTCCTACCGCTTCGACGCCTATCGCACCAAACTGAAGCCCGACCAGACGCCTTCCCTCAAAGTCGTGGAAATTGTCATGGAGGCGCCCGCGCCGGCCCGCGCACGAGCCGACAAGGACGCCGCTTTGGCCGAGGGCGTATTTTTCGCGCGCGACCTTGTCAACGAGCCTTCCAACGTTCTTTACCCGGCTAGTTTCGCCGAGCGCCTGCGCGATCTCGAGACATTGGGCGTCGAAGTCGAAGTGATCGAGCCGACCACAATGGAAAAGCTCGGCATGGGCGCGCTACTCGGCGTGGCGCAGGGAAGCGCCAACCCCGCGCGCTTGGTGGCGATGTCCTGGAACGGCGCGCGCAAGGGAACGCGCCCGCTGGCGCTGGTCGGCAAAGGCGTGACGTTCGACACCGGCGGCATCTCGATCAAACCCGCCGCCGGTATGGAGGAGATGAAGGGCGACATGGGAGGAGCAGCCGCAGTCGCTGGCGCCATGAAGGCGATTGCGTTGCGCAAGGCGAAAGCGAATGTCGTCGGCGTCGTGGCGCTGGTGGAGAACATGCCGGGCGCCAACGCGCAGCGCCCGGGTGACATCGTCACCACCATGTCGGGCCAAACCATCGAAGTGTTGAACACCGACGCCGAGGGCAGACTCATTCTAGCCGACGCAGTTTGGTACGCGCAGGACAAATTCAACCCGACGGCAGTGATCGATCTGGCGACGCTGACCGGCGCAGTGATTGTCGCGCTAGGGCACGAGCATGCCGGGCTCTATTGCAACGACGACGACCTCGCACACGCGATTGCAATCGCGGCGACTGCGGAGGGCGAGGCGGTGTGGCGCATGCCTTTGGGGGCGGGCTACGACAAGATGATCGACAGTCCCACCGCCGACATGAAAAACATCTCCGGCAAGCCGGCGGCCGGCTCCATTGTGGGCGCTCAATTCATCAAGCGTTTCGTCAAGGACGGCGTCCAATGGGCCCACATCGACATAGCCGGCACCGCCTGGAAGCCGGGCCCCTACGAAGATCCGCTCTCGCCTTCGTGGGCCACTGGGTACGGCGTGCGGTTGCTGAATCGCCTGATCGCGAACAAGTTCGAGGACTAGCTGCTCCCTATAGATGCCCGAACTCTGGTTCTATCACCTCGAACGCAGCGAGCTTGAACAAGCCTTGGCGCCGCTGCTGGAGAAATGCCTGCAGCGCGGCTGGCGCGCGTTGGTTCGCGGCGGCAGTGCAGAGCGGCTTGACCAACTCGACACTGCATTGTGGACCACTCGCGACGATAGTTTCCTGCCGCATGCACGCGAAGGCGATCCTGTTCGTCAGCCGATCTGGCTGACTGCCGCGCCTGGCAATCCCAATGGTGCGCAGGTGCTGTTTCTCATCGACGGCGCTGACCCTGGCGATATCTCCGGTTTCGAGCGCGCCTGCATCATGTTCGATGGGCGCGACGAAGCCGCCTTGGTTTTGGCCCGTTCGCGCTGGAAAGAAGCCAAGGAGACAGGGATAATGGCGTCCTATTGGCGTGAAAGCGGGTCTGGAAAATGGGAGAAACAGGCATGAGGAGGGCTGCGGCGTTGGTCCTGTTTCTGGCGGCGGCGTGC
>CADEDG010000140.1 GCA_902826035.1 uncultured Alphaproteobacteria bacterium
CGACGAATTCGTGCGCCAAGCGGCCGTGGGACACCACGACTATGCCGATCATCCAAAAGCTCCCGCTGGCCCCAGATTGGACCGGCTCGAAGCCGCGCACAATACTATTTCGCAAGTGCGAGAAAAGCCCGCGCCGCACCCCAAGTGCAGTTTTCCTGGTTTGGGCGTTTTCTGGTCAGGCGTTTTCCAGCTGCAAATCCACAACGAGCCGAGCGCCGCGGACGCGGCTACCCTCCCCGGCGATGTTCTCAGCATGAACCCTTCCGCCATGGGAGGTCACGATCTGGCGCACAATGGCGAGCCCCAGCCCGGAATTGCCACCAAACGCCGCGCCGGCCGGGCGTTGCGTGTAGAAGCGCTTGAAGATGGTCTCGAGATTTTCCGCCGGTATTCCGGGCCCTTGGTCTTCGACCGCGACCCTAACCCAATTGCCTTCTTTACCCCGGACCAAAGCGAGCTTCACGGCTACGTTGCCGCCGGGAGGACTGAAGGAAATCGCGTTGTCTATCAGGTTGCGGAACACCTGCCCCAGCGCGCCCTGCTGGCCCAAGACGATTGCCTGATTTGGCCCAGGGCCCGCGGTGACCGAGAACGTCACCCGGATCGACGGCTGCTCTTCCGAGCCGGCCGCATAGGCCTGGGTCAGCTTCTGCAGCATGTCGCCGAGGTCGACACGGGCATGATCGCCACGCGCGGTCTCGGCCTCGATGCGGCTTGCACGGGCGATGTCAGTGACCAGGCGATCCAGCCGGCGTACATCCTGTGCGATGATGCCGAGCATCGTTGTCTGTTGCTCCGGCGAGCGGGCCGCTCGCGCCGAATCGACCGCCGAGCGGATCGACGCCAGTGGGTTCTTGATCTCATGGCTAACATCGGCGGCGAAGCGCTCGTTGGCGTCAATGCGATCGGCCAAGGCGCCGGTCATGGCCTCGAGCGAGTGAGCAAGCGCCCCGATTTCGTCCTTCCGCTTGGCTACGTCCGGCAGCTTGAGCCGGGTGGCGCCGCTGAGGCGCAGGCTATCGGCCGCGCTGGCCAGCCGGCGAAGCGGCCGGGCGATGAAAAGCGCCAGGACCAGCGAGGAGAGGAATACCATCAAACCCGCGCCCAGCACAAACGGCATCATAGTTGCGCGTTCGGCTAGCAAGATCCGCTCCACGTCAGCGCTTTCGATGGTGACGGTGCCAAGCGGGGCATGCACGCGCCGTAGCGGCATGGTCACCGACACGACGCGCTCGCCGCGCTCGTTCAGGCGTTCGCCGCTGACGATCTCGCCGCGCAGTGCGCGCGCTCGTTCGTCGTCGAACGTCGTGGTCGCCCGCCAAGGAGTCAGCCGGAAATGCTCGGCGCCGCGCGCCGCCCGTTCAAGCCGCCGCACCAGGTTCTCACTCGTCTCGCCAGCAATGGGCGTGCCCTCCAGGCGATCGTACATGACATCGCTGTCAGCGATCGGGCGGCCATCGTTTGCGAACACACGCACCCGTGGCTGGCCTACGCCGGGGCGTTCGCCCTCGGCGATTGGCGGCAAAATCCTTTGTAAAACGAGGCGAACAGCAGATTCGTTGACATAGGGGTTTGGGTTTCCCACGTCGCCTTCGACCGTACCCGCTTCGATCAGCAGATTGGTGATCAACTCGCCTTGGGTGCGTAGATTTCGGAATTGCGCGTCGGTTAGACCGGCGCGCATCTCCGTGAGCAGCAGCACGCCTAGCACCAGCACAGCCAGGCCAGCGAAATTCCAGATAAAGATGATCTGGGCGATGCGAGAGCGCGCGAATGCGCGCAACCCGTCAGCTTTCGTTGTAGCGATAGCCGACGCCATAAAGGGTCTCGATCGAGTCGAATTCGCCGTCGATGTCGCGGAACTTCTTGCGGAGGCGCTTGATGTGGCTGTCAATGGTTCTGTCGTCCACGTAGACCTGATCGTCGTAGGCCGCGTCCATCAATTGGTCGCGGCTTTTTACGTAACCAGGGCGCTGGGCCAGCGCCTGAAGAATAAGAAACTCGGTGACGGTGAGGCGCACCTGATCGCCCTTCCAGGTACAAGCGTGGCGGTTCGGATCGAGCGTGAGCTCGCCCCGGACGACGGGCTTTTTGTCGCCAACCTCAGGAGCACCTCCCGCCTGGGCCCGGGTGCGCCGCAGCAGCGCCTTCACCCGTTCATTCAAAAGACGCTGAGAAAACGGCTTTGTTATGTAATCGTCGGCGCCAACATTAAAACCGACGACCTCGTCCATTTCGTCGTCTTTCGACGTGAGGAAGATGACCGGCAAGCTCGAACTCTGCCGAAGCCGCTTCAGAACCTCGATGCCGTCCATGCGGGGCATCTTAATGTCGAGGATGGCAACGTCAGGAGGGCTCTCCGCCAACGCCGCGAGCGCGGTCGCGCCGTCGGTATAGGTGCGCACTGCATAGCCCTCCGCCTCAAAGAAAACCTTCAAGGAAGCAAGGATGTTTTCGTCATCATCGACCAGGGCGATAGAGGGCATGGCGGTAGGCTTATCCTGATTGGATGGCTCCCGACGGGGAGCAACCCGCTGCACTGTCTAGCGGCTGACCATGGGGCGCGCTAGCCAAGATCGCCGAACCCGGCGCTCCGGTAATTATTAGAGCACTGCTAACTGCGCGGGTTCGCCCGACCGAACGCCGCAGCCGCCTCTTCGGCCTGCTGCTTTGTCCGCCAATTTCGGACTGCCACGACTGCGCTGGCGATGACCAGTTGTTGGCGCAACTGGCGAGCCTCCGCGGCGCGGCAGCTTAACGCTGCGTTGTTCGTCTCCGCCCAGCTGTTGAAGGCAGGCACGGCGTCGTTGAACTGGCGCGTGGTCAGCCGTCCCGTCGGAGGCGCGGGCGGCGGCCCAACCACCGGGCAGTGCGATCGGTAACCGGCGCTCATGTATTGTCGGTTCAGTTCTATCGGGCCTGCCACAGGCGTCGCACCACCACATTGGAGCGCATCATACCCGGCGCGAACTGCGTTGTTGATTGCCGTCCGTGCGGGCTGCTCCGCGGGGTCGTCCGCCGGCGTTGCCGTATCCGCCAGAACCGCGTGCAACTCCGCGCAGCGGTCGCCTTGTTGTGCAGCGGCAGCCGGCGCGCCCACGCTTAGGGATGCAACAACTAGCGCCGCAAGAGCGCCAAAGAGTTTGACTGCTTTCATTGTGCGCTTCCCCCGCTTGTTGGTTGCACGGCCTGCCACGCCGACTGGGCTGCCCGCCCAGCAGCGTTCAGACGTGTATGCTCGTCAACCAAGGCCCTCTCATTGGCCTCCATGGCCGCCAGCGTCTGGACGGCACAATTTAACGCTGCATTGCGCTGACTGATCCATTCGTTAAAGGCGACCGAAGCGGCGCTCCACTCCTCCTGGCTCGCGCGCCGCCGTGGCAACACCGGTGGATCTGCGACGGCCGGACATGGCAGCTGCGCCACCACTGGGGCGATCTCGTCGGCTGTCGCCGGCGCACCAGCGCTCAAAACAATGGCAAGCGCACCCACCAAAATTATCCGCATGGAACCTCCCTTTTGCGCCTGTTTATTCGCCCAGGACCGGTGACGCAACAATTCGGTTCACATTCGGGGCAGTGCGAGGGCCCGTTGCCCCGGCAAAGCAGGCCCTTGAGATGTGCGCCGGCGCACCCTTGGTGACACGGAAATCAACCGCAGGCGCACTCGCCCACGCCATCACCGGTGCGCCCAGAAACGCCCTGACACGTCCGGCAATGGCAGACCATCGAGTAGGTTGGCGTCCACGTACCGCGCCGCACCGCAATGGCATCCGTCTTCAGTGGGTCATTGTACCTCTCTAATGCGCCGCGCCTCACTCCGGGCACTGCCGACTTGGCGGCGCCTCGCACTTTTTCGCTCAGGCTCATCCCTCTACTGACGCCGCGTCACTGTGATGACGCGTCGATCTGAGCGGGCACCAGGCACCCCCATGGAGATTGACACGTTGTGGGTCACCGTCCGCGTTACCCCGGTCTGCAAATCCACAACGCATTCTGCACGCGTGCTGTGATCCAACGTCACTCCCTCAAACTCTGCCATAACCTCTGCGCGATCGCGTCCGGTCTCGCGCAAGACTCGTTCCATTGTTTCGCGCATGCTGGACATGGCGGATGCCGGATCAAGAGAACTCGTGAATATGATGTTTGCTGTCCCCGCCTGTCGATCCACCGACTGCAGCTCAAAGGCGACGGATGTCTGAATCGGCGGCCCGCCAAGCACATTGGCGGTTTGGGTTTCTGAGCGCAGTGGTTCCCCAATGGCCAGGCCCTTATGCTGGCAAAGCGACATGATGGTAATGGCGGGAAAAAATTGCTGTGCCGCCGTCGCCGGACTCCTGGAACTGAACATACGTTCCGTGGCTTGAGTCGTGCGCAGCCATTCCCCGGTGCGTTCGTCCTCCGGTGTCATCTCTCTGACCGCCTGAAAAATGCGTTGCCGCAGCCCGTCCCAATCCGAAATCGCCATGGGCGTGCCGCTATCATCGAGCGTCAGTGCAACAGGTACACCTATGAGAAGGCTCGCCGCGCCGGGCGTCCTGCCATTCACGACGATGCCGTCCGCTTCCACGCTGTTCGTGGTCCAGGTGGCGTTGTAGGGAGCGCCTGCACCACCTACCTGCAATGTTGCTTGTATACGGCTCTCGCCATTGGGCCCGCCTTGGTCGGTTGATGTCCGCGTCCGCACTTCTCTAATATCGAAAACAGCGCTCTCACCTGGTGCGAATGGTATCTCAACCGCCCGCTCTTGGGCCCAGGCGACTGACGCCCAACATGCCGCCGCCAACAGAATCAACCCTATCCTCATCTTCCCCTCCCTCAATGCGCCGCGCCCCAAGTTGCGCCGGCTTTCGCTTCCACCGTCAGCGGAACGCTGAGCGTGGCAGCCGGCGCAGGGGCTGCTTCCATGACGCGCTTGGCCAGCGCGCACAGCGCCTCTGCTTCCCCCTTCGGCGCTTCGAACACCAGTTCGTCGTGCACCTGTAAGAGCATGCGGGCCTGGAGGCCCGCGCCCACCAACGCATCCGGTAACCGCACCATGGCGCGACGGATGATGTCGGCGGCAGCGCCTTGCAGCGGCGCGTTGATGGCTTGGCGCTCGGCGAAAGCGCGCTCCTGGTAATTCTTGGACTTGGCGCCGGCGATCCAGATACGGCGGCCGAAAATAGTCTTCACGTATCCATTAGCGCGCGCGTAGGCCTTGGCCTCCTCCATGTAGTCGCGAATGCCGGGGAAGCGCTCGAAATATTTCTTGATGTACGCGTCGGCCTCGCTGCGCGCGATGCCGAGATTACGCGCGAGGCCAAAGGAGGAAATGCCGTAGATGATGCCGAAATTGATCGCCTTCGCTTGCCGGCGCACCTCGCTTGGCATGTCCTTCACCGGCACGCCGAACATTTCCGACGCCGTCAGCGCGTGAATGTCGATGCCCTCGGCGAAGGCCTGCTTCAGCTGCGGTATGTCGGCGACGTGCGCCAGCAGACGCAATTCGATCTGCGAATAATCGGCCGAGACCAGCACATTGCCGCTTTCGGGGACAAACGCCTCGCGCAGCCGCCGGCCTTCCTCGGTGCGGATTGGGATGTTCTGCAGGTTGGGATCGTTCGATGACAAGCGCCCGGTCGTGGTGGAGGCAAGCGCATAACTCGTATGCACGCGGCCAGTGCGCGGATTGATCGCCTGGCCCAGCGCTTCGGTGTAAGTGCTGCGCAACTTGGAAAGCTCGCGCCAATCGAGCACCACGCGCGGCAGATCGTGGCCCTCTTCCACCAATTGCTCCAACACCGAAGCATCGGTGGACCAAGCGCCGGTTTTGGTCTTCGAGCCGCCGTTGAGTTTCATTTCATCGAACAAAATTTCGCCGACTTGCTTGGGCGAGCCGATGTTGAACTCCCGCCCCGCCAACCCTTGCGCTTCGGCCTCGAATTGCAACATGCGCTGCGCGAAATCGCCCGAGAGCCGCGACAGCATGTGCGGATCGACGCGGATGCCCTCCCGTTCCATCGCCGCCAGCACCGGCGGCAGCGGGCGCTCCAAGGTTTCGTAAACAGTGGCGAGGCGCTCACGCGCGAGTTCCGGCTTGAACTTCTTCCACAAACGCAAGCCCGCATCGGCCTGCTCGCACGAATAAAGCGCCGCACGCTCCACCGGCGCCAGCTCGAAGCCGACCTGCGCCTTACCCTTGCCGATCACATCCGCCAGAGGCGTTAGCGCATGGCCGAGATGCTTCTCCACCAGCGAGGTTTTGTCATGCGGATCGAGCCCGCCATAGAGGGCGTAGGATTGCAGCATCGGATCGTCGAAGGGGGCGAGCGCGATGTCCTGCTTGGCGAACAGGGCAATGTCCCACTTAATGTTGAGCCCGACTTTGAGAACTGAAGCATCTTCGAGCAGCGGCTTGAGCGCGGCGAGTGCTGCGGATATCGGGATCTGCATTTCTCCCCCTCTCCCTTGCGGGGAGGGGGCTGGGGGGTGAGGGGCGTGCAAACGCGCAGGCGCCTGATTGTCGGCACGCCCCTCATCCGGCCGCTCCGCGGCCACCTTCTCCGCAAGGGAGAAGGTTTGCT
>CADEDG010000141.1 GCA_902826035.1 uncultured Alphaproteobacteria bacterium
CGCCAGCGCCGGCGGTCGTCTCGAGCCAGATCTCGAGGCGGCCGGCGGCCAACTGATCAGGCTCCCGGTCCATAGCAAGAATCCAATCACCGCGCTCACCAATGCGTGGAAGCTCGCGCGCGTGGTGCGCGAGCGGGGGGTGCAGATTATCCACGCCCGCTCGCGTGCGCCGGCCTGGAGTGGATGGCTGGCGGCGCGGATGACTGGCGTGGCGTTCGTCACCACGTTTCACGGCATCTACAACGCCCGCAGCGGCGCGAAGCGCTTCTACAATTCAATCATGGCGCGCGGCGATGTCGTCATCGCCAATTCGCATTACACGCGTGAGCACGTACTGCGTAGTTTCAAGATTGCGCCCCAGCGTGTTGTCGCCATCCCGCGTGGCGTCGATCTCAGCGTGTTCGATCCTACAAGTGTAAAGCCAGAAACCGTCGTGGCGATGCGCGCGAGCTGGGGATTGCTGGCTGGCGATACACGATGCGTTGTCATCGCGCCGGCGCGTGTGACGCGTTGGAAAGGTCAGCACGTTTTGCTTGAAGCCGTGCATTTACTCACAGCGCGAAGGCCGAATGTCGCGAAGTTCATCATCGCGGGAGATGCGCAAGGGCGCGACGGGTATCTCGGTGAATTGCAGGGCTTCATTGCAGAAAATCAACTGCAGGAGAGTGTAGCGATTGTCGGGCACATAGGGCAGATGGCGGCGGCGTTCGCGGCGTCCGACGTCGCCGCTTTTCCAGTCATCGAGCCCGAGGCGTTCGGGCGAGGCGCCGTCGAAGCGCAAGCGATGGGAGTGCCTGTGATTGCATCCAATCTTGGTGGGTTTACTGAAACGGTCGCCGACGGCGTCGGCGTGCTGGCGCCGTCGGGCGACGCGCGCGCGCTCTCTGACGCTTTGGAGCGTTTGATCGGTATGAGCGCGGAAAAGCGCGCCCAAATGGGCCGCGCGGGTCAGGCGCGCGTTAACGCGCTCTATACCAAAGCTGCGCTCCAAGAGGCGACGCTTGCTGTTTATCGCCGCGTTCTCGCCGAATCGCGGCATCGTGTGAAGCGTAAGCTGCGGGGCGAAACGGAAGATGAAGCGGGAGACAAGGCATGATCTGGCGTAAGCCGGCGTCGCCGCCGCCCGGAGAGCTTAGCGCGGCAAAGACCGTGCTTGTTATCCACCTGGGGAGCCTCGCGGCTTTCGTGCAGGCGCTTGCGGCCGCCAAACGCATTCGCGAATTCCATGTCGGCGCGCACATCAATCTTCTCACCACCGAAACGACAAGCGAGCTTGCTCAAAAATGCCCGCACTTCGACACGGTCGAAGCCGACGGTAAGCCGAAGGAGGCGCAAGCGATCACGCAATTGATCGCACGCGTACGCGCCGCCAAGTACGACATGATCTACGATCTCGAAGGATCCAACCGCACCAACAATTATTTTCAAGGAATGCGTCCGTGGCCGCCGCGTTGGTCTGGGCCGGTGTCGGGCTGCTCGCACCCCTACCTCGATCCCAATCGTGGCTTCCTCAATCCGATCGATCGCTACCAGGCGCAATTGGCGGCGGCGGGGCTTGGCGACGCACCCTTGATGCCTGACCTGTCTTGGCTGCGCTCAGCGTTGCGCGACCCACCGCGGTTGCAGCCGGATTATTTCGGTTTGCGCGGGCGCTTCGTTCTGCTTCTGCCGCGGGGCTCGGACGCCGAACCTGGCCGCCGCTGGCCGGAGGCGAAATATGTCGAACTCGCGGGCAAGCTCGCCCACCAAGGCGTGACCCCGGTCGTGCTCGGCGGGCCCGAAGAACGCCCGATCGGCGCCGCCATCCTCAAGGCTGAGCCGACCGCCAAGAACCTCGTCACCCGGCCGGACTTCTTCCAATGCGTGGGTCTGGCCGATCGCTGCTTCGCCGCCGTCGGCGACGACGTGGATTTGATGCATGTCGTGGCGGCCGGGGGTGCAACCTGCCTGGTTTTCCTCTCTTCGTTGGGGAATCCGGAGCAAGCGGCCCCCCGTGGGAAGGGCGGCGTGGTGGCCATGACAGCGGCAGTGATCGCTGACTTGCCAGTCGAGCAGGTGGATCGGCAATTGCGCAACTTTGGCGTCTATCATCAAGCCAGCGCTTGAAGCCGAACTCTCTCCAAGCAATATAGCGCATTCCGAATCCGCGCCGGCAGGCGTTGGCGCGGATTTTGTCAACAGCAACAGGAGAAGGCCCGATATCCAGACGACCATACGCCGCGCCGCCGCCATCCAAGGATGGCCCGCGTGTGAACGAGGAAATACGCGGCGTGCCGCGTGTGCTCCTTATCGATGCAGAGGGGGAAAAGCAGGGGGAGATGCCGCTGTCCGCGGCGTTGGAAGCAGCGCGCGAAGCTGGGCTTGACCTAGTGGAGGTGGCGCCAAACTCCGTGCCCCCGGTGTGCAAGATTCTCGATTACGGAAAGTTCCGCTTCGAGGAACAGAAGAAAAAGGCCGAGACCCGCAAGAAGGCCAAGCGCATCGAATTAAAGGAAATCAAGGTCCGCCCGAATATCGACGACCACGATTACGAAGTGAAGATGCGCGCCATCCATCGCTTCTTCGAGGAAGGCGATAAGGTGAAGGTCACCCTGCGCTTCCGCGGCCGCGAAATGGCGCACACGCATTTGGGTATGGAGCTCTTGGAGCGCATGCGCACCGAACTCGACAAAATCGCCAAGGTCGAACACGAGCCGCGCTTCGAAGGCCGGCAAGTGGTTATGGTGATGGCGCCCCGGGGCTAGCACTTACTCGATAGGCCTGGGTTCAGCTTGGCCGGCTCAGTTCGCTGCAAAAGAGGAGTGTGGTTTCATGCGCGCTTTTTTGATTGCGGCTCTTGCCCTCGCAGGCTGTGCCCATGCTGCGGACGCCCCGGCGCCGCAGACTCGGCCGTCTTCGCAACTGGACCAAGACATCCGCGCCGAGAACGAGCGCCTTGATCGCGAACTCAGCGCCGATGGCGTTTTCGCCGCCGGCATTGGCCAGACGGTCGATCTGGGCGGCGGCCTCGTTGTGAGACCGCTTGCGGTGATCGAAGACAGCCGCTGCCCCGTCGACGTTACGTGCGTTTGGGCTGGGCGCCTGGTGTTGCGCGCCAACGTTTCCGGCGTCGAGCGAGAACTCATGTTCGGCCAGCAGCTGGAGACGCCGAACGGCGCGCTGGTGCTGGCAGTCGCGCGCCCCGCGCCGCGACATACTTGGCCCGAGGGCGAAGCGCCGCGTCCGCCTTATCGTTTTGGCTTTCGGCGCGGCGGCTAGAGTTAGCCCGTTCCTCGAGTTAGGCCCGGAAGTGTGCGCTTACCGCTCGCTCGATTGTTCGAAAACGAGGCCACGCGCGCAATGGCTCGAACTCGGGGGTGGTCGAGAGTTTGAATAGCGACGGGTCATTCTCTGCGTAGGAGCGTTCGAGATCGTCCATGGCCGCTTGCAGTTCGCCTGCCTCCGCTTTCAGCTGCGCGCGTTGGAACCATTGACCCTTGCCAAGCGGGAAGTGGCTCGCACGCCACACGAGGAAATGGCGATAGCCAGCCCTCGCACCGACCCCGCGTACTCGCGCTATATCGCCTGGAGATGCGGCGAGGCGCCTCATCAGGCCCAGGGAGACATCTCGGGCGGCTGCAATGCGTCCCGTCCGCGCGAGAGCAGTGTGACGACAGGTGAGTAAGTTGAGCTCATGCGCATCGTCCACGTCGCAGAGGGACGTAGCCTGCTCGTTGCGGCCCATGCGCAGCAGCATCCAACCTATGTCGGCGCGCTTGGCCTCGTCGAGCTCCGACGCTGCCAGCAATGTTTGCACATGAGACAGAGCCGCACCTTGACGGCCGGAATTGAGGAGTAGCCACGCTAGGCCGCGTCGCGCTTCGAAGTTGCCTGGCTCGCGCGCTATCGACGTAAGGTAGGTTCGCTCAGCCCCGCGCCAGTCTCGATCCGCCAGCAACGCGAATTCAGCGTGCAATGGCGCCAGATCCGAGCTGCCGCCCGTGGAGGAATATGCTTCCGCCAGCGCCGCCCTTGCATGATTTAGCCGGCTGTGACTTGGCGCCGAGCGCCACTCTTTGATCGCAAGTCGTGCCCGCAAGGTCTGCGCTGCGGTGAAGTTTGGCCGCTCGCGAAGGAGCGTATCGAGTTGGTTCGATGCGTCGGCCGGTGCGCGCCAGGCACGCGCGGCAATGGCAATGAAGCGATCGCCTTGCGCGGGCGTGGGTGGGGATATGGGTGACGGCGAGAACGAAGCGCTAATCAAAAGTGCGCACATTAGGCGAGCTGCGACCGTCAGCGATCGATGCCAAGATTGCTGTTTGTCGGGCAGGGGCGCGCCGACCCACCGATATCCCCGCCCCCTGACCGTCTCGATGAAGCGCGGAGACTCGGCTGTGTCTTCGAGCGCCTCCCGAAGTGCGCGCATGGCGGTGTTAAGCCGACGCTCAGTATCAATACGCTCGCAGTTTGGCCAAAGCTGCCCCTTCAAATCGGCGCGGGTGACAAGTTTGCCGGGCGTAGTTATCAGCAATTCAAGAATGGCAAGCGGCTTGCCGCTGAGCGCCACCCTCGCACCGCCTCGGGTCAAGCTCTGCGCTTCGGTGTCGAACGCGAACGGTCCGGATCGGTGAATCACGGAAATCTCATGCAAATTCAGCGGCGAAATCTGGACCGCAAATCCAGTTCTTATCCAATTCTTATCTTTGGGCATTTGTGCGGGCAAGCGCGGTGCGACAAGTTGGAGGCGCCCATCCACGAACGAACAGGCAATTCGCATGATTAGAACAGTTTCCTCCGCGCTGCTCGTCCTTGCCTTGGCGGTTGCGCCCGTCGCCTTGGCGCAGGAGGTCACGCCCGTTGACGCGATTATTGGGCGCCATATCGAGGCGCGCGGTGGCGCAAACGCCGTCCGCGCAATTCGTTCTCTTGTGTTTGACCGTGGCGCCTACCGCGAGCCGGGTTATCAAGATGACGGCGGGGCGACCATGATGCTGATGCGCCCCTATTTTAAACTTGTGGGGCATCCCGAGCGCGAACCCAGCTTCATGGAGGGATATGACGGGGCGGCGTGGGAGTGGTTTCGCGATCCGGGGATCGTTCTACGGACGGTTGCCGACGCGTCGGCTGCGATCAGGCATTTTGCCGACGTCGAGGGCCCGTTCTTGGATTATGCCGACAAGGGCTCTCATGTGGAGTTGATCGGGGAGGTGCGGAGCGGCGACCGTCCAGCCTACCAAATCCGCCTGACTATGATGGATGGTTATGCGACTGATTTCTTCATTGATCGCCGAACCTACCAGATCATTGCTTCGCGGCACACTGCGGAAGTGCACGCCTATGGTCCTGCGGTGACTTCAGAGACCCGTTTTGAGGATTTCCGCGCCGTCGCCGGCGTGATGTTTCCGTTCCGCAGCCGCGAGGTAGAGATTGGCACTGGGCGCGAACTCAACGCGATGCAGTGGGGTAGCATCGAGGCGAATGTCGACATTCCTGTCAGCTGGTTTTCGCCCCCGGAATATGCCCGAACGGCCATCCAGGCCCTCATGGAACAGCTCTTTCAGCAGCGCGCGGACACACAGGCGGTGTTGTGGACCTACCATTGGTTTCGGCGCACTCACCGCGATATCGACACGCGCGAGGCTGCCGAGATTGCGGGGTTTCAGATTCTAAAGATGGAGCAGATCGACACGGCTATCGCGCTCCTGGAGCGGAACGCTCGCGACTATCCGAGCGCCGCTACCTCCGCATTTGGCTTGGGACGCGCCTACGCCGCCGCTCAGCGTTTCGGCGAGGCGCGCAGGGAGTTTAGGCGTGCGTTGGAACTCGATCCTAGCAATGAACGTGCTCGGCACGCGCTGGACGCATTGCCTGCCAATGGCGGTGAGTAATTTCACCCCCGCGTCACCCGCCGCCGCTTGGTCATCACCCACAGATTGACCAGCAGCACGATTAGCGTCAGCGCGAAAACGCCGCCGTTGATCGTCGGGATCAAATCCGCGTTCGCGGCGAGGAAACCCGCGGCTTCCTCCCTGGCGCCTTGATCGACCGCGGCGCTGCCTGCTTCCACCGCCTGCTCGCCGACAACGCCAAAGTCGAGATTATCCGGCAGGCCGAATGTGGTGAAATCGACCCCGGACAAATGCGGCAGCCGCCCCGGCGCATAGGCCAGGGTCGCCCCAAACGAGAGAGCCAGGCTGGCGGCAATCGCTGTCAGCCAGCGCGATCCGGCCACGGCGGAGAGCGCGCCGGTGAACTTGGCCTTCTCCTCCCGGTAGATGGTTTTGGCGTCTTCCAAGTCCTGAGGCGTGCGCATGTTAGGTCTCCCCGGAGCCTTTCTAGCCCCCTCGCGGCTTGCGGAAAAGCCGTCACCCTGATACACGCCCGCCTCTTCTGGGCGGCCCGGCCTATAAGGCATGCCGTGGCGGCCCTTTTTGGCGTGTTCCGCACGCTATCATCCCAGGAGGGAAAAATGCCGAAACTGAAGACCAAGAGCGGCGTTAAGAAGCGCTTCAAGCTCACGGCCTCGGGCAAAGTGAAGGCCGGCCCCGCCGGCAAGCGCCACCGCCTGATCAGCCACAA
>CADEDG010000142.1 GCA_902826035.1 uncultured Alphaproteobacteria bacterium
AGAGGGTTCCGTTCGATCTCCACCATCACCTGGGTCCGTAGCGATCCCGCAAAGAGTGTAAGTCGACGCCAGAACAACGCTAAAGTCATTAAGCCCTGCTTAATTGCGTCCAGGTTTGGGACAGAAGTCTCCCAGCCGAACGACAGTCGCCAATAATCATTTCGCCCCACAAACAAGCTGCCGGACGGTCGGGCGGGGATACAGCCGGTACGCCGGGGGAGCGATTGTCTTTTTGTTCATACATGCCGCCTGCTTGGAGACTTTGGCTCTTCTTCGAGCGACTTGGCGCTTGCTCGAAATGGTCTCCTCCCCCGGCCAAACCCTTACAGGACAAGGCCTTGCGAGGATCGTGCCGGTTCGCCTCTCAGGCGTGCGTGACCGAGACGCCACGCCGCACCTCAAATGGACGTTTGCGTAACGTTAACCACCTGATTCAACCCTTGGCGAGGGCTGCCTGGGCTGCAGCCAGCCGCGCAATCGGAACCCGGAACGGGGAGCAGGAGACGTAGTCGAGCCCCACGATCTCGAAGAAGGCCACAGATTCAGGGTCGCCGCCATGCTCGCCGCAGACGCCCAATTTGATATCGGGACGCGCCTTGCGGCCGCGTTCGCACGCAATCGCTATCAGTTCGCCGACCCCCTCGGCATCGACCGACACAAACGGGTCGCGCTCGAGAATGCCCTGCTCGACATAGGCCCCAAGGAACTTGCCGGCGTCGTCACGCGAGAGGCCCATCGTGGTCTGGGTGAGATCGTTCGTGCCGAAGGAGAAGAATTCCGCACTCTCCGCAATCTCGCTGGCCTTCAGCGCGGCGCGCGGCAGTTCGATCATGGTGCCGACAAGATATTCTACGCGCCTGCCGCGTGCGGCGAACACCTGGGCGGCGACGGCGTCGATGCGAACCTTGAGGAGATCGAACTCCTTCCTTGCTATCACGAACGGGATCATGATTTCAGGGATGGGCGCGGCCCCCCGCTCGGCGACATCGCAGGCCGCCTCGAACACAGCACGCGCCTGCATGTCGTAGATTTCGGGGTAGACGATCGCAAGCCGGCAACCGCGGAAACCCAACATCGGATTGCTCTCGGCCAACTCCTTCGAGCGCGCAAGCAGAGCCCGTGCGTCGAGCCCGGTGGCGGCGGCGACATCGGCGCAGTCTTCTTCCGTGTGCGGCAAGAACTCGTGCAGCGGCGGATCGAGGAAGCGGATGGTAACCGGGCGCGCGCCCATGGCTTGAAAGATAGCGAGAAAATCCGCGCGCTGGTGCGGGAACAATTTCTCCAGAGCGGCGATGCGTGCGTCGGGTGTAGACGCCAGGATCATCTCGCGCACCGCGGCGATGCGTTCGGCGTCGAAGAACATGTGTTCAGTGCGGCAAAGCCCGATGCCCTCGGCGCCGAATTTCACCGCCGTGGCGGCGTCCTGCGGCGTCTCGGCGTTGGCTCGCACTTTCATGCGCCGTGCGCCGTCCGCCCATGTCATCAGCGTACCGAAATCGCCAGTCAGCTCGGGTTCCACCATTTCCGCCGCGCCCGCCAGCACTTCGCCAGCCGAGCCATCCACCGTGATCGTCTGACCCGCTTTGATCACGCGCCCCAGCGCGCGGAACTCGCCAGCTTTGTGGTCGATGCGGATATCGCCAGCGCCGGAGACGCATGGCCGCCCCATGCCGCGCGCCACCACGGCGGCGTGGCTGGTCATCCCCCCGCGAGCGGTGACGATGGCGCGTGCTGCATGCATGCCGTGAATATCCTCGGGGCTGGTCTCCTCGCGGACCAGAATGACTGAGACGTTGTCAGCCGCGAGCCGTTCGGCTTCGTCGGAATCGAACACCACGACCCCCACCGCCGCGCCCGGGGAGGCTGGCAGGCCTTTGCAAACGATGTCGCGCGCATAGCCTTCGGCGATAGTAGGGTGCAGCAATTGGTCGAGTGCAGCCGCATTGACGCGCAGGACCGCTTCGTCGCGGGTGATCAAACCTTCGTTGGCCATATCGACAGCGATCTTGAGCGAGGCCTTCGCGGTGCGTTTGCCGTTGCGTGTTTGCAGCATGTAGAGCGTGCCGCGCTCGATGGTGAATTCGAGGTCCTGCATGTCGCGATAGTGCGCTTCCAGCTTCTGGTAGACCGCCACCAGTTCCGCGAACGCCGCAGGCATCGCTTCCTCAAGCGAGTGCCCCTGCTCCTTCATCTCCAGGCGCGCGGCCTTGGTGAGCGAACGCGGTGTGCGGATGCCCGCGACCACGTCTTCGCCTTGGGCGTTGATCAGGAATTCCCCGTAGAATTTTTTCTCCCCGGTCGATGGATCGCGGGTGAACGCGACACCAGTGGCCGAGGTTTCGCCCATATTGCCGAATACCATCGCCTGCACGTTGACGGCCGTGCCCCAGCTTTCGGGGATGTTGTTGAGCTTGCGATAGGTGATCGCGCGCTGATTCATCCAACTAGCGAACACCGCGCCAATAGCGCCCCAGAGCTGCTCCTTGGGATCGGATGGAAATGGCTTGCCCAATTCGCGCACCACGGCGCGCTTGTACTCGCGCACGACAATCTTCCAATCGTCTGCGTTGAGTTCTGTGTCGGACTTGTACTCGTTGGCATCCTTATGAGCGCCGAGTATCTCCTCAAAAGCCCCGTGCTCCAATTCGAGCACGACGTTGGAATACATCTGGATGAAGCGGCGATAGCTGTCATACGCAAAGCGCGCATCGCCCGAGAGCTTGGCCAGGCCCTCCACCGTCTCGTCGTTGAGCCCAAGGTTCAACACCGTATCCATCATGCCCGGCATCGAGGCGCGCGAGCCCGAACGCACGGAGACCAGCAGCGGATTGGCCGGATCGCCGAAACTCTTGCCGGATTTTTTCTCCAGCGCCGCCAATGCCGCGTCGACCTCGTGCGCGAGTCCCGCCGGATAGGCGCGATTGTTCTTGTAGAACTCGGCGCAGACTTCCGTGCTGATGGTGAAACCCGGAGGCACGGGCAGCCCAAGCTTAGCCATTTCGGCGAGGTTCGCGCCCTTACCGCCAAGCAGCGCCTTCATGGAAGCATCGCCCGCGCATTCGCCAGCGCCGAAGGAATAGACGTGGGTCATTTTTGCTCTTCTCCCCCTCCCCCTTGCGGGGAGGGGGGCGGGGGGTGAGGGGCGGAAAGGCGAGCGCGCACTTCGCCGACTACCCAAGCCGGCCGATCCCAGGCATCGTTGTTGGCAAAGCGAAGCACGCGAAAGCCTTGCGTGATAGCGTAAATCTCTTTGGCCTTGTCGTTTGCTTGAACATCCGCGCGCTCGTGGATCGAACCGTCGATTTCGATCAAAAGCCTCGCGGCATATTGGCCGAAATCAAACACGTATGGCCCGATTTCCGGTTGGCGGCGAAACGTGACGCCTTCAATCGAGCGAAGCAACTTCCACAATTGCTTCTCCGACGGCGTCATCTCCTTGCGCTGGCGCTGGGCGCGGAGTTTGGTTTGCGATCGATCTCTCTGACGATCCTGGCCGGGCGCGGGCGCCCAGCCGTGGCCTAGCTTTCTTGCGCGACCTGCGGGCTTAGGCGCGGTGGCGCGCCCCTCACCCCCTGCCCCCTCTCCGCAAGGGAGAGGGGGTGCGCTGGCGCCATCTCGTCTCACCCCTCAACCTTTGAAAAATCCGCCACGGCGGACAAAGCTTCTCTGAAACGCGTGAGCAACAGAAGGCGATTCCGCCGCACGTTCGCATCCTCGGAATTGACCAGCACTTTCTCAAAAAACTCATCCACCGGCGCACGCAGGCCGCTCAGCGCCTTCATGGCGGCGGCGAAGTCTTCTTTCTCCACCGCCGCGCGCGCGGCCGGAAGCGCCGCTTCAAGCGCGGCGTGCAACGCCTTTTCCGCGGGCTCGGCGAGCTTCGCAGCGTCCACCGCGCCCCCCGCCTCTTCGGTTGACCACTTCCCCTTCTTCTCCTCCGCCGCAAGGATGTTTGCGGCGCGCTTGTAGCCCGCGAGCAGGTTCGCGCCGTCGGGCGTTTTTAGAAACCCGTCGAGCGCTTCGACACGCGCGACAATGCGCACGAGATCGTCGTCGCCGAGGGCGAACACGGCGTCGACGAGATCGTGGCGCTTGCCTTGCTCGCGAAGTTGGACTTTGAGGCGATCGGCTACGAATGCCAGTGCGCCAATCAGCGTGACATTGACCTTCCGCACCGAGGCGTCATTTGGCCAACTCATCGAAACGGTAGCCCGAGCGCTAAGAGTGATGCCTAATGAGACATTCGCAGCTCTGGCACGTTGCTGTTCGTCAACTTTCGACTTCTCGTCGATAGACAAATAGACACGGCCAATGTGCTGTTCCCACAGATCAATCAGGTTGATACGTGTGGCATTGTTCAAAATAAGCCTGCAAACGCCCAGAACCGCCCTGCGCAGCGCGTAGGGATCACTCGATCCCGTTGGCTTTTCATCGATCGCCCAGAAGCCCACCAGCGTATCCAGCTTATCCGCCAGCGCGAGCGTGACGGCGACAGGATCGCTCGGCACGCGATCATTGGGACCAAGCGGGCGGTAGTGATCTTCAATTGCGGCGCCTACACTGGCGTTCGCGCCTTTCTCCAGCGCGTAGAGTAGACGGCCCACCTGCCCCTGCAGCTCCGGAAACTCGCCTACCGTCTCCGTCACCAAATCCATCTTGCACAACTCAGCCGCGCGTTCGACCAGCGCGCGGTCCGCGCCTGTCACCGCGCACAGCTCCACCGCCAGCGCCTTCACGCGCTCGACCTTGTCCCACACAGAACCCAGCTTCTGGTGGAACACGATCTGCTTGAGCTTGTCGCGGCGCGTATCGGTGTAGAGCGGCGTCTTGCGGTCCGTGTCCCAGAAGAAGCGCGCATCGTTGAGGCGTGCGGAGAGTACGCGGGCGTTGCCGGCGGCGATCGCGGCCCCGCCATCCTTGGCTTCGACGTTGGCGACCACGACGAAATGCGGCGCGAGCTTCTGCGGCGACTCTGCGTTTTTTTGGGGCTCGCGCACGGCGAAATATTTCTGGTGCGTGCGCATGGAGAGGCGGATCACTTCGCCGGGGAGATCGAGGAATGCCGCATCCATCTCGCCCAGCAGCACCACCGGCCATTCCACCAGCCCCGCGACCTCCTCCAACAGCCCCGCATCCTCGACCAGTTCGAGCTTCTTCGCCGCGCACAGCTTGCGCGCGTTCTCGAGGATCAACGCCTTGCGCGCTTCGCGGTCGATCTCGACCTTAGCGGCGCGCAGTTTGGCGGCATAGTCGGCGAAATCCTTCGGCGCGATGGCGTCGGGCGCATGGAAGCGGTGCCCCCAGGTCTTCGCCTCGCTCGCTATAGTATCGACGTTGATTTTCACATGCGCGCCGCCGAACAGGCAGAGAATATTCTGCAACGGCCGCACCCATTGCAGATCGCTCGTCCCCGAGCGCATCGATTTCGGCCACGGAAACCCACGCACGATTTCAGGAACGACCTCCTGGAGAATGTGGGAGGTGTCACGCCCGGCGCGTTCGATCCGGGCGACGTAGAAATCGCCCTTCTTGTCTTGGACGATTTGCGCTTGTTCGATGGAAGCGAGCCCTGCGCTCTTCAGAAAACCCTGGATCGCCTGCTCCGGCGCGCCGACTCGCGGACCCTTTTTCTCCTCGCTCACATCGGAAGCTTTTGCCGGCAAATCATCGATCATTGCGCCGATGCGGCGGGGACTGGAGAACGTCCTAATCACTTTCGCCTCAAGCCCCGCGGCCTTCAGCTTCTCACCCAACGCACGAGCAATATCTTCCTCCGCGCGCTTTTGCATGCGCGCCGGGATTTCCTCGGAGAAGAATTCGAGCAGGAGTTGGGGCATTAGCTTTGCCCCTCCGCCCAAGCGCTCGCGCACCCCTTCGCCAGCTCCCGCACCCGCGCGATGAAGCTTTGGCGCTCGGTCGGCGACACCACGCCGCGGGCATCGAGCAGATTGAACAGGTGCGACGCCTTTAGCGTGTAGTCGAACGCCGGCAGCACATTGCCCTCTTTCAACAAGCGCGTTGCGGTTGCTTCCGCGTCGGCGAACCAGCGCAGATTCATTTCCGGATCGGAGAGTTCAAAATTGAAGCGCGATTGCTGGCGTTCGTTTTCCAGGAACACGTCGCCATAGCTGAGCGGATACGCGCTGTCGGGCGCGTTGAACGGCATATCGTAGACGCGATCATAGCCCAGCACATACATAGCCAGGCGCTCCAGCCCGTAGGTGAGTTCGCCCGAGACCGGGCGCACATCGAGGCCGCCGACTTGTTGGAAATAGGTGTACTGGCTCACTTCCATGCCGTCGCACCAGACTTCCCACCCAAGCCCCCAGGCGCCGACGGTGGGGTTCTCCCAATCGTCCTCGACGAAACGAATGTCGTGCAGCAATGGATCGAGCCCGATGCGCGCGAGCGAGTTGAGGTAGAGTTGCTGCAGGTCCGGCGGGTTCGGCTTCAGGATCACTTGGAACTGGT
>CADEDG010000143.1 GCA_902826035.1 uncultured Alphaproteobacteria bacterium
GTGTTGGCATGGTGGATCGGCATATGTGGGGACCTGGAGTTCAGGCACGGGCATCAGCCCTGCGATCGCCATGCCGACGGCGCGGCCGATAATGCCTTCCTCGGAGAGGGAGGTGTCAAACACGCGCTCGGCGCCATACTTTTCTTGCAGGCCAAGCGTGACGCCATGCACGCCGCCCTTGGGGCCAACATCTTCGCCGAATATCAGCACGCGCGGGTTGATCGCTAATTCGTGATCGAGCGTGCGTCGGATCGCGGTGATCATGTTGATGCGCGCGCCTTGCGGCGCGGGCGTGTCGCTCGTGGGTGGTGAGACATAACCGGCATTCCACAAGCCGCCTTCGTCTTGCAACAACGGCGCGCCGCTTGCATCGCCTTCGCTGAACACGAACCGCGTAACGTTTGCGGCTTCGGACACCGGCCGTTGGTCCGCAATCCGCGCCGCGCGGTCCACTCTCTCGGCCGCCTCCGCCTCCGACGCGTCCCATTCTTCCGCGCTCATTTGAGCGGGCACAAGATGCGCCTTCAGCTTCGGCAGCGGATCGCGCGCCCATTCGGCCGCCTTTTCCTCCTCGGATTTGTAGGCTTGCGTATCTTGGAACGAATGTCCCTGTAATCGCGGTACGATGAGGCGCAGCAAGGAAGGGCCGCGCCCGGCGCGCGTGTGCGACACCGCTTCACGGATCAGGTAGGACGCGGTTTCCGGGGCCGTACCGTCGCCGTCGAAAATCTTCAACCCGGAAAAATTGGCGAGATTTTTCGCGATGTTCGCACCCGGAGTTTGCAACCAACCGGGCGTGGAGATGCCGTAGCCATTGTCCTCGACGTAAAACAACATCGGCAATTTCAGCGTTGTCGCGATGGTGAGCGCGGACCAGAAGCCGTTTGTTGCAACGGATGCATCACCTCCCAGAACAACGCCGATGGCGCCTTCATAGGCGCGGTCGCGCAGCACATTCTTGTGATACTCAATCGCCTGCGCATAACCGGCTGTTGGCGTATATTGTGCGCCGACGCCGCCGCACATCGGCAACGCCGACGCGCCGTTCGGATTGGGATAGTTGAACACCACCCCGATATCGCGCCCGTCGGAGTATCCGCCTGCGCGGCCCATGGCTGAACCCAGCGCGTCCTCCAGCACAACGCCAAGCGCAAGCAGAATGGGGCGAGAGCGATAATAGCCGCAGATGGCGTCCTTGGGGTGCGTAAGCTGCAAGCCCAACAGCACTTGCGCCATGTCGTGACCGCGCGCGCTGAATTGGTAGAAAATCTTTTTCTCCGGGACGAGTTTCGTCTCCTCAATCGCGTCCATCGCCCGCGAGCAATGCACCAAGGCGACCACCTGCTTCCAATCGGTCTGCGGCTGCGGGCGGGCGGCTTTGGACTTGGCGCTCATGGACGCATGAATACGCTGGCTTATAGGCAAAATCAGCGACAAAGATCACCGGCAATGGCCCTGTCTTGCATGAACAGTGCAGAAATGATACTCGGTATGCATGAAACATGAAGTGTCTCCGCTGGACGCCGCCGACCGCAAATTGCTCCGCGCCCTGCAACGCGACGCCTCCCTTTCCCAGGCGGAATTGGCTGAGCAGACCGGCGTCTCTGCAAGTCTGGTTTCGCGCCGCATCGCGCGCTTAAAGGAAACGGGCGTGCTGCGCGCGGTGGTCGGTCTGGTGGACGCCAACAGCGCCGGCCTTACCTGTGCAGCCATCATCCGCGTGCGCCTGCGCGATCATTCGGCGGAAAATGTGCGCGCGTTTCGCGATGTGGTGCAGCGCATGGAGGAAGCGACGCTGTGCGTCATGCTGACCGGGGAGGCGGATTACTTGGTGAAGATCGCTGCGCGCGACCTGCCTCATTTCCAGGAAATCGTTCAATCCAAGTTGCTGCGCTGCAAAGCCATTGCGCACATGGAGAGCTCCATCGTGTTGGAGTATCTTAAGGACACGACGGAATTGCCGCTGGCAGTATAGGACTTCAATGCCCCATCGCGTTGGTGCGTACCGGGAACTGCACCTCGCGCACGCCTGCGTGCTCAAACGTCAACGTGACCGGGATTTCCTCGCCCGCAACGAAGGGCGCCGTCACGCCAGTGAACATCAGATGCAATCCGCCCGGTTGGAACGATACGGTCTCGCCGCGCGGTATGACTAGGCCGCTCTCAATCTCGCGCATGCGCATAACATTGCCGTCCATGCTCATTTCGTGGATCTCCACCGCCCCCGCGCGCGGGCTGGACGCGGAAACCAGCCGTTCGTCTACGTCCGTGCCGTTGACGATAGTCACATAACCGCCCGCGATATCGACGCCGCCAGGCGTAGGCGCAGCCCATGCGTCGCGCACCTCCAAGGTCGTGACTTCGGGGTGCGACGGCGCGGTCTGCGAAGGGCCGCAAGCGATGGCGAAGGCGACGAGGGCAAGCGCGAGGAGCTGTTTCATGGCCGTAGCCTACGCCCGCGCGCGCGCGCCGTTC
The DNA here is from genome assembly GCA_902826035.1 of uncultured Alphaproteobacteria bacterium. Taxonomy (GTDB): domain Bacteria; phylum Pseudomonadota; class Alphaproteobacteria; order Caulobacterales; family Aquidulcibacteraceae; genus Vitreimonas. The sequence continues at coordinate 2,476 of CADEDG010000143.1, forward strand.
AGGCGGCGCGGTGACGCACATGGACGCTGACGCGATTTGCCGTCATAAGGTCGGGCAAATTTCCAGCCCCTCGGAGACCGTCCCATGCGCGCCATCGCCCATTTTATCAATTCCAAATCCGTCGCCGACGCGGCGCGCAAAGGGCAGGTGTTCAACCCCAATACTGGCGCTGTGCAGGCGGAAGTCGCGTTCTCAACCGCAAAAACCGTGGACGCCGCCGTAGCGGCCGCGGCGAAGGCGTTTCCCGGCTGGGCGGCCACTAACCCACAGAGGCGCGCGCGCGTGATGTTCGCGTTCAAGGGCCTCGTGGAAAAGCACATGGACGAATTGGCGCTGCTGCTTTCCTCCGAGCACGGCAAGGTGATCGCGGACTCGAAGGGCGACATTCAGCGCGGGCTCGAAGTGATCGAGTTCGCCTGCGGCATCCCGCACGCGCTGAAGGGTGAATACACCGAAGGCGCGGGGCCGGGGATCGATGTCTACTCGATGCGCCAGCCGCTCGGCGTTTGTGCCGGGATCACGCCTTTCAATTTTCCCGCCATGATCCCGATGTGGATGTTTGGCGTGGCGATCGCGTGCGGCAACACGTTTGTGTTGAAGCCGAGCGAGAAGGACCCGAGCGTTCCTGTACGCCTTGCCGAGCTGATGATGGAAGCGGGCGCGCCGGAAGGCGTGCTCAATGTCGTGCATGGCGACAAGGAAGCCGTGGATGCGATCCTCGCGCACCCGGAAATCAGAGCAATCAGCTTCGTCGGCTCCTCCGATATCGCGCACTACATCTATTCGCACGGAACCGCGAACGGCAAACGCGTGCAAGCGATGGGCGGGGCGAAAAACCATGGCGTGGTGATGCCGGATGCGGATTTGGATCAGGTGGTGAAGGATTTGGTTGGCGCCGCCTATGGCTCGGCTGGCGAGCGTTGCATGGCGCTGCCGGTCGTCGTGCCGGTGGGCAAGAAAACTGCCGACGAATTGTGCGAGCGGCTGTTGCCGGAGATCGAGCGCCTGAAAGTCGGCATCTCCACCGATCCTGACGCGCAGTACGGCCCGGTGGTGAGCGCGGCGCACAAGGCCAAGATCGAGGATTATATCCGCATCGGTAAGGACGAGGGGGCCGAGCTTGTACGAGACGGCCGAGGCTTCAAGCTGCAGGGCTACGAGGACGGTTTCTTCGTCGGGCCGAGCCTGTTCGATAACGTCAAGACTTCAATGAAGACCTATCAGGAAGAAATCTTCGGCCCGGTGCTGCAAATCGTGCGCGCCGAGAGTTTCGAGGAAGCCCTCGCGCTGCCGTCGCAGCACCAATATGGCAACGGCGTCGCCATCTTCACCCGCAATGGCCGCGCCGCACGCGAATTCGCGGCGCGCGTGAACGTCGGCATGGTCGGCATCAATGTGCCGATCCCGGTGCCGGTCGCGTATCACACCTTCGGCGGCTGGAAGCGCAGCGCCTTCGGCGACACCAACCAGCACGGCATGGAAGGCGTGAAATTTTGGACCAAGGTGAAGACGGTGACCGCGCGCTGGCCGGAAGGCGATGTGGGCGATCAGAGTTTTGTAATTCCGACGATGCGGTGATGGACGGTGGCGTTATGCCTCGTGTGGGCGGATGATAATTACCTTGTTCCTCGGGCTGTGTAGCGTGCCAGCAGCGCTCCTACTGGTTGAATGCCTGCGGCTTCGGAGATACTTTTCTGCAGCCGCCACAATTGTGGGGTGTTTGATTGCGCCGTTGGTGATGTGGTGGGTCATGATCGAGTTCTTTGCCGATCCAAGCGATTATATCGGGTCGGGCGTGGCGTACACCTTGGCTACAGGTGGAGCTATGTTGGCGCTCCCACCGGCATGTCGCTTCATCTATAAGTCGCGCGGTTGGCTTCAATGAAGTTTGATTGCCGGGATGGTCCAGTGATTCCGACGATGCGGTGATGGATCCATTGATCTACAATGACGTATTGGCGCCGTCGCTCGTGGCGACGCTTCCCGGTTGGTGGGCGTGTAGCAGGGGCCATACTGTGCTTGGCGCAACTCTTGTTTGCGTCGGTTTGGTGATCGTTGCGCCACTTTCGTGGGCAACGCTATACCTTGCAATTCTCAACCACGGCGCTTTTTCCGTTCACGCCGTGACTTGGTCGGTGGTGCTTGTTTTTTGCGCGGTGGCAGGCGGCATTGTTTTCGCACTCGGCCCCAACAAGAGCGGGAGCTCAGCGGCGTCCGATGACTGACCCCTCACCTCCGTTCCGTACAGTAAGAGGCTCCGTCATTCCGGGGCGGCCGCAGGCCGAACCCGGAACCCAGGGGGTGACAGAATTGTGCGCTCGCCCCTGGGTTCCGGATCGCGCTTCGCGCGTCCGGAATGACGGTGTGAAATTTGATAGGTAGATGAAATTTGACTGACCTCCTCAGCTCCGTTTCCTCCGGCCTCGCCACGCTGACGCTCAACCGTCCCGAGGCGCTGCATGCGCTCAACACGCATATGTGCCGCAACATGATCCAGGCGCTGATCGCGTGGCGCGACGAGGCCGATGTAAAGGCGATCCTCATCGAGCACGCGCCCGGGACGCGCGGCTTCTGCGCGGGCGGGGATATCCGCATGTTGGCGGAGTCCGGCAAGGGCGATGGGCGCGAGGCGCGCGAATTTTTCTACACTGAGTATCAGCTCAATCATCTGCTTTTCACGTACAACAAGCCCGTGATCGCGATCATGGATGGCGTAACCATGGGCGGCGGCGTTGGCATTGCCATGCCGGCGCGCTTCCGCATCGCCACCGAGAACACCACCTACGCCATGCCGGAAACCGGCATCGGCTTGTTTCCCGATGTCGGCGGTGGCTGGTATTTGCCACGCAAACCCAACGGGCAAGTCGGCCAAAGCGAGATCGGAGCATGGCTCGCGCTCACCGGCGCGCGACTCAAGGCGGCGGATTGCTTGATCGCGGGTATCGCCACGCACTATTTGCCGACGGAAATGCTTGGCCCCGCGCGAGCGCAGATCGCCGGCGCTGTGCACACGCATGACGCGGAAAAAGCGCTTGCAAGCGGTCTCGATGCGCTCAGCGAAGGCGCCGGCAACCCGCGCGAACTCACGCCGGAGAATATCGAGCGCATCAACCGCATCTTCGCGGCGGACAGCGTTGAAGCGATCATCGCCGCGCTTGAGGCGGATGGCTCAGACTGGGCGAAGGCGCAGGTCGCCACCCTTGCAACCAAATCGCCGCAAACGCTGAAGGTCGCATTGCGCCAATTGCGTGAAGGTGCGCGCATGACGAGCTTTGCCGATGAAATGCGCCAGGAATATCGCATCGGTGCGCGCGTGGTGCAGCGTCATGATTTCATCGAAGGCGTGCGCGCGTTGATTGTGGACAAGGACAACAAGCCGCGCTGGGCCCCGCCTACGCTTGCCGGCGTCACCGACGCCATGTTGGATGACATCTTCGCGCCGCTGCCGGCAGACGAGGAGTGGACGCCGCTCTAGCGCGCTCACGCTTCCGTGATCGTGAGACGCTTGCCGTTCGTCGCAGGCGCATCGACCCGCTCATGCCGCGACGACAAAATGTTCCGAATGAGATGCAGGAGATACCACATGTTGAGAGCAGTGCTGTTTGCCTGCGCCGCGATTGCGGCCGTTGCGCCGGCCTCGGCGGAAACGCTGCGTTTCACCGCCGCGCTTAACGGCAACCAGGCGCCGACGATCACCGGCTCGATGGCGTCGGGCGCGGCGCTCGTTTCGGTGGATACCGAGGCGCGCACGGTGGATGTCATGCTCGATGTCGCCGGGATTTCGCGGGACAATCTCTGGGACCATGTCATCCATGCGGGCGTTGGGCCGGTGCATCTCCATCTTTACGCCGCCAATGGCGATATCTCGCTGCTGGTTCCGTTTCCCTACGGCGC
>CADEDG010000144.1 GCA_902826035.1 uncultured Alphaproteobacteria bacterium
GCCAGTGGCGCAGACACCGATGACGTACTCACCGCCCCACAAATAGAAGAGCGTGAACACGAGCGCGACGAGATGCAGGCCGACGAAGACGCCGCCATACGTCGCGCGAAATTCGGCTTGGCCGCCGCCTTGCTCGTCAGGCTTCAGGCGCACGAACTTCGCCGCCCAGTCCGGGTCGATCAGCGCGCGCACGCCGAGCCCTGCGCCGAGCAGCAACGCCAGCGCACTTAGCCCCCAAGCAAAACCCATTAGCGCATGCCGGGCAGGCTCTCGCCTTCCGTCTTCGCGCGCTTGCCGGTCCAGCCGTGCTTGCCGAGTTCTTGCAGCGCGATCGAGCGCGCGTGCACTTCGTCCGGACCGTCGGCCAGGCGCAGCGTGCGGATGCCTGCGTAGGACTTGGCGAGGCCGAAGTCTTGACAGACGCCTGCGCCACCGTGGGCTTGGATGGCGTCGTCAATGATCTTTAGCGCCATGCGCGGCGCCGCGAGCTTGATCATCGCAATCTCGTTCTTGGCGACCTTGTTGCCGGCGACATCCATCATGTACGCGGCCTTGAGGCAGAGGAGCCGGTTCATCTCGATGTCGGTGCGGGCTTCAGCGATGCGCTGCTCCCAGACGCTGTGTTCGGCGATGGTCTTGCCGAAGGCGACACGCGTGGTGATGCGCTTGCACAGCGCAGCGAGCGCGGCTTCAGCGGCGCCGATCGTGCGCATGCAATGGTGGATACGGCCTGGACCCAGCCGGCCCTGTGCGATTTCGAAGCCGCGGCCTTCGCCGAGCAACAAGTTCGACGCTGGAACGCGCACGTTCTTCAGCTCGATTTCCATGTGGCCGTGCGGGGCGTCGTCGTAGCCGAACACAGTGAGCGGACGCAGAATGTTCACGCCCTTCGCATCGAGCGGCACCAGGATTTGGCTTTGCTGGCTGTGCTTGGGATTATCCGGATTGGTCTTGCCCATCAGGATGGCGACCTTGCAGCGCGGATCGCCGGCGCCGCTCGACCACCATTTGCGGCCATTGATCACGTACTCATCGCCGTCGCGGCGAATTTCGCACTGGATATTGGTCGCGTCGGATGAGGCCACCGCCGGCTCGGTCATCAGAAACGCCGAGCGGATTTCCCCGTTCATCAGCGGCTTCAACCATTTATCCTTCTGAGCGCGAGTGCCGTAGCGTTCGAACACTTCCATGTTGCCAGTGTCGGGCGCCGAGCAATTGAACACCTCCGAGGCAAACTGCACGCGTCCCATGATCTCTGCCAAGGGCGCGTATTCAAGATTGGTGAGGCGCGGACTTTCGAACGAGAAAGTGTCGTCCACGTTCGCATGGCTGCTGCCCGGCGGCATGAACATGTTCCACAAGCCCTGCGCCTTCGCCCTGGCTTTCAAATCCTCGACCACCTGGATCACTTTCCAGCGCCCGCCCTCCTTCTGCTGGGCCTCGTAGGTGGGGACCGCAGGATAGATGTGCTCGTCCATGAATTTCTGCACGCGGTCGATCCAGGACTGGGCCTTTTCGCTATGTTCGAAATACATTGTGATCTCCTGGCCGGTGGCGGGCTTCGAGCGCTCACGCTAAAGCTCCGCGCCATGGGGGGCAACGGGGGGGCAACGCCGCTATGGAACTTTCCGCTGCGACATTGGCGAATGCTCATGTGCGTCTCGAGCCGTTCGAGGAGCGCCACCGGGATGGCCTTGCAGCGACCGCCCACGCCGATCTCAGCATCTTCAAACACATGCCCTACCCGATCGCCGAGCGCGGCTATGGCGCCTGGTTCGATCAGCTTCGCGCCGAACAAGAGGAAGACCGCTGGATACCTCATGCGGTGATCGCGCCGGACGGCGCTATGGTCGGACAGTCCTGCTACATCAATATCCGGCCCAAGGATGCTTGCGTCGAGATCGGCGGCACCTGGTATCGGCGCGAAGCGCAAGGAACCGCGATCAATCCCGCCGCCAAACTGCTGCTGCTGGGCCACGCCTTCGCGCGCGGCGCCGAGCGCGTGGAGCTGAAGACCGATGCGCTCAACATGCACTCGCGCAACGCGATGCTGAAGCTCGGCTGCACGTTCGAAGGCGTAATGCGCAAGCAAATGCGCCGACCGGATGGCACATGGCGCGACAATGCGTGGTTTTCTGTTGTTCGCGAGGATTGGCCGGAATTGAAGGCGCGGATTGAAACGCGGTTAGCGGCGCTCGATTAGGCTTCGCCCCTATTGCGCCTAGTCCAATTCAGTTTATTTTGCCCCCTGACGCGTGCGCCCTTTGCGGCCATCGGGGCGCTCCCCGCCGCGCCGTTTTCCAAATTTGAATCAGGGGTCCCGCATGTCGTGGCGCAGGCGCGCGCCTTCGCCCTCCTTTGGGAGGGAGAGGATTGGGGTGAGGGTGGAGCGCGACTCTCGGACGCCAGGAGCGCGCCGCCGCCGGCGGCGTATTCGCGCGCTCCAACGGACACACACGGGCGCTGCCCCCTCACCCTGCCCTCTCCCCCGTTTCGGGGGGCGAGGGTTCATGCGCGCGCACCGCGCACGGATTTCCCAATGCTGATCCACACGGCCCTGCTCGCAATCGTCCTCATCACCGCCACCATCTCGGGCGTGTTCGGCATGGCGGGCGGGCTTATGCTGATGGGGGCGCTTGCTTTGGCGCTGCCGGTGTCGGCGGCGATGGTAACGCATGGGGCGGTGCAGATCGTTTCCAATGGCTGGCGCGGCGTGCTGCACCGCCGGCACATTCGCTGGGGCATTGTCGGTTTCTACGCGCTTGGCTCTGCCGTCGCGGGCGGCGCGCTGGCGCTAATTGCCTACGCGCCGAGCAAAGCTTGGGTGTACCTGCTCCTCGGGCTGGTCCCAGCGCTCGCCTGGTTGCCGAAGGATATGCTGCGCCTCGATGCCGCGCGCGCACCGCACGCTTTCGCCTGCGGGCTTGGCGTTACCGGCTTGAACGTCGCCGCCGGGGTCGCAGGGCCCCTGCTCGACATCTTCTTCATCCGCACCGCGCTCACCCGCCACCAGATCGTCGCCACCAAGGCGGCGACGCAGGTGCTCTCGCACCTCGCCAAGATCGCCTTCTACGGCGCCCCCTTCTTGTTCGCCGCCGAAACAACCGGCCTGTCGCCGCTCTGGTTCTTCCTGGCGGCGGCCCCTCTCGCGATGCTGGGCGGCGAAGTCGGCGCGCGCGTGCTTGACGCGATGAGCGACAAGAGCTTCCTCAAATGGACGCGCGGAATCGTGACGGCACTCGGCGCGCTCTATCTCGCGCAAGCGGCGATGTTGTTCGCCAACGGGAACAATTAGCGAGAATTGAGACTCTATTAACCGCCTCGCCTATCCCATGGGCTGCTAGAGATTCGAGGCGGCAAAAAATGCCTATCTTCACCCATGTGCTGCTCTACGTGGCGTACGCGATGATCTCGCTTGCGGTCGGGCTCGCGCTCAACCAGGTCGGCGCACAGGACGCGGGTTCGGCGTTCATGGGCGGGCTCTCGCTGTTTACGGCGTGCGCGGTGACGCATGCCGGGATCGCCGCAAGCGCCGCAGCCGGACGCGTCGGCGGGGCCGAGAAGCGCATCAAAACGGAGGTCGAGCGCGTGCGCGGCGCGCAGCGTGAAACCGCCGCCAACCTCGAGGCGATGCAAACCCGACTTGAAGAAATCGAGGCGCAGATCGCCTATGGTCCGCCGGCACACCGCCAGATCGAGGCGCAACCGACTGGTGCGCCGCTGGAACTCAAGCTCATCGACCAGATCGTCGACAAGTTGGGCGCAGCCATGGATGCGCGCATGAACACGATCCAAGCCGCCGGCAACATCACGCCGATCAAGCCGGGCGCAGCGCTCGGGCCGATGGACATGGTGCGTGAGGCGCTGCTGGAAAATCGCATTGAGCTGCACTTGCAGCCGATCGTCCAATTGCCACAGCGCAAGACCGCCTATTACGAGGGCTTCACTCGCCTAAAGGACGCAAGCGGCCGGCTGATCATGCCGCAGGAATTCATTCCCGCGGCCGAACAGGCAGGGCTGATGTCGACCATCGACAATGTGCTGTTGTTCCGCTGCGTGCAGATCGTGCGCAAATTGATGAAGCAGGATCGGCGCATTGGCATCTTCTGCAATCTCTCGCCGAGCGCGCTGGCGGACGAGACCTTCTTTCCGCAATTCCTCGACTTTATGCGCGAGAACCGCGACCTCGCGGGCAGCATGATTTTCGAGATACCGCAAGCATCCTATCAGGGTCGCACCTCCACCGAAGCGCGCGCCATGGCAAAGCTCGTGGACCTCGGCTTCCGCTTCTCGATCGATAAGGTCACCGACGCCGAGATCGATCTTCCCGATCTGGAGCGCGCTGGCGTACGCTATGTGAAGATGCCTGCGCGCATCATCAGCGAACAGATCGTGCAGCGCGGCGTCCGCCCGCGCTCGGCCATCACCCGCGAAATCGCCGCCACCGACATCGCGGCGGTGTTCCAACGGTACGGCATCGATCTGATCGCCGAGCGCATCGAACAGGAAACCACGGTCCCGGAATTGCTCGATCTCGACATCCCCTTCGGCCAAGGGCACCTGTTCGGCGCGCCGCGCGCGATCAAGGAAAGCCTGATGGAAGAAACGACGCCACCGCGCGCGCTCTTCACCAAGCAAAGCGGACGGGTAGCGTGAGCTAGGGATTAGGGTAGGGATTGGGGGTTAGGGTGGACAGACGCAAATGCTCTTGCCCACCCCATTCCCCAACCCCTAATCCCTATTCCCCAATATGACCCGCATCATCGCCATCACCGGCGGCTCCGGCGCCGGCAAATCAATGCTGGCGCGCGCGCTGGCGGTAAAGCTCGATGCGGCGCTGATTGCGGAGGACGATTATTATCGCTGCCGCAGCTTCTATCCGAACTTCGACGCCGAGACCCACAATTTCGACGCCCCGGACGCCAAGGAGCACGATTTGCTGCGCGAGCACCTTACCCTGGCTCGCGAAGGTCGGGCGTTCGATAAACCGCTCTACGACCTCGCTGACCATAGCCGCCGCAGCGAGACCGAGCGGGTTGCACCCGGCGCGGCTCTGATTGTTGAAGGCATCCATCTGCTGACGTCGCCCGCCCTGCGTGCGTTGTTTGACCTTAAGGTGTTCGTCGCCGCCGACGAGGCGTTGCGCTTGGGAAGGCGCATGATCCGCGATGTCGAGACGCGCGACCGCTCGGCACACTCGGTGCTGGCGCAATTCTTCGCTAACGTGCGCCCGATGCATGACCTCCATGTCGAGCCGCAGCGCGCCTATGCCGATCTGGTGCTGAACTCGCCAGCGGACGCCAATCCGGCGCACGCGGAAGCCGACGTGCGGCGCATCCTGGCGGCGCTGCGCTGATGCGAACCCTAACCTCCTTCGATGATATCGCGAGTGAGTACGACGCGGTGTTTTGCGACGTGTGGGGCGTCATCCACAACGGCCGGCAAATTTTTCCCGAAGCCGCCGCGGCGCTCCAATGCTTCCGCGAGCGCGGCAAGCCCGTCGTGCTGGTGACGAATGTGCCAAAGCCGCGCGGCCCCATCCCCGGCCAGCTCGATCGGCTTGGTTTCCCGCGCGGTGCATGGGACGCGATCGTCACCTCCGGCGACGCCATCCGCGCCGAATTGGCCGCGCGCGCGCCTGGCCCAATGTACAAGATTGGCCCCGCGCACGATGCCTCGCTGTGGGAAGGGCTGGGATTGAGCCAATCTGGGCTCGACGATGCGCGGTTCGTGGCCATTTCCGGCCTCAACAACGATGACGAGGCGCCGGAGGTCTATGCCGACATCCTCCGTAACGCGCAGGACCGCGATCTCGAACTCTTGTGCGCCAATCCCGATATCATCGTTCGCGTCGGCGAGCAGCTGATCTGGTGCGCCGGCGCGCTGGCGCGCGATTATGCAGCGCTCGGCGGGCGGACGGTGATGGCGGGAAAACCCTATGCGCCGATCTACCATCTGGCGCGGAAAGAATTGATCGCCCTGGGCTTGCAGGCCGACGCGCGGGTGCTCTGCATCGGCGACGGGATCAGCACGGACGTAAAAGGCGCCGCCGCGGAGGGGCTCGATTGCCTGTTTGTCGCCTCGGGCATGCATGGCGAGACGCTATGGACTGACGGCGCCGTGGATTCCGCCAAGGTCATGGCGGCGCTGGCGGCGGAAAACACAAGCGCCGCCTACGTGATGACGGCGCTGCGGTGATGGCTCGAGCCTGTTCTCACCAGATTGAATCACGTCACCACCCATCCCCGGATTGCGCGAAGCGCAATTCCGGGGCCCAAGATCGCGAACGGTTCGTGTTTATGGGCCCCGGACTGAATGCTGCGCATTCATCCGGGGAT
>CADEDG010000145.1 GCA_902826035.1 uncultured Alphaproteobacteria bacterium
GCCCGATTTCGGTATCACCCGCTGCTTCCAATGGCGGACCTCCGGCCGAGTCGATGTTCTCGCGCGCTGGGCCTAGTTCTTTTTCCCACTTCGCCACCACCAGGGTCGCGATCGAGTTGCCCACGACGTTGGTGGCGCTGCGGCCCATGTCGAGGAAATGATCGACCGCGAGAATCAGCACCAATCCCGCTTCCGGCAGATTGAATTGCGCCAAGGTCGCGGCAATCACCACCAGAGACGCGCGCGGCACCCCGGCCATGCCCTTCGAGGTCACCATGAGCAGGAGCAACATCGTCACCTGCTGTGCGACGCTCAATTCCATACCGTAGAGCTGGGCGATGAACATCACCGCGAACGTGCAATACATCATTGAACCATCGAGATTGAACGAATAGCCCAGCGGCAAGACGAAGCCGGCGATGCGGCGAGAAGCGCCGAAACGCTGCAATTGCTCAAACGTGCGCGGATAGGCGGCTTCCGAACTGGCGGTCGAAAAGGCGAGTAGGATGGGCTCGCGGATATAGCCAAGCAGCGAGAACACCCGCCCCCCAACGAACGCTAGCCCCGCGAGCAGGAGCACTGCCCAAAGGGTCACCAACGCGACATAAAATCCGCCGATGAATTTGAGATAGGTTCCCAGGATCGCTAGCCCGTTCTCGGCCCCGGTGGAGGCGATGGCGGCGAACACCGCGAACGGCGCAAACATCATCACGTAGCCAGTCACGCGCAGCATAACGTGCGAGACTTGTTCGGCCAGATCCACCACCGGCCTCGCCGGCGCGCCAAGCGCTGCGAGCGCAGCGCCGAAAAACACCGAGAACACGACGATCGGCAAGATTTCGTTGTTGGCCATCGCCTCGAAAATCGACTTCGGCACCAGGTGCGTGATGAAATCCTTCAAATTCACCGCCGCCGCCTGGATGCCGCTATCGGCGTCCGCAGGCGGCAAGGTGAGTCCGGTGTCGATGCCCGGTTGGAGTAGGTGCACCAAGCCTAATCCCAAGCACAGCGATGCGATCGAAGCCAGGATGAACCAGCCGAGCGTGCGCAAACCCACACGCCCCAACCCGCCGGTCCCGCCCATGTGGGCGATGCCCACCACCAGGGTTGAAAGCACCAATGGCGCGATGATCATTTTGATCAAGCGCAGGAATATGTCGGTGATAAGCGAGAATTGGTCCGCGATCTCGGCCAATCTGGCCTTCAGCACCGCGCCATTGGCGTCAAACATGGAATCCCGCGCGACCCCGCCCAATCCGAGAAGGCTCGCGGTCACGTCGCCCAGATTGACATTGAGCGCATAGCCGGCCCCGACACCAAGGATCATGGCGGCAAGTACGATGAGCGTGAAATAGCGTTTGAACATGCCCCGGCTTTAGAGGCTCGCACGCGTGAGCAAAAGCGGAATCAGCCCTCGCAGCCCCACAAGCTTGATTTTGCCCTCACGCGCTAGGACAAGCGTTGCAAGGGTGAGCGTATGAACGTGATGCGTGCGGTGATAGGGGTCTTGGGGCTGGCGCTGCTGGGGCTGGTGCTGTGGGCGGCGCTGGCCAAACATGAATTGCATGGCGGCTTCTTCGATCAGTTCGACGTCGTCACTACGCTGCCGTGGGGCATCGCCGCGCTTGCCGACCTCTATCTCGGCTTTCTGTTGTTGGCGACGCTGGTATTTCTGACCGAACGATCCTGGCTGACGGCGGCGTTCTGGGCGGCGCCGGTTTTCGTGCTGGGGAATGTCTGGTCAGCGCTGTGGCTAGTGATCCGTCTGCCCTATCTGGCGAAGCGTCTGTCCAAACCCGACTGGCCGGCCTCTTAAGCGAGAATAGAGCGCAGATGCTGGGCGAGCAATCGTGCTTCGGCTTCACGCTGCGAACCCTCGCGCCACGCCACGCCAATGGATCGCCCGATCGCCGGACTTGCGAACGGGCGAACCGCCACCCGCGCGCCAGCCGCGGCGCCGCCGTCGGCTGCAAGCTTGGGCAGCAGCGAAACCCCCATCCCCGCGGCGACCATATGCACCAAGGTGTGCAGGCTGGTCGCGCCGAGTTCGCTCTGACGACGCCCGGGCGTCAGCGTGCAAAGCGATGTCGCGTGGTCGCGCAAGCAATGGCCATCGTCCAAGAGCAATACATCTTCGCCCTTCAGATGTTCGGGCCTTAGGTCGTTCCGCGCAGCCAGCCCATGCCCTTCGGGGCAGACGAGAAAAAACTCGTCCTCCGCCACCGTCTCGACGGCCACCCCCGGCGTCACATAGGGCAAAGCGACGATGGCGGCATCAAGCGCGCGCGAACGCAGATCGCCAATTAATCGTGCGGTCAGGTCCTCGCGCATCTGCAGACGCAACACCGGGTACTTCTTCTTTAACTCGGGCAAAAGGCGCGGCAGCAAAAACGGCGCGATTGTGGGTATCGCGCCGAGCCGAAACGAGCCGCTAAACGGCGCTGCGGCCGCTTGCACCGCCCGAACCAGATCCTCAACCTCGGCAAGAGCCGTGGCCGCACGCTCCGCCGCCTCTTCGCCCGCGGGCGTCAAAACAGCGCCGGAACGGCCTCGCTCGACCAAAAGCGCGCCGAGAGCGGCTTCCAATTCCTTAATTCCCGCTGACAATGTCGGCTGCGTTACGCCCACAGCATCTGCGGCGCCAATAAAGCTCCCTTGGGCCTGAATCGCCGTCAAAAACTGCAGTTGCCGCAACGTGGGCAGTGAGGACGCAGGCAATTTTTCCATCGAAAAACTCTATGGTTGAGCTCCACTATATAGACAAACGCTCCGCTGCGTTCAAGCCGCTCGTGCGGTGGCGACAGTCGGCGGCGCGTCAGGCAAACGGATGACAAAGGTCGATCCCCGCCCCAGTTCGCTGCGCACTGAAATGTCGCCTCCGAGCAGGTTCGCTGAGCGTCTCGCTATCGCAAGTCCTAACCCAACTCCGCCCTCGGCGCGGGTGCGCACATCACCAATTTGAGAAAATGGTGCAAAAAGGCGGGGCAGCTCCTCTTCGGCGATCCCCGGACCAGTGTCGGAAACGCTTACCACGAGATGATTGTCTTGGCGCTCGGCGGTAACCGCAATCAATCCCTGTTTGGTGAACTTGGCGGCGTTAGAGAGCAAAGCGGCAACACATGCTCCGAGCCGAACCGGATCGCTGAGCGTTTGCTCCGCCCCCGGCGCCACCAACAAAGACACGCGGTTTCCAGCGAGATTCATATCATCGAGGAAGGATTGTACCTGGACCTCCAGCAACGCGCGCACGTCAACAGCCCGGATGGCGCCCGCCGTCGCCGCATCGGCGCCAGCATAATTGAGAATTCGATCAATCAGCCCGAGCAAGTGACGCGCCGATCTCTCGATTCGCTCGGCATCGGCGACAGAGTCGGACTGACCTACACCCAGGTCCTCCCTGAGAATCTCGGCATAGCCGATGACGGCGTTGAGCGGAGTGCGCAATTCGTGCGTCATCACAGTCAGAAACTCGGATTTCGCCCGGTTGGCCTCCTCGGCCTCCGAGCACTTGGCTTGCGCCAATTGTTGCTCTTGCTTGGCCTGAGCATGGGCAGCGCCGACCCGCTCCAACATGGCGTTCTGGTATAGGGTCGCGCGAACCACATAAGCCAGGAACGCAAGCACGCCGCATCCTACGGCCAAAGCGCTCTGCAAGGGATTGGATTGAGCGGCCTCGATCGGCAGAAACGGCATCGCCAGAAGGCACAACACGGAGGGTGCGCCCACGATCAACATGAACCCACGAGCGCGGGACAGAAACAGCAGCACCCGAACAAACACGCTCGCCGCCATCAGCACTCCGAGCACGCGCCCGGCGCCGCCTCCCTGCGCGACCAGGTACAGCGGCATCGCCGAAAAAACCAAAGCGCTGAAGGCGCAGCCCCAGACAAACAGTGCGCCGCTAGTTCGCTGCTCCTTGGCGCGGCGCGCATTCAGATAGGAACTGCCCAGCATGGCGTCGAAGCCCATCGACAGCGCTACGGCGAGCAGCCAAGCGGCTCCAGCGGCAAACGAACTTAACGCTAGCGCCGCACCAAGAGCGAACACGCTCCACACCGCGAGCCGCCATTTCAGGCTCTCGACATGGGCCCGCGCCGCGGCGCGCATTGAGGCGGTTTCAAATTGAATCACTGGCAAACGTCTCTATCCAATATGCTAGCAGCGACAAATTGCAGTTCACTTAACCCCCGCTTTGGGAGCGAATTCTTAACGGGGCGCTCACCATGTTTTTAAGGCAGTGATCCATGAGCGACTTCGACGCGGTGATCGTTGGCGCCGGCGCGGTCGGCCTCGCCTGCGCGTACGCGTTGGCTAGGCGCGGCCACGGCGTGCTTGTACTCGAACGCGAAGAGCGCATCGGCACCGGCGTCTCGGCGCGTAATTCCGAAGTCATCCATGCTGGCTTTTATTATCGCGAGGGGTCGCTGAAGGCGCGCCTTTGTGTGGAGGGGCGACGCCTGCTCTATCCATTCTTAGACGCGCACGCGGTAGCGTATCGCAAATGCGGCAAGTTGCTGGTTGCCGCCAATCAAGGCGACATCCCTGCAATCGAGAAATACGCCAAGCGCGCGGAGCGGAATGGCGTTGAAGGGGTGCGATGGCTAAGCGGCGCCGAGGCGCGCGCGCTGGAACCAGAATTGCGCGCCGCAGCGGCGGTGGAATTCGTTGAGAGCGGCATCCTTGACGCGCACGGCTACATGGACGCGCTCGGCGGAGAAATTGAAGCGAGTGGCGGCGTTATCGTCTGCAAGTCGCCGTTTCTGGGCGCGAGCAAGCGCGCCGGAGAATTTGACATCAAAGTTGGCGGCGAGGCGCCTACACAGATCAGCGCGCCACACCTGGTGATTTCCGCCGGCCTGGCGGCGCAAGCTTGCGCGCACGCGATTGAGGATTATCCGCCAGAGCGCATACCCAAACAATATCTCGCCAAAGGAAATTACTTTGCTTTAGCCGGCGCAAAGGCGCCATTCTCGCGGCTGATTTACCCGCCGCCGATCCCCGGCGCGCTTGGCACGCACTATCGCCGCGACCTAGGCGGCGTCGCCCGCTTTGGCCCCGATCTGGAATGGGTGTCGAGCGAGGACTACCGCGTCGACCCCGCGCGCGCCGAGAGTTTCTACGAAGCGGTGCGCAAATTTTGGCCAGGCCTGCAAGACGGCGCGTTGACACCGGATTACGCTGGCATCCGCCCGAAAATCCACGGCCCCGGCGAGACGCAGAGCGATTTCATGATCGACGATCCCAGCGCGCACGGAATGGCGGGGCTGGTCTGCCTGTTCGGCATCGAAAGCCCAGGCCTCACCTCTTCGCTCGCCATCGGCGAAGAAGTCGCCAGTATCTTAATTGGATAGAAAAAAGAACCCCCGCTTGCGCGGGGGTAGAGGTTGGGAGGAGCAGTAAGAACTTGAGCTAGGTCACCAGATCCCCTGGCCGACACCGCCGTCCATAGTCATGGCGGCGCTGAAATTGGTTTCGCTGCGGGCTTCGCGCGTTTGGGTGTCGTGGATGCGTACGAGTTTCTCGCCAGGCCCAAACCGACGCAACAGAGATCGTTCGTTGCATGGGCGCCGTGCGATCTGCTGGCGGCAAACGATCTGGCTATTCTCGTACCGAAGCGCTTCGCCCGTCGCGCAATCGACGCTGCGCCCATCCACCGTCGCCCGCATGCGCGTTCCAGCCATACAACGGAAAATCTCGCCGCTGAAATCAGCGGCGACGCCCCGACCGGCGAAAGTCTGCGAGGCCGGATGCGGGTTGCCGGTGGCGTCGAGGCAAATCGCCTGCACCAATAGGTCGCGCTCACGCATCGCCGTTTCGGTCGTTACGCTGGCTTCGGTGACTGCAAGCATTGCCGAGGCCGCGGCGGAAGCGCCCGCACCGCCGCCTTCCACCATCGTGTTCTGCCGGATGATCGTGTCGCCTGCATGCACATTGGCGACGGCGATCGCGATGGCGCTCGATTGAGCCGATGCGCGCGCGCCGGGATTCATGATGACGATATTCGGGGGCGGCACGTGCGGGGGCGGAACCACCACTACCGGCGGCCGGCAGCAATTCGAAGGCGGCGGCGGGGGCGGCGGGGGATTGCAGCCATGATTGCAGGCCGGCGGCGCATGCGCGCAATTGCCTATACAATCGGCCTTGGCCTCGACCGGCAACAGCACGAAGCCTAAAGCTGCGACGCCGAACGCGATTGCCGCCAGAATGTACCGTGCTGGGACGCGCATGGTTCCCATCTCCTTAATCTCGCCAGCCATCGTGCAAGC
>CADEDG010000146.1 GCA_902826035.1 uncultured Alphaproteobacteria bacterium
AAGACGAGGATGAGTATGGCCCGGCGCGAACTCGGTCGGATAGATTTTTGTACAAACCTGGATTTTCAAGGCCGCGAGCGAATTTTCGCGGGGTTGGGGCGGACTTATCCCGCAATTGAGGAGCGCCGGGAGCGCCGGGACACACACTCATCGCGCAACCGCCGCCAATCTCTCACAGGAGTTCAAATGAGTGTGTGTCCCCGATGTGCCCTGACGGTCACCGCCCGCGTCCGCCGCGCTTTTTGGCAACCGTTGCGCCATCGACCTCGAACATGGGATTGGGATCCCATTGGCCAGCGAAGGGCGCATCGACGAGGTAGTCCGGCAGCCGCGCGCTCATCGCTTTCTGGTTGGACACCGCGATCACTTGACGATCCTTGGCCATGTTGCGCAGCACGTCAGCGTCGATGTCGCCAATCAACTCTGCGCTTTCCTTCGCCATCAAATGGTTGGCGACGCCGAACAGCTGGAATACGCCGGCATTGTTGAAGATGGTGCGCCAATCTTTTGGGTAGAGCCGCTGCAGCTGGCTCAGATCCTGGAAGAACGGCCACACTTGCAAGCCGTAGCCGCGCAGCAGCGTCATCGATTGGCGCAGCGGGCCGAATTCGCCGAGCTGCGCGCATTCGTCGAGCAGGAACAAGGTCGAGCGCTTTGGCCGGCGCTTGCGGCCCATCACCGTCAACATCAGCGCGCCAACCCAAAGCCGCAGCAGCGCGCCGTGGCTCTCGAGCTTGTCGGGCGGGATGACGATGTAGATGGTCATCGGGTCGCCGCGGCGGACTGCGTCAAGGTTGATGGTCGATTTCGACAGCGACCGCAGCGCCGAGTCTGAATTCACGACCTTCAGATACGATTGCGCGGTTGAGAGAATGCCCGAGCGGGTCTGTTCGGTGATCGGCAGGAACGAGGAGATGTTCTGCTTCGAGAGCCGGTTGAGGCCCTCATTGTTCTCGATCAGCGCAGCGAGATTATAGACCGCGTCGTCGCTCATCAGCACTTCGCGCACGCGGCCGAAATGGCGCTCGGTCTTGGGCGCAGTCTCGGCGACCGCCGCAATCACGCCCGACATCAGCGAGCGGCCCCAATTGTCCCAGAACGGCTCCTTGTGGAAGCCAACATCGCCCGCAAGCAGCGAGGCAAGCATTTCCGCGTCGGCGTCAAGCAATGCGCCGGGGCGATTGAACAGATCGAACGGGTTGAGGCTGTCGGTTTTCTTCGACACCGCGCCGAACGGGTCGAGCAGGCGCACTTCCTGGCCCATCTCCTTCCGCCGCCGGGCGGTGACGTGCCAGGTCTCGCCCTTGGGATCGATGACGATCACCGAGCCCTCGAAGCGCAGCAGATTGGGAATGATGATCCCCCGCCCCTTGCCCGCGCCCGTGGGTGCGATGGTCACCAAATGGCGGTCCTCGGAATAGCCTATAGGCGCTTCCCCTTCAGGCGCAGGCTCAGCTGCACGAGGCGCGCCGAAGCCGATCGGGTCCTTGCGCTCGTCGCTTTTCCAGCCGAGCAGCAGGTCGGTTACTTCCGGGCGGCCCACCACCACGTCAGCCGCCTTTTTTTTGCGGGGAGTGCGGGGCCGGGACA
This sequence comes from uncultured Alphaproteobacteria bacterium, assembly GCA_902826035.1. Taxonomy (GTDB): domain Bacteria; phylum Pseudomonadota; class Alphaproteobacteria; order Caulobacterales; family Aquidulcibacteraceae; genus Vitreimonas. The sequence goes on from CADEDG010000146.1 coordinate 1,591, forward strand.
TCGAGACACCTCCTCTGGCGGCAACCCTGGCGAGCGCCGACGACTCACGAGCCTAGCGCCGAACCAAGGCCGGACCCGCGCAGCATTACGGCGGCGGTAAGGCAGGGGACTGGAACCAGGGGCGGACGCCCGCCCTCCCGTTACAACACCCGGAAACCAGCCCGGGCGCAATGGCTCGTTACGGTGAGGGGCAAGTTTCTCCAGAAGAGATGAAAAAGCGCCCGGCTTTGGCCGGGCGCTTTAAGCATTAATCGATTGATTTTATTTACTTACTTAACGCCGTGCATGAATTTCTGAATGATCGGCGCAATCAGGAACAGCACCACCCCTGCGCCCAGGAGCAGGTAGAAGCTAAAGGTGAAGCCCGACAGCGCCGAGGCCACCGTCAGCCCCGCTTCGCCGCTTACTTCCCCGGCGAATATGCCCGAGAGGTTGTTGCCGATGGCGGTGGACAAGAACCATCCGCCCATCGCGAGGCCAACATATTTCATCGGCGCCAATTTGGTGACCATCGAGAGCCCGATCGGCGACAAGCAAAGTTCACCTACCGTTTGGAACACATAGCAAAGCGCCAGCGGCCAGAACGGGATTTGCTGGATCATCGCACCGTCCGCGCCTGGGACTTCGGAAACCAGGCTGCTTAGCGCGTACATCAGCACCAAGAAGCCAAGCGCGTTGCCGATCAAACCAAGCCCGAACTTGCGCGGGATAGACGGCTCCGCCTTCATGCCGGCGAGCATTCCCCAGATCACCGCCACGACCGGAGCGAGCAACACGATGCCCGCGGGGTTGACCGACTGGAACCAACCGACCGGGAATTCCCAGCCGCCGAAATCTCGATTGACCACGTTCTGCGCGAGGAAGTTGAAGGATGAACCCGCCTGCTCGAAGAAGCACCAGAACAAGATGTTGAACGTGAACAGCACCATCATCGCGATGACTTTATCGCGTGAGACTTTGCCTTCGCGCATCGCTTCGGCGAGGAGCATCACGCCAAGCCCCACGAACAGCGTGCCAAGCAGCCATGCCAGCACCGTCGCGGCGGATAGTGTTTTCTCGTAGTCGATCGCCTCGCTTCCGGCCACCAGTTCCGGCTTGATCAGATTGAGCTGGATGAGCGCGTCTGCGACCACCTCTGCGAACCCGCCCGCCATCATATAATAAATGATCGGCACAGCGATCGCCGAACCAACTAGAACCATCAGCATCGAGGTCACGCCATTGCGCTCGGCCGGCGGCTTGCCAATATCGCCAAGATCGCGGCGGCCGAACCAGAACCACAAGGTGCTGATGATCATGCCGACGCCGGTCGCAATGAACACGGCTTTGTAGTTTTGCTCCATTGGCGTGTTGGTGAATTCGCTCGCCAACCAACCCGTGAGCAGCGGCGCCACCAGGGCGCCCGCGTTGATACCCATGTAGAAAATGGTGAAGCCGCGGTCCCGGCGCGGATCGTCGGCGGCGTAGAGCTTGCCGACCATGGTCGAGATGTTGGGCTTGAACAGGCCGTTGCCGACAATCACGAATGCAAGCCCCAACAGGAACACTTGTTGGTCCGCCACGGTGATCGCGAACAGCCCGACCGCTGTGATAATCGCGCCCAGCAGAATTGATCGCTGATAGCCGATGACGCGGTCGGCTACGTAGCCGCCGAAAATGGCGGTGGCGTAGACCAGCGCCAGGAAAGCGCCGTAGGTGCGGCTGGCGTAACCTTGGCCAGAGGCGGCCCCGCCAAAGAATTCCGCCACGATATAAAGCGTCAACGCCCAGCGCATGCCGTAGAACGCAAAGCGCTCCCAGAATTCGGTCATGAACAGCATCCAGAGTTGGCGTGGATGCCCGAGCACGTCGCCCTTGGCGGCGCCGGAGGCGGCTGCGGTCGCGGTCATTTATCTCTCCCCTTCAGGGTGCGCGCAGGCGTTTAGGCCAAGCGCATCGTTGTCCCGTCCATCGCTTGAAGCATGGCAAGGCGGTAAGGTTCAAGCGTTCGTCGCCGAAGCAACCGGCAATACCCACCAAAACACCCGTCCCGGGGTCGAATCGAGGTGGAAGCCCAGTCGCATTAAGGTGCGGACCGAAGCGCGATTGCCCTTGTCGCAGCCGGCGAGGATAGTTCCAGCGCCGGCTTCCGCGCCGAGCCACTCGATCAATGCGCCCGTCGCCTCGGTCGCGTAGCCTTGACGCCGCCGGCTTGCCGCAACCGCATAGCCGATCTCGACGTCGCCCAGATGGCGAAATTGCTGCATGGGCGGCTCGAAGCGCACGTCGCCGATAATTGCGCCATCACGGCGATGGATGGCCACCACGCGAGTCGGCGACGCATGCCCCCATCCCGTCCCGCCAGAACGGGCCACCAGTCGCAGACTGCCGGCGCACCAATCGTCGGGCGCCTCGGCGCCTATCTCGTCGGAGAACGCCGACTGGCCTTCGCGCGCTGCCGACGCCAGCGCAGGCGTCACCGGCTCAAGCCGCAATCGCGGCGTCAGGATCGGATAGGTAAGGCGCACGAGAGCAGCATGCGCGCACGGCAAGCTTTGTCAAAGCCGTGCGAACATCGAGTGAGAAATCGGATGCACTCTAGGACCGCCTGTGTCCTCGCCGGCATGCGGTGGCGCGAACAAGCTGCCGCCTGCGCGGTAGCGAACGCCGATGCCGGCGAGGACGCCGGCGGTCCTAGAAGGGCCAATTTTCGTGCGCCGCGCCAGCTAAACTGCGACCGCACGCTCCCCGCCTGTTAATCTCCCGATCGTCGCCATCAGCGCAGCGAAGTCGACCGGCTTGGTCAGATAGGCGCCAAAACCAAGATCGTCGCAGGTGAGCTGCACGTCGCGGATCGCGATAGCGGTGAGCGCGATGACCGGCGGAGGTTCGGGGAGCAATTCCCCGATCATGCGCCACGCCTCGATCCCATCCATCACCGGCATGGAGAGGTCCATGATAATGATGTCAGGCTCGCTTTGCTGCACCATGGCGACCGCCTCGGCGCCGTTGCGCGCCTCGGCGACATCGTGGCCGACGCGGCGCAGGCGCATGCAGATCATCTCGCGATTTACGTCGTGGTCTTCGACAACGAGAATGCTCAGCGGCATGGGGGCTCCATTAACCGCATCAGATTCACACGCCCAAGTTGAAATGGAGTTAATGCGCTGTAATTCGCGCGGCGCCTTACGTGAAATTTAGTAAGCGCAAGCTTCGAAGGCTCGGCGCGGGTCGCCGCCCCATTCGGTGCGATAGCGCTCGATCAAACGCTCGGCCGCGGTAACGCCCGTCGTTGCGATATCGTCGAGCTCGGCCAGGAAATGAGTTTCGTCCATGCCGGTGGAATCGAGCTGCGCGCGCGATTTGAGCCCTTGGCGCGAAATCGCCAGCGCCGCTTGGGCGATGTCGCGGGCCGTGACGCCGCGGATAGGCGCTTTCAAACCAAGCACCGGAACCGCGCGGCGAAGGCTCTCGCGATCCTCCGCGGTCCAGCTCTTCACCAGCGACCACGCCGCTTCGAGCGCCGCGTCGCAATAATAGATGCCGGCCCAGAACGCTGGCAGCGCACACAACCGCGACCAGGGCCCCGCATCGGCGCCGCGCATTTCGAGATACGTCTTCAGCCGTACTTCCGGGAAAATCGTGGTGAGGTGATCTTCCCAATCCTTCTCGGTGGGACGCTCGCCCGGCAGCGCCGGCAGCTTGCCATCCATGAACGCCCGGAAGCTTTGGCCGGAGCAATCGATGTATTTGCCGTCGCGATAGACGAAGTACATCGGCACATCGAGCGCGTAGGCTGCGTAGCGCTCAAAGCCCATGCCGCTCTCGAACACGAACGGCAGCATGCCGGTGCGGTCGGGATCGGTATCGGTCCAGATGTGACCGCGATAAGAAAGAAAACCGTTCAACCGGCCTTCTGCGAATGGCGAGTTGGCGAACAGCGCCGTTGCGATCGGCTGCAGCGCCAGGCCGACGCGGAATTTTTTCACCATATCGCTCTCGGAAGCGAAATCGAGATTGGTCTGCACCGTGCAGGAGCGAAACATCATTTGCCGTCCGAGCCGCCCGACTTTGCCCATATAGTCGCGCATGATCTTGTAGCGGCCCTTGGGCATAATCGGCGTTTCTTCGAGCGACCAGATCGGGGAAAAGCCAAGCCCCAGAAACGCGATGCCGAGCTTTCCAGCGACATCGCGCAATTGCGAAAGATGGGTTCCGGTTTCGGAGCAGGTCTGGTGCAAATGCTCCAGCGGCGCGCCGGAGAGCTCAAACTGCCCGCCGGGCTCGAGCGTGATCGACGCCATGCCTTGCTTCAGCGCGATAATATTCGCGCCTTCCATGACCCGTTGCCAACCATAGTTTTCCGCAAGACCATTGAGCAGAGCGCCAATGCCGCGCTCGCCCTCATAGGGAACCGGTTCGAGCGTATCCTTGTAGAAGGCGAATTTCTCGTGCTCGGTGCCAATGCGCCAAGTCGATCGATCCGGTTTTGCGCCTTTTTCGAAATGCGCGACCAAATCCTGGAAGCTCGCCAGCACCGGCGTCTTTTCTTTCGTGTCGGCCATCGCGCGTCTCCTCGCTGCTCATGTGGCGTTTTCGTCCCCAGCCCGCAAGCCGTTACGCCGAC
>CADEDG010000147.1 GCA_902826035.1 uncultured Alphaproteobacteria bacterium
ACGGCAGATTTTGAGTCTGCTGCGTCTACCGATTCCGCCACTGGGGCTTCCAAGGGCGAGGGCGTCAGGTATGAGGCGGGAAAGCTGGTGTCAATTGGCAAGTGCTTTGGGGCGGCGCCCCTACCCGCTACGCGCCAGTTCCGCGGCTTCCGCATAGCCGAACAGCGAAAGCACAAGGCGGATCGCCTCGCCGCGCTCGCCGCCAAGCTCCGGATCGCGTTCTATTGCGAGGCGCGCTTCCTTGTCGGCGGGGCCAAGCAAATCTGAGTGGGCCTCGGGAACCACCAGCCGAAATGGCGGAAGCCCGCTCTGCTGCGTGCCCAGCATGTCGCCGGCGCCGCGCAGCTTAAAATCGATCTCGGCGATGGCGAAGCCGTCATCGTTGCGGCGCAATGAATCGAGCCGCGCCTTCGCGTTCTCTCCGAGCGGCGGTTTCCACAACAGCACGCACGATCCCTGTTTGTCGCCGCGCCCGACCCGGCCGCGCAATTGGTGCAGCTGCGCCAGGCCAAAGCGCTCGGCGTGCTCGATCACCATGATCGTCGCTTCCTGCACATTGACACCAACTTCGATCACGGTGGTCGCCACCAGCAGGAACGCTTCGCCGGAACGGAACCTATCCATCGCCGCCTCGCGCGCGGTTGGCGCCATCTTGCCGTGAACGATCTCGACGCCCTTGCCGAAATAAGCGCTGAGCGCCTCGTGGCGATCCTCCACCGCGGCGAGATCGATGGCTTCGCTCTCCTCGATCAGCGGGCACACCCAATAGGCGCGTTCGCCGCGTTTGCGCGCTTCGCCGATCGCTTCCATTACTTCGCTCATGCGCGAGGACGGCATGGTCGCGGTGCGGATTGGTTGGCGGCCTGGCGGCTTTTCGTCGAGCCCGGAGAGGTCCATATCGCCATGCATGGAGAGCGCCAGCGTGCGCGGGATGGGCGTCGCGCTCATAACCAGCACGTGCGGGGCAAAGCCCTTGGCGACCATGCGCATGCGGTCGGACACGCCGAAACGGTGCTGCTCGTCGATGACGATGAGGCCGAGATCGCGGAAGGCGACTTCTTCCTGGAACAGCGCATGCGTGCCGATCACGACGGAGAGTTCGCCGCTTCCCAGGCGCGCCAATATCTCGCGCCGACCCGCACCCTTATCGCGCCCGGTCAGCACCGCCATCGAGACGCCAGCCGCCTTAAGCAGCGGTTCAAGGGTCGCCCCGTGCTGGCGCGCCAACAGGTCGGTCGGCGCCATCAGGGCGCTCTGCAATCCGGCCTCGGCCGACCGCGCCATCGCCAGTGCGGCGACCAGAGTCTTGCCCGAGCCGACATCGCCCTGCAGCAGCCGCAGCATCGGCGCAGGTTCGCCCATATCGGCGAATATCTCCTTCGCGGAGCGCGCCTGCGCGCCTGTCGGCGCATAGGGTAAGCTTGCGAGCAGTTTGGACGTGAAGCGCTCATCGCCAATGATCGCGCGCCCAGGCTCCTTGCGCCGATGCGCGCGGCGGAGCCGAAGCGCACATTGTCGCGCAAACAATTCGTCGTAGGCTAAGCGCATACGGAACGCGCTCTGCGGCGCTACATCCTCCGGCGAAGCGGGCCGGTGCAGGTGCTCAAGGGCGGTGCGGAAGTCCGGCCAATCGTGCGTTTTTACCGTCGTCGGCTCGAGCCATTCAGGCGTCTCGGGCAGCGTGTCGAGCGCTGCGCCAATGGTCCGTTGCAGGGTACGTCCGGGCAAACCTTGCGTAAGCGGATAGACCGGCTCAACCGGCGGCGGCGCTTCGCCTTTCGCCGGATCGACCACGTAATCGGGGTGCAACATCTGGCGCATGCCCTCGTAGATGCCGATCTTGCCGCTGACGAGGCGCGTTTGCCCAATTGGCCACATGCGCTTGAACATTTCTTCGGCGCCACGGAAATATGCCACCGACATGAATCCGGTCTCGTCGCGCAGGCGGATGCGGTACGGCGCGGACTTGAAGGCCGGGATGTGGCCGTCGACCTCGGCCTCTATAGTGGCGATGTCGCCGTCATTGGTTTCCGCAATCGGCACGCGCAGGCGCCGGTCAATAGCGGCATTGGGGGCCAGGAACACGAGGTCGCGCACCAGCCTTCCGCCCGCCACTTTGGCGATCAAATCCATCGTCTCCTTGCGCGCGCCCTTGGGGGCGCTGGCGGGGGTGAGGAAGGGGGAAATGGCTGCGTCTTTCATGCATACCTGGGCGGCGCTGACATGGCCGCTGCAATGGGTTATAGCGCGGCCCCTCCCGCCCCAGAAATGAGCTTCCGCCACCCCATGGACGAGCGCTGCAAGAAACTCCAATTCCGCGCCTGGCGGCGAGGCTTCCGGGAGATTGACTTGATTCTAGGCGGATTCGCGGATCGAAATTTGGCGACGCTGGATCCGGAGGGCCTGGCCCAGTTCGAACATTTGCTCGATGCGCCTGATCAAATGACCTACGCTTGGATCGTGGGCTTCGAACCGGCGCCCAAGGAATACGCTACCCCGATCCTCGAGGCGATTCGCGCCTTCGTTCATGGCGACCGCAACCGGTGACCGCACCCCCGATCCCTTTACGCCTGATCGAAACGCTGGCCAAAGCCAAGGAGGCGCTGCTTGTCACCGGCGCGCCCGAGGGCGTGGACGCCGCAGCATTGGCGGAGACCGCGCGCTTGCGCGGCGGGGTGACATTGTTTGTTGCGCGCGACGAAAGCCGCGCGTCGCAGTTCGAGGCGGCGGCGCACTTTTTTGCGCCCAACCTCGCCACGTTGCGGCTGCCGGCGTGGGACACTTTGCCGTACGACCGCATCTCCGTGGCCGCTTCTGTCGCCGCACAACGGTGCGCCGCTTTGGCGCAATTGGCGCGGCTCAAGGCTGGAGAGCCGCCGCTCCTGGTGATCGCCACCGCCTCGGCCGTGGCCCAACGCGCGCCGCCGCGCAGACGCCTCGGCGACGGCGCGTTCGCGGCGAGCACCGGCGATGAGTTAGAAATGACCGCGCTCGAGAATTATCTCGGCATCAACGGCTATTCGCGCGCCTCGACCGTGCGCGCAGCCGGCGAGTTCGCCGTACGCGGCGGCTTGATCGACGTGTTCCCCCCCGGCGCTTCCGAGCCGCTTCGCTTCGATTTCTTCGGCGATACGCTCGAGACTATACGCAGCTTCGATCCTGAAACTCAGATTTCCCGCGCCAAGCTCAAGAGCGCATTACTCACCCCGGTGAGCGAAGTGCTGCTCGACGACGCTTCGGTGCTGCATTTCCGCAAGCGCTTCGGCCAGGCGTTCGGCACGGTGAGCGACGCGCTTTACGATGCGGTCAGCGCGCGCATCCGCCGTCAGGGCGTCGAACAATGGCTGCCCTTCTTCTACGACACGCTCGAAACTGTTTTCGATTATGCTGGAACCGATGCGCTGATCGCTTTCGATGCGTTGGCCGAGGATGCAATCAAGGAACGCGTCGAGACCGCGCGCGATCATTATGAAGCACGCCGCACCGCGCCGACTGCACGCGGCGCCGCACCCTTCCGCGCCACCAGCCCCGATCTGCTCTACCTCGATGAAGCCGCGCTCAGGCTCGCACTCGCCGACCGCCCTGTGCGCCGTTTCAGCCATTTCGACACCGAAGCCAAGCACAAGACCAACCTCGGCGCTCGCGCCGGCCGCGACTTCGCGCCCGAACGCCAGACCGCCGATGCCAACGTATTCGACGCCGCCGCCAAGCACATCGCCGCACTCGCCAAGGCCAACAAGCGCGTGGTGGTCGCGGCCTGGTCGGACGGTTCGGCAGAACGCCTTGCCGGCGTGCTGAGCGATCACGGCGTCGAGGCGGTCGTACGGGTGAAGAATTGGAATGAAGCCACGCAATTACCAAAGGGCGCGCACGCTTTGGCGGTGCTCCCCTTGGAGCACGGCTTCGAGACCGATGCGCTCGCGTTTCTGTGCGAGCAGGACATTTTGGGCGATCGGCTCGCGCGTCCCCGCAAGCGGCGCAAGGCGTCGAGCGTAATCGCGGAGGCCGCAGCGCTTTCGCCGGGCGATTTGATCGTGCACCAGGAGCACGGCGTCGGGCGTTATGACGGGCTGAAGACACTCGACGTGCAAGGCGCCCCCCACGATTGCCTCGACCTCGCCTATCACGGCGGCGACAAGCTTTATCTCCCGGTCGAGAACATCGAACTAGTCAGCCGCTACGGCTCGGAAGACGCCGAAGCGCAATTGGACAAGCTCGGCGGAATTGCCTGGCAAGGACGCAAGGCGCGCGCCAAGCAACGCCTCCGCGACATGGCCGAGGAATTGCTGCGCATCGCAGCACAACGCGCGACAAAATTCGCCGAAGCGGTCACCCCCCCCGAAGGATTGTGGGATGAATTTTGCGCGCGCTTTCCCTACGAGGAGACCGAGGATCAATTGGCGGCGATCGACGACGTGGTCGGCGATCTCGCGGCCGGCAAGCCGATGGATCGCCTGATCTGCGGCGACGTCGGTTTCGGCAAGACCGAAGTGGCGCTGCGCGCGGCGTTCCTGTTGGCGATGACCGGCCGGCAAGTGGCTGTAGTGGCGCCGACGACCCTGCTCTGCCGCCAGCATTTCCGTACCTTCTCCGAGCGCTTCCGCGGGCTGCCGGTGCGGGTGCGCCAGCTCTCGCGCCTGGTCGGAACCAAGGAGCAGAACGAAACCAAGGCGGGCCTTACCGACGGCACGGTGGAGATCGTCGTCGGCACCCACGCGCTTTTGTCCAAGAGCGTGCAATTCCGCGATCTCGGGCTGATGATCATCGACGAGGAGCAGCATTTCGGCGTCAAGCACAAGGAGCGCCTGAAGGAGCTTCGCGCCGACGTTCACGTGTTGACATTGTCCGCCACGCCGATCCCGCGGACGCTGCAATTGGCGCTCGCCGGCATCCGCGAAATGAGCCTAATCACCACGCCGCCGATCGATCGCATGGCCGTGCGCACTTATGTAACGCCGTTCGATGCGGTCACCGTGCGCGAAGCGCTGCTGCGCGAGAAATATCGCGGCGGGCAGAGCTTCTTCGTTACCCCGCGCATCGCCGACCTCGAAGAGGCGTCCACGTTTCTGCGCCGCACCGTGCCGGAAGTGAGCTTCGCGATAGCGCACGGCCAGATGGCGGGCGGGGCGCTCGATGAGATCATGACCAGCTTCTATGACGGCGCTCATGATGTGCTCGTTTCGACCAGCATAGTCGAGAGTGGGCTAGATATTCCCCGCGCCAACACTCTGATCGTATTCCGCGCCGACATGTTCGGGCTGGCCCAATTGTACCAATTGCGCGGCCGTGTTGGCAGGTCGAAGCTGCGCGCTTATGCTTACCTCACCACCGCTGCGGAGCAGGCACTAACCGACGGCGCCGAGAAGCGGCTCAAAGTGCTCGCCTCGCTCGATAATCTGGGCGCCGGCTTCACGCTTGCGAGCCACGACCTCGACATGCGCGGCGGCGGCAATCTCTTGGGCGAAGAGCAGACCGGCCACATCCGCGAAGTCGGCGTCGAACTTTATCAGAGCATGCTCGAAGAAGCGGTGACCTCGCTGCGCGAAGGCCGCGAGGATGCGCCGAGCGAAAAGTCCTGGTCACCGCAAATCAATGTCGGCGCCTCGGTGCTGATCCCGGAGGATTACGTCGCCGACCTCAATGTGCGGCTGGCGCTTTATCGCCGCCTGGCCGAACTCGACACCGATCAGGAACGCGAAGCCTTCGCGGCCGAACTGATCGACCGCTTCGGCCCGCTGCCGATGGAAGCCGATCAATTGATCGCGGTCGCTTCGCTCAAGGCGCTGTGCCGGCGCTGCCTGATCTCGAAACTCGACGCCGGCCCCAAAGGCGCGGTGCTCAGCTTCCGCGAAGGCGGCTTCCCCGACCCGATGGCGCTGGTACGCCACGTCCAGGAACGCCCCGACGATTACAAGATGCGGCCCGATGGCAAACTCGTCGTGCAAGGCGGCTGGCCGGAAGCGCCCGCGCGCCTGAAAGCGCTGCGCGCGGTACTGGAAGTGCTGGCGCGGTTAGCGGCGCGCAAGGCGGCATAGCGTAGCCGCGCGAAATCCCCGGTCAGCTTACGCTTCCGGTTCGGCTTTTTATTCCGTGCT
>CADEDG010000148.1 GCA_902826035.1 uncultured Alphaproteobacteria bacterium
CTTCGGGGCGCGGAGTTTCCATCGACGCTCGCGACCTGCAGAGAGAATTCGATCAATCCTTGCGCGCCATACGGCTCAGGAACCCCAACATCGATCGCGACGCCGCGATAAAGGGCGGCCTACCCCAGCAAGTGTTGGAGCAAATGATCAGCCGTACTGCGATCATCTCCTATCTCGACGCCGTTGGAGCAACCATTGGCGAGGCGGACCTGGACAGCGCAATTTCACAGCGTCCCGAGGCCCAGAATCCAGTCAGTGGAACCTACGATCCAGACGCGCTCACACGAAACCTCGCCGAGTTCGGGCAAACCTACGCGCAGTACCGCCAACAGGTGGGCGGCGAAATCAACGCCAACATGTTTATCCGATCCACGGTCGAAGGCGCCAGGCCGCCATCGAGTTTCGGCGCGCTCCAGGTCGCGTACGACGGCGAGACCCGCGTGGCATCTGTGGCCGAAGCGCCGCTTTCCGCTATTGCAGCAGTGCCGCCGCCGACTGAGGAACAGCTGAGCCAATTCTGGCGCGAGAGCCAGGAAACCCTACGCGTGCCGGAGTTTCGTGCACTCAGCTTGGTTTTCGCACAGCCCGAGGATTTCGCCGCCAATGTTACGGTTCCCGATGAACGCCTAAATGAAGAGGTTGAGGCCCGCCGCGGAGAAGCGGCACAACCGGAAAAACGCACCTATAGTCGGGTTTCGGCGCCAAGCGAAGCGCTAGCGCGCCAGGCGGCGGATCGATTAGCGCGTGGCGATGAACCGACCGCAATCGCCGCTGCACTTGGCAACGGCGCGACGGGCGCGCGCAGCGAAAATCAGTCGCGTGCAGGCATTCCTGATGCACCGGTCGCGGAGGCGGTGTTCAGTTCGCGCGCCGGTGCGGCGCCCAGCGTCGTGCAAGGGCGACTGAACTGGGCCGCCGTGCGGGTCGAAAGCATAACCGCCGCAATTGAACCCAACCTTACGGAACTCCGCCGGGAAGCGCGAGAACGCTTGGCTCAAAGCGAAGCACATCAGCTGATCGGCGCGGCTATCACCGCCTACGAAGATGCGCGCGACGGCGGCGCCACAGTCGCCGAGGCCGCCAGGCAGAGCGGATTGACGGTCGTCGCAATACCGCCGGTGAGCGAGAGAGGCCTTGGCCAAGATGGCCGCCCGGTCGCCGCCATACTAGAACGGCGCGCAGAATTGACGACTGCCTTCAGACTGTCTGAAGGCGATGCAAGTGACTTCGAGCGAGACAATGGCGTCGTAGTTTCGGTGGATCGAATTATCCCCTCTTTTGTCCGCCCGTTGGAGGATGCTCGCGACGAATTGACCAGAGGCTGGGTTGCTCGCGAACGTTCGCGTTTGATGCGTGCGCTGGGCGAGCAGATTAAAGCCGACATAAGCGGGGGACAGACTTTGGCGTCGGTCGCTCGGGCGCGCGGCTTGCGCATGATGCGCGCCTCGCAAAGCTACAACCGAGCAGCAGCCGCGCAAGCGTTGAGCCAAAGCCTCGCGGGGCAGATATTCGCCGCATTGGATCGAGGCGTCGCGGTGGAGATTGCCGACGACGGCCACGCCATGCGCATCGGCGTCGTTGAAGGCATTCAGCGCGTCGACCCCGTTGAGCGCCCACAAGAACTGGAAGCAGCACGCGCCGCCCAGCTGCGCTCGCTGGAGAGTTCTCTTGGAGAGGCAGTGGAATCCGAGATCGTCGCGCGCGCCAGTGTCCGCCGTCGTCAGGATCGCATCGACAGCCTCTTTCCCGACCCCGACGCTCGCGCGCAAGAGGACCAATGAACCCGGGCGAGGCTCGGCCTGACATCAAAGAATTCGCCTTCTGCTACGCTCAAGGCGGCGCCATTGTCTGGACCCGGGGCATCGGGGATTTGGAGACGCCGGTCTCGGCGCTGCGGAAATTGGGCGCGGACAAGGCAGGAGCGTTCCTGCTCGAGAGCGTCGAGGGTGGCGCATTTCGAGGCCGCTATTCGATTATTGGCGTCAAACCCGACCTAGTCTGGCGTGTGCGCGAGGGGAAAGCTGAGATCAGCCGCGGCGGTTTTTCGCCGAACGCCTTTCGGCCGCAACGCGAGCCCCCGTTCAAAAGTTTGCGCAAAGTGCTCGCGCGCTCCGCTCTACCTGTGCCGAATGAACTGCCGCCGATGGCCGCTGGGCTGTTTGGCTATCTCGGCTACGACATGGTGCGAGAAATCGAGAAGCTCCCCGGCTGCGCACCCGATCCGATCGGGGCGCCCGGGGCTTATCTTGTTCGCCCAACCTGCATCGCGATTTTCGACAACGTCACCGGAGAGATCGTGTTGGCGACTCCAGCACGCAAGCGTGCAGGACAATCGGCCGAAGGCGCGTACGCCGCTGCGCAAAAGCGTCTCGCGTTGGTCGCGCGTGCGCTCGACAGGCCCATGCCCCGCGCACGCCAGACGGAAGCGGAACTTCTGGCTGAACCGCGATCCAACACAACGCCCGAGGCCTACCGCGCGCTCGTTGAAAAATGCAGGGCCTACATCCGCGCCGGAGACATATTCCAGGCCGTCCCAAGCCAGCGTTTCTCGACGCCTTTTCCCTACCCCGCCTTCGCGCTCTACCGCGCGCTGCGCCGCCTCAATCCGTCGCCATTTTTATACTACCTCAACTTCGGCGACTTCGCTGTAGCGGGCGCGAGCCCGGAGATTCTGGTTCGCTTGCGCGGCGGTACGGTCACCATCCGCCCGATAGCCGGGACACGCCCGCGTGGCGCGACACCCGCGCGGGATCACGAACTCGAACGCGAACTCCTGGCCGACCCGAAGGAACGCGCCGAGCACCTGATGCTCGTTGATCTCGCGCGCAACGATCTTGGGCGCGTCGCGATTCGCGGCGGCGCGGGTGAAGCCTCGGCAAACGCCGGTTCGAAGCACGTGCGCGTGACCGAGAGTTTCGCCATCGAGCGCTACAGTCACGTGATGCATATCGTCTCCAATGTGGAAGGGGAGCTGCGCGATGGCCTAAGCGCGCTGGATGCGTTGATGGCCGGCTTTCCGCACGGCACGGTGAGCGGCGCGCCTAAGATTCGCGCCATGGAGATCATCAACGAACTGGAGCCGCATGCGCGTGGAATTTACGCCGGAGGCGTCGGCTATTTTGGCGCCGGCGGCGACATGGACACCTGCATCGCCCTGCGCACCGGCATCGTCAAGGACGGCGTGCTCTATGTGCAGGCCGGTGGCGGCGTGGTGCTTGACAGCGATGCGGAGGCCGAACGCCAGGAGACGCTGCAGAAGGCGCGCGCGGTGCTCCGCGCCGCTGGCGAGGCGTGGCGCTATGCCTGAAAACGGCTGGCGACTATGAGCGCACGCTTCCAGTTCAGCGCCAAACTTTGGCGTCACCAGAGCGACACAGGCGCTTGGCATTTTATTACGCTACCGAAGGACGTCTCGACGCAAATGCGCGCCCTGAGCCAGGGCCTGCGCAATGCGTTCGGTTCGTTGCGCGTGACTGCAGTGATCGGCAAAACCCAATGGCGCACCTCGGTGTTCGCGGATGCCAAAGCCGGCGCATTTCTGTTGCCAGTGAAGGCTGACGTACGGCGTGCGGAGGGGATAGGCCATGGCGACGAGGTGGAAGTGAGTGTGGAGATCGATCTTTAGAGGCGCGGCGCGCGCCACATGATGCGTACGTGCAAATCGGGCAAACGCAGATTTTCCACGATGTCGAACCCGTGACGCTGATAGAGCGTGACATTGCGCTCGGTGGTCGCTTCAAGCAGCGCCGGCGTGCCCGACACATCCAGAGGCGCCAACGTCTCCTTCAGAATTGCCGAACCCACACCGCGTCCTTGCGCATGCGGCGAAACGCCGAGAAACACCAGATGCGCGTGGGGCTCATGGGGATGGAGCGCATCAAGCTTCTCGCCAAGTTCAGTTCCGCGCGCCCCGCCTGCGATCCCGGCGATCGAAAAGAGCAACGGGAATATCTGTAATTGTTTGAGAGGCGAGAAATTGTAGGCCTTCTGGCCCGGCCCCAACCAAATCGCCGCCCCGACAGGATCGCCTTCGGCCTGTGCCAACCACAAAGTGCGTTGCGGATGGACCACGTCGCGCACCGCCGCACGAAAGAAACGCCGCCTGGCCTCCTGCTTGGCCTGCCCCTGCCGCAACCAATAATTCAACCCCGCTTCGTCGCGAAAAGCGTCAGTCAGTATCCCGGCCACGCTCGCGGTTTCGCCGCCACCCGCCACACGAACAACGAGCGGCGCGCTCATATTTTCTCAGAAATACGGATCGCCGCGCGACAGCCGAACCGGATCAGCGCCGACAGCGCCGGATAACCCGGCGCATCGTGCGCGCCTTGTTCGATTGCGGTGTCCTTATGCGCAAGCTCGTCTGTACGGAAGCGATCGACCACGCCCTTCAATTCGCGGTCCACACCCTCGAGTGCAGCGCTTTGGCGCGCATAATGCTCCTCGATGACTTCCTCCACCGCCTCGGTGCAGGCGTGCGCGGCGCTCTCCCCCATCAAAGCCGTCGCGGCGCCCAGGCCAAAACCAGCGATGCGCCAGAGCGGCGCCATCATTGTCGGGCGCACGCCGCGTTCGGCGATCAGGCGGTCGAAGGTGCGCAGATGCTCCTGTTCGCCCGCCTCCATTTCCGCGATGATGCGCGCCGTGTGCGCTTTTCCCTCGATACGCTCGAACACCGCGCGCTGGCCGCGATAGATTTGCACCGCGCCGAATTCACCGGCGTGATCGACGCGGATCATCTCGTCCAGCATGCGCTCGCGCGCGCCCGCGCCGGGCATCGGTGGGGTCGTGCGAGTCACGGCTTGCGCGCCGGCCAGAGTGCCACACCGATGCTCGCCAGCGCCCCCAACAAGGAGAGCATTGCGTTGTAGCCGGCCATGGAGACGCCCAGGAGCGACCAGGCCACCTTATCGCAGGCGGGTGGCGCGATCTTCTGGTCGCCGGCAATTTCGAATTGGAGATTGTCGAAATCCACCCGGCCCACATCGCACTGGGCGATCACCCAATGGTTCTCCACCGCGACGTGATAGGCGGCTTGGCCCGCACTGCCGAGCAACAGCAGGCCGATGAGTCCCGCGGTCCAGCGCGCCAGGCCCGGCTGAAAGCGCAAAGCAATCAGCGCGGCGATTGAAAGCCCGACAACGCCCCAGTGCCAATTTCGTTGGTCCAGGCATAACGGACACGGTTGCAAACCGCCGAGATATTGGAACCCGTGAGCTCCCGCCAGCAGGGCGCCCGAGAGCAACAGGGTCAGCCAGGGCCAGATCGGGCGGAGCGAGGAAATCGACATCAGCGCCATCCTAGCCTCAAATTGCTCGCCCTGTCTGCGGCGCGCCGCCGCGTCAGTGCAGGAAACGCACGGCGACAATCGCGGCGACGACCACCAGAGCCACGATCACCAGCACCAGGCCCAGCCGTTTCTCCATCACCGGCGCGATCGACGGGCCGAAACGCTGGAACAGCCAGGCCACCAGCAGAAAGCGCGCGCCGCGAGTGAGGATCGAGGCGATCACGAACCAATGCAACGGATAGGCGAGCGCACCGGAAACGATGGTCACCAATTTGTAGGGGATCGGCGTGAGGCCTTTGATGAAGATCACCCACGCGCCCCACTCGGCGTAGAGCGCCTCCAGTTCGGCGCGCTTGTCGCCAGCGTAGCCGAAGAAATTGAGGATCGCCCCTCCGATCGAATCCATCAGGAACATGCCAATGGCGTAGCCAAGCAACCCGCCCAGCACCGAGGCGATGGTGCACACCAGCGCATAACGCAACCACTTGTTAGGCGCCGCCGCCGCCATCGGCCCCAACAACAAGTCCGGTGGCAACGGAAAAAATGAACTCTCCGCGAACGAGATCGCAAACAGCGTCCGCTCCGCATTGGGGCTGCGGGCGAGTTCGAGCGTGCGGGATTTGAGGTTCGTGAGCATGCACCCGCGCTAGCACGGTTGAGATTGGTTTGGACATAGTGACTACGGTTGCGAAGCCCGCAGAGCGAAGCAGTATGGTGCCCCAGGCCCGACTCGAACGGGCACGTCCTTGCGAACGGCAGATTTTGAGTCTGCTGCGTCTACCGATTCCGCCACTGGGGCTTCCAAGG
>CADEDG010000149.1 GCA_902826035.1 uncultured Alphaproteobacteria bacterium
ACTGCCTGTTGTGTTGACACGGAAAGGCGGCCCGCGAGTAAAAGACTTCTTAACGCGACCGAGGTATGGTGCCCGTCCGAACTCGCGGCCGGAAGCGAACTCGCCATTTCAGATATTTAGGAGCCGAGCTGATGCGAAGACTTGCGGTTTGGACAACAACGGCGGCCGTCGCCCTGATGGGCGTCGCGAGCGCGCAAACGAGGCCCGCCGACCCCGCAGCGCCTGCGCAGGCCGCCGCCGCGCCAAGCGAGCTTACTTCCGCGATCACTGCCTACGCGGCCTACCACAGCGACGTCTCCGAACTCCGCACGAGCACCATCGGCAACGCCGCTCAGCTCGAGACCGCCCTAGATCGTGTGGCGCATCATAATCGTGACGCCCTTACCCGTGGTTGGGTCGCCTACGGCGCCGCTACGGCTGCCCAGTCGCCGGCATTCGTCCAAGGCGTCCGCGACGCCGCCGCCTATTATGGGCGCGACGCGGTTGTCTGGGCCGTCACGGCCGATCCCTCCTACGCCCGCGGCCTGCGCGGCGGCAACGAAGCAACGCGCATGCTGCTCGATTCCGCAAACGCCGACGCCGCCCGCATCGTGGCCGTCGCCGACCGCTACCAGGAAATGGCGCTGACCATTCAACGCCAACGCTGGGCCAATTCGGTTGCGCCGCAACAACGCGCGCGTGTTGAGCGCGTTCGGGCGCTTGGCGTCACTGGCGCGCCCGCTGGCGCCGTTCCAGCTGAAGTCGCCCCGCGCCTAGCGGTCACCCCGCTTACGTTCACACCAGCGAGCGACCCCACAGCGTTCGGCGGACGCCGTTTTTGGGATGCCGTGCGGGGTGGCGCTACGGTTGAAGTTGCCTCGGTTCCGGCGACCTACCAATGGCGGGTGAACGCTTCGCGCGGTGAAGCTCTCGACCGGATGGCGGCGGTAGCGGCCATCCAGGCGCTCGGCGCGGCGGAATCCAATCAAAGCGCGATTTCGCGCCTGATCAACGATCCGCGCACCAACGGCTGCCTCGAGATGGCGCAATTGCAGCTTTACCAATGCATGTCGGCCGCGCGCTTCCGCTACGAAAACGCCTTCTGCCTCGGCCAGCACGGTCTGCGCGACATCGGAACCTGCATCGGCGCCGTGGCTCAGCCTGACGCCACCGCCTTGGCGCCAGGACGCGCCGGCGACGACTAAGCTTGCACCGGACGTAAGTCAGGGGCATGTCCTGGGCGTGAGCGTTTCACAGGCCGCCAAAGAACTTGCAGACGATTTTGCGCTCCTCCCCGACTGGGAGGAGCGCATCGCTTATGTCATCGATCTGGGTAAAGCGCTTCAACCCCTCAGCGAGGAAGAGCGCACTGAAAACACCCGCGTGCGTGGGTGCGTGAGCCGCGTGTGGCTGGTGTGCGAGAGCCATCCCGATGCGCCAGGAAAGCTCTATTTTCGTGGCGATTCCGATGCTCATCTGGTGCGCGGCGAGATCGCTTTGCTGCTTCGGTTATTCTCGGGCCGCACGCCGGCGGAGATCGTCGAGGCCGACCCACCCGCGATCTTCACCGAACTCGGTCTCAAGGAAGCGCTCACCATGCAACGCTCGAACGGGTTGTTCGCGATGATGACGCGGATGCAAACCTGCGCACACGAAATGCTTCAAAGCACCGTCGCGAGCTGAGCTAGGCCGAGCTTCAGTGCGAGTTTGCCGGAGCGCGCGGGCCAAGCCTGCGAGCGCTCGATCTCCTCAAGGCCCTCCTCTTTCAAGCATACGCCTTCGACCACCCGCCGCAACGGCGCGGCCAGCCGCGCCAGCGCATCAGCGAAAATGCGCTGCGCGTCGCACCGTGCGGCGAGTGCAGCCTCCTGGGCGCTGCTCGCACCGCGCGCACCCTTGGCGTTGGGCGGGGCGGTCCAGTCCGACCCGCGCACCATTCCCGTCTGCGACGCCTCCCAGTGCGAACGCAGGCGGGATGCCGCTAACAGTTCTGAGTGTTCAAGCCATGGCTTGCCGTCGGCATCACGAAGGGCAGCCAACCTGCGCAGCACTCGGCTTGGTTCGTATCCTCTCGCGGTCTGGAGGCCGCCTTCGCGATCCACCACATTTCTTCCGACGACCGGGCCATGCTGTGCTGCGTAAGCTTCGCCGGGCGCGCTAAGCATTCTTCGCACTTGGGCTCGACCAGCCTCGGTGATGACGTAGCCGCACTGCGCGGGCAAGGCGGCGATCGCGCCCGCAGACTCCAATGCGTTCTTCTGGGCGAGTGACAGTCTCAGTCCCGCACGGCGCCGCTTGTCCCCGTTAGGAAACACATTGAAGCCACCATCGCGCTCGGCTAGCACCGCGCGCGGCAACGCCAAGCGAAGCAAAGCTCGCTCGCACGGGGTCATGGCTTGGCCTCAGACTCAACAAATGTCCTAGAAGGCGCAGGAGCGTCCCTTAGCATCTCCTCGAGCCCGGAAATCCAAAGATCGAAGGCGGGGTCCTCGCGGCGGTCTTCTACGTAGTGGCACGCTTGTGCGACCGTGGATCGGTCGCGCCGGAAAGCGGCAGCCACCCGCGTCAAGCTGAACTCAAAGGCTACGTGGCAAAGATACATCGCGACCTTGCGAGCAAAGGCAACATCAGCAGAGCCACGGCGCGGCTCTAAGACGGCCCGCACTGGCGCAGACAGGGCGTAACTCGCGACCCCGGCCGACAGACGCGCGGCGGCGTCATCAGCGATAAACGACGAACGGCTCATTCAAACACCTCACCCAACGCCCTCTTCGGGGGGCTTCCGCCGCCCTAGGATAATGGCGCCAGGCAGGTGTAGGGTAGATTTTTTCCTATTGTTAGGAATTTTTTCCGCTATTCGCCTTTGCGGCTAAGCCCCAAACCCATCCTCTTGGCCAGATTCGATCGTTCCTTGGCGTAATTTGGCGCCACCATCGGGTAATCGTGGGGGAGACCCCACTTGGCGCGGTATTGGTCGGGCGTCATGGAATAGCGGGTTCGCAGGTGCCGCTTGAGCGACTTGAACTTCTTGCCGTCCTCAAGACAGACAATGTAATCTGCGGAAATCGATTTCTTGATCGGCACGGCCGGATCCTGCGCCGCAGTCAGGTTCGGAGCGGGCGCTGCCCCAGACACCTCCCGCAATGCCCCATGCACGGTCCTTATAAGCGTGGGCAAATCTTGGGGCGCAACCAGGTTCGCCGCCACATAGGCGGCGACGATTTCGGTCGCCATGTCGACTAAATCGCGTTTTTCTTCGGTCATATTCTTCTGATTGGGACAATCACCTTGGAGACAAGTATTAATTGAAGATGTTCGCGCGCTCAATCGCGTTATACTTGAATGATCACCCCGCCAACGCCGCGACTAGCACCAAGCCCACTAACACCGCCAATTGGGCTGCTGTTGCGAGGCGCGGACGGTAGGGGCGATCAAGCTGGCGCATCAATCCGCCCACCGCCAGGCCGATTTTGCTCCACAACAGGTCAATCCCGTTCTGCCCGGCGCCGAATACCCGCAGCGCTACTATCCCAGTCCAACGACCGGCCCCCGCAATCGGGCCGCGGTACAGCGCATCTACATCTAAGAGGCTAAGGCCTCTCTCCCGTGGAAAGAGCCCGATCGCGTGCATCGACATGAACGCCACGCCCGCAGCGCCCAATAACGCCATCTGCCGCGCAAACCGATCCGGCGCGAACGACGACATGTTCAGTTGCGAGGGTGTCAGTCCAAACAACCATTGGGGCGCAAGCCCGATGGCGATGCAAAAGAAGGCGCCCAGAACTGACCCCAGCAGCATGCCATATGCCGAAGTTGCAACCGGCTCGGGCGGGTTTGCGCCCCCACGGTGGAGCACCAACGCCGGCCGTAACACGAGTGCGGCAAACAACACCCCAGAGAGTCCGCCAAAAGCCAACCACAACCACCGCGTATCCCATTGCGCAGCGGCTGCCAGCGCCGCGGTGAGCGTGGGATACATGGCCAACCCAGGCGCGCCCGCAACCGCCAGTCCCGCGACGATCAAACACGCGGTCGCAATCGGGGCTCTGCGCCCCACGCCCCCAATCGCCGATGCGCGTGCACCACCCCAAACCTGGACGATGCAGCCAAGGCTCATCTGCAAGGCCGAGAAAGCTATGATGATCGTGAAGGCGTGTCCCTCTATGGCGGCCAGCGCCACACGCGAACCAATCCCGATCAACGCCAGGCAGAGCCCGATATTGGCAACCTGCGCATAGGCCGCGGCGCTGCGTAAATCGTCCTCCGCAACCGCGTAGAGAGCGCCTATCGCGATCATCGCCACGCCAATCGGCATCAGCATCGGCTCTGCTGGGAAGAAACGTGCGAGTGCGTAAACCCCCAGCATCGAGGTGAAGGCGGAAAGCGCCACGGCGCCCGCGGGCGACGCACGCGAAACTGCGTCCTTCAACCAGACATGCGCCAGCGGTGCGCCGACCCGGATGAGCAGTGCGGCGAAAATGAAGCCACCGCTGAGGCTTCTCGGATCCACCCGAGCCGACACAGCTTCACCGTGCGCCACCAGGTGGAGCGCGGCCCCAACCAGGAAGAACAAACTCTCCAATCCGTGCCAGACCAGAAAGCGACCGCCCGCGCGCGGCGCATCGGGATGGGACGATGTAAAAACCACCCAGATCGCGCCTAGTCCGGCGAGCGAAGCCGCGGCGACAAAAAGGATGAGATGGTCGCCCGCGAACAACGCCGAAACCGCGCCTCCAGCCAAGGTCAGGATTGCGGCATCCTCGAAACGGTTCTGACGACCGCTCGTATAAGCGCCGATGAGCATCAACGTTATGAGAAGGGCTATGCCAAACACTTGATTGAGCGCATCGAGCTGCAGCGTCGCCATCTGCACTCCCATCTGGCGAATAAAGCCAGCGACGCCGAAATCGCGACCCAGCACAACCCAAAGCGCCGCAAATGCGGCGACGGCAATCGTGGCCGGGCGAAGACCGCGCGGCAGCGCCAACATAAGCGGCGCCGCAAGCAGCAACACGAAACCTGGATTAAGAGCGATCGGCATCCTCGCCACCTTCTCTTGCGCGCGCCAAGACAAACCGAGCGAAATTTGCGGCGATCACCGCAAACACCGCAGCGCCTGCGCCAATCGCCGCTGCTGCCCCAGGTTCGGCGCCGACCCAGAAGACGGGGACCGAGTCTGATGTGAACTCCAAGCCGAGCCCGACCGCCAACATAGCTACACAAACCACAAACCAAGGACCGCCGGCGCCGGCGCGAGGAGTTTTCATGGCAAGGGCGTCCAAGTGGGGGAGAGAAATTCCGACAATGCGCTAGCGAAGATCAGGAGCGACAAAGTGGCGACCGCTCCCAAGGCCACGGGCGCCACCAGCAGAAACGACGCGCCGTCGGGGCGCGTGAACGCGTCCGGAGGCGCACGCGCGGAAAGCGCGCTCGCAGCCATCGGCCCAAGGTGGGCGAAAGTGAGGATCGCCGCGAGCCCGATAAGCACCGCGACCCACACCAAGCCCACGCTGGACGACGATGCAATCAACCACAATTTTGCCCACGCGCCTGCGAACGGAGGCATTCCGACCATGCTCGCGGAAGCAAGCGCAAAACCCGCGAGCGTCCATGGCATGACGCGTCCCAAGCCGGAATACTCCCCCGCCTGTGTCCGCCCAGTGACCGCGGCTATCGTGCCGGACGCCATAAACAATGTCGCCGCCGAGCACATCAAAGCCGTGATCTGCAGTGCGGCGGCAAACAACCCCGCCGGCAGCGCAAGGAGAGCGCCGAGGACAGCCGCCAGCGACTGCGCCAGGCACGAATAGGTTAGCCGCTCGCGCACGTCCTGCTTTGACAGGGCGATCAGGGCAGCGGCGCACATTGCCGCGCCCGCCAATACAATCAACCCGCTCGCGGCGAAATGGGCGTCCTGAAGACCGGCGGCGCCGAACACAAACGCCGACACCTTAAAGATTCCGATGCAACCGGCGGGAAGCACCGTTAGGGCGTGCAGCGAC
>CADEDG010000150.1 GCA_902826035.1 uncultured Alphaproteobacteria bacterium
AAAGCGTTACCCATGTGTCCGGTACGAAACGTCACCTATGTCTCAGGTCGCTCATGTGTCCGGCCTGGAAATGCAAACGTGCACTAGCGCAGGGCCGCGCGACGTGGCGCGGCGTTTCCGTTCCAACCAATAGTGGCCAAGATAAAGGATGCGAGAGGCTTCTTCGCGCAAAAAGGAATGGCGCCACCAAATAAAACGAGGACCCCTTTCGGGGTCCTCGAAGGCGTTGGGTATGGTGGGGTGTCTCCAAGGGAAGACAATGTGAATATGAGGCTAACCGGTTAACAATACCCTAACGCTTGCCAATGCGGTCGGGAGCCTCGGCGGTGGCGTGTTCTGGCCGATTGCCGAGCTAACTTACCGCCTGGCTACCTTGAGCACGGCCAGCGCCGCATTCCGCCCGGCCGCGCCGCTTATACCGCCGCCGCCGTGAACACCGCCGCCGCAGAGAAAAAGATGGTCCATCGGCGTCTTGTGGTTCGACCAGCCCGGCATCGGGCGCATGAACAGCATCTGGTCGAGGATCAGCTGGCCGTGATTGAGGTCGCCCTCAGTAAGACCATAAGTGGCTTCAAGGTCGAGCGGGGTGAGCGACCTGATTTCGCGGATGGACGATTTCAGCTGCGGCAGCACACTGGCGGCGGCGTCAACCGCGATGCGCTCCAGCACCGCGCGCTCTTGGCTCCACTCGGCCCCGCGCAGAGCATAGGGCGCGAACTGAAAGTGGATCGACACCACTTTGCCGTTCGCTGTGATCTCGAGATATGGCTCAAGCGAGGTCTGGCCGTATTTCGCTGAATCGTAGGCGCGCTCGATGGTGCGGACTGACGGCGCCACCACCAGCGTGCCGTCTGGCAGAGCATGCGCGCCGTCGGTGAGCAGGTGCACCTTGGCCACCGAGCCGCGCATCTTGATCGATTGCGTCGCCCAAACGAATTCCGGCGGCAGGTAGGGTGCGCCGACGAGATCAAGCAAAGTGTGGCGCGGGTCGGCGCCGGAAATGACGATGGGCGCGGCTATCTCCTCGCCGCTCACGAGCCGCACGCCGCTCGCGCGTTGGTCATCGGTCAGCACGGCTTGCACGGGGGCGGAGGTTCGAAGCTGGCCGCCGCGCGCTTTCAGCGCCGCGACGAGCGCGTCTGCGATGCGCCCCAGTCCACCCTCGACGCGCGTGTGCCCGGGGCCGCCACGGTTGAGCCAATTGTGCATCAAGGTGTAGCCAGCGCCTGCAGACATCGGCCCAAGCGTCGCGCCGTGGACGGCGACCGAGCCGATAGCGGCGCGCACGACGTCGGACTCGAACCATTCCTCAGTAAGTTCAAGCGCCGACATTGGCAGCGCGCGGATGACTCGAAACATGTCGCGCGCACCTAGTCCGCGCAGTTTCATGGCAAGCCGCGCAAGCGGGAGGCCCTCGGATAGCGAGACATTGGGAAGGCGCGGCATCGGCGTACGATAGGCGGCGTCGAGAAAGCTCGCCGCCTGGTTCATGAACGCCACGAAGTCGGGCCAGCGCTCGGAATCGCGCTTCGAGAACGCGCCGATGGAGGTGAGCGTGTCATTGTCGCTATCGGCGGTGAGCCGAAGCTGGCGCCCGTCCGGCAACAGCGAGATTAGCGGCTCGCTGGCCGAGGCAGGAAAGCCATGTCGTTCAAGATCGAGGTCGGCGACAATGTCGGATCGCAATTGGCCGCCGGCATGAAGAGCGTCCACGCGAAAACCGTCGCCAAACGATTCAGTGGCGGCCTGCCCGCCGGCGAGCGCACGGCGTTCGAGCACAAGCACGCGCTTGCCTGCTTTCGCCAGATAGTTTGCGGCAACCAGACTGTTGAGCCCTGCGCCGATGATGATGACGTCGTTCATCAGCGCCAATCCTTCAGCACTTCCTGCGCCGCCATCTTGCCGGCCGCGCCCATGACGCCGCCGCCGGGGTGCGCGCCGGAGGCGCCGAAATAATAACCGGGCAGCGGCGTGCGGAAGTCGGCCCATTGCGGCGCAGGGCGCAGGAAGAAGAGTTGATGCAGGAGCAGCTCGCCGTGAAAAATATTGCCGCCGGTGATGCCGGCGATGCGCTCGATGTCCTTCGGTGTGATCACCTGCTTGCCGACGATGATTTTCCGAATATTGGGCGCGTATCGCTCGATGGTTGAGATCACCGTCTCGCCGAACGAATCGCGCTTGGAATCGTCCCAACCGCCTTCGATGTCGTAGGGCGCGTATTGCACGAAACACGACATCACGTGGTGCCCGGGCGGCGCCATGTCGCGATCGATCATCGAGGGGATAATCATGTCGATGTATGGATTTTTCGAGAACTGACCGTACTTCGCTTCGTCGTAGGCGCGCTCAATGTAATCCATGGACGGGCTGATCGAAATCGCGCCGCGGTGCAGCGGGCTCTCGCCAGGCAAGCAGGTGAATTGCGGCAACCCGCTGAGTGCGATGTTCACCTTCCCCGAAGAGCCGCGCACGCGGAAATTCTTGATTTGCTCGACGAATTCGTCGGGGAAGTGTTTGCTCTCAACGAAGTTCAAGAAGCTGCGCTTGGGGTCGGCGGCTGACATAACCACCCGCGAATGCAATTCGTCGCCATTTTCCAGCGCCACGCCCGCGGCGCGCCCGCCTTTCACGATCACCTGTTTTACCGACGCCCCGGTGCGGATTTCCGCGCCCAGCGCGCGCGCAGAAGCCGCGATCGCGGCGGTGACTCCGCCCGTGCCGTTTTTGGCGAAGCCCCAAGCGCGGAAGGCGCCGTCGATCTCGCCCATGTAGTGATGCAGCAGCACATACGCCGTGCCCGGCGAGCGTGGCCCCAGGAACGTGCCGATGATGCCGCTCGCCGACTTGGTGCCCTTCAACGGGTCGAACTCGAACCACTCGTCGAGAAGGTCGGCGGAGGATTGCGTGACCAGCTTGGCGATACGGTAGAGTTCTTTCTCACTGAGGCTCTTTGCGTATTGGCCCAGTTTGATGAGCCCCAGCACGTCGCGGACCGACATGGACGTGGGATCGGGCGGCACCAGCGACAGCACCGGTTTGATCGCCTTGGCGGCGCGGGCCATGGTGCGCCCGTATTCGTCGGCGGCTTCCGCGTCGCGCGGGGAATGGCGATAAATTTCACGCCGCGTCGGCTCATGGTCGGGCCAGGCGGCCAGATAATCGCCATTGTCCATCGGCGTTACGGTCGATGGCAGCGGTAGAATTTTCAGGCCATGGCGCGGCAGTTCGAGATCGCGGATGATTTCGGGCCGGAGCAAGCTCACTACGTAGGAAAATTCAGTGAAGCGATAGCCGGGAAATATCTCTTCGGTAACGGCTGCGCCGCCAACCATCTCGCGGCGTTCAAGCACTACAACTCTTTTTCCCGCGCGCGCGAGGTAGGCGCCGGCGATCAAGCCATTGTGGCCGCCGCCTATGATGATTGCGTCGTAATGATTGGATGGCACGGGGCTACTTCTTCTTCCAAGCCGGATCGTAGAACGGCAGCTTCACCACTTTTGCGGGCGCGTGCCGGCGCTGATGTTCGACAGTCACCTCCATTGTCACCACAGTTCCCGGCTCATAGTGCGGGCGCTGCAGGTGGGCGAGGGCGATGTATTTCTTGAGCACAGGCGACCATGTGCTGGTTGAGGCGTAACCGATCTGTTTGCCGTCGGCGAACACAGGCAAGCTTGCGCGCACTGCCATGCCCGGGATTTGCGGGGGCAGGCCGACGTCGGCGAAGAGGCGTTCCAGCCCAACCCAATCGACTTCAAGCCCGACCATTTTCCACGCCGAGCCCGACTTTTTTTCCCGCTCCAGAGCTTTGCGGCCGACGAAATAGCCTTTCTTGTTGAGATTGACCGTCCAATCCAAGCCCATTTCGAGCGGGGAGGATTTCTGGCCTTCGATCCAGGCGTGGTTGGCGGCGGTATAGTCGGCGTCGACCATGAAGAGGCCTGCTTCCACGCGGGCCATATCCATGGCTAGGATGCCGCACGGCGTGATGCCGTAATCGTCACCGGCCTCCATCAGCGCGTCCCAGACTGGGAGCGCCTGTTCTGCCTCGACCCAAATCTCGTACCCAAGATCGCCCGTATAGCCAGTACGCGAAACGTTGACCTGGGCGCTGCCGATGTTGGTGTTCATCAGCCGGAAATATTTCAGCACATCGAGCGTATCGTTGCAGCAGCGGTTTAGCACCGCGCGCGATTTCGGCCCCTGCAGACTCAGGGCCGCCACCTGGTCGGTGACTTCAGTGACTCTAACATCCATGCCGACGGCGTTCATCGCCAGCCAACGGAGCGATGGCTCCGCGGAGGTCATACGGAAGCTCTGATCGCTGAGGCGTGAGACGGTGCCATCGTCGAGAAGCTTTCCATCCTCGTCGCACCAGCCCGTGTAGTACACTTGGCCCACGCCCATCTTGTAAATATCTCGGGTCGTGACCTTGTGGAGGAGGCGCGCAGCATCAGGCCCCTCGATCAGGTACTTCATCAGCGGCGATACATCGATCAGCGCCGCGCGGTCGCGGATCGCCCAGTATTCGTGATCGAGCGACAGCTCATAGGAGCCGACCACCGCGTAGCCGGCCCAACGACGCCAATTCTGCGCGACGCTCAAGCGCGAGGTGCGCTCATGGAAAGGCGTGCGCTTGAGTTCAAGCGTTTCAACCATGACCGACAGAGACACCGTCCGCCGCGCTCAATCAAGCCGGGGCTAGAATTCGCGCTCGCCGCGCGAGAGCTGGACCACCGACCACCCGATCACCGCTAGCCCCCCGATGGTGCAAAAGCCCAAGGTCGGAGCAGAGGCGGCAATATCTAAGAAAGGGCGCATCCAGAGTGCGCCTTGGCCGCCGAGCCGGACCCAGAGCAGCAGCCCTGCGGGCGCCAGCAAGGCCCAGCCCGTGAGCAATCCCAGGATTCCAAGCATGAGCGCCTCCCCGCGCGGATTTGGTCCGGATGCCGACCTTGCCTTGCCGCGCGCGCGCCTCTATATGCGCGCTCTTCCGCGCAACCCGCGGCGTCCGCGGGCCCTTCGTCTATCGGTTAGGACGTCAGGTTTTCAACCTGAAAAGAGGGGTTCGACTCCCCTAGGGCCTGCCAGCAGTCCGTGTTGCCGACAATATTTTGCGGCGGACGCCGCAGCGCGCTAAAGCGAGCGCTGTTTCGGGAGCTCGATTTCGATGACAGTCGCGCGTGTTTTTTCGGCTATGGCTCTGGTTTTCGCCATCTTGCTGACGGCGTGCGCGCCGGAATCCGGTCGCAGCGTTGCAGGAGGCCGTCACACCGAGGCGCTGATCATTGAAACCGACGGAGGACCAGTGCGGTTCAACGTCGAAATCGCAGATGACGATGTGGAGCGGGCGCAAGGTCTGATGTTCAGGGAGCGGCTGGCCGACGACGCGGGCATGCTTTTTGAGTTTGAGAAGCCGGTGAACGCCAGTTTCTGGATGCGCAACGTCGCCATCTCGATCGACATTATCTTTATTGGCGTCGATGGGCGTATTCTCAACATCGAAGACCACGCCACGCCCTATTCAGAAAGCAGTATTTTGGCGGCTGGACTAACGCGCGGGGTTCTGGAGATCGGGGCCGGACGAGCCGAAGCGCTGGGCGTGCGACCAGGTCAGCTGGTGCGCCATCCATTTTTTCAAACCGAGTGAGACGCTTGCCCTCGACCGGGCAGGCGTGGCACATGGCGCTCCCAAGTCGGGGTGTAGCTCAGCCTGGTAGAGCATTAGCTTTGGGAGCTAAGGGT
>CADEDG010000151.1 GCA_902826035.1 uncultured Alphaproteobacteria bacterium
TGGACGTGATGCTGGTGCTGCTGATCGTGTTCATGATCACCGCGCCGCTGCTCACGGTGAGCATCCCAGTCGAGCTGCCGCGGACCAAGGCGGAGACAGCGGCGGCGGACGTCGAACCGCTGGCTCTCACCATCACCGCCGACCGCAAGATCTACTTGCAGGAGACCGTCGTCACGTTGGAGGAATTGCCGACCAGGCTGCGCGCGATTGCACGCGAGGGCTATGATCAAGCAATCTATATACGCGGCGACAAGGGCGTTGACTGGGATTTGATGGCGCGCGTTCTGGCGGTGGTCGGCGGCAGCGGCTTCCGCAAATTGCAATTGGTGACCGACACGGAAGAAACGTCAACCCGTAGCGGCGGTCAATGAGATGCGTTCCAATTGGATCGTCCCGTTGCTGGTGTCCTTGATCGGCCATATCGGCGCGATCCTGATGACCAGAATGGCATGGGAGCTTACCACGGGATCCTCGATCCCCGCGGTTGGCGCCGTAGTGCCGGTTGAAATCGTCGATATCGCTGCGGAATCCAATGTGCGCGCGCTAGCTGAAGAGACGCCGGAAGACGCAGCGCCGGAGGAGCGGGAGCAAACGCAAGAGGTCGCGCCTGAGCCAACGCCGGCCGCTGCGCCGACGCCGCGAGAGCGCTCGCGCAACCGCAATGACGAGTTCGATCTCGCCGCTGCTGCGCGGCTCGCCAACGCCGACACCAAAACCGGGCGCGAGCGTCGCCAAGGCGCGGCGGCAGAACGCAATCAACGAGGCGCCGGGTTGGGAACGGCGGAGGTTGCCGCGTTGCGTGATCGCGTCAACGCGGTGGGCCGCGCGCATCTGCGCCGCTGTTGGCGCATGCCGATCGACCTGCCCGACCCGGATCGCCTGGTGGTGACCGTTGAGTTCGACCTCAATCGCAACGGCTCGCTGAACGGTCAGCCCCGCGTCACCAGCCCACGAAATTACACCTTTGACCCTTACATGCGCGCGGCGGCTGAAGCGGCGTTGCGCGCTGTGCGTCAATGCGATCCGTTCCCGTTCCCAGACGATGCAGTGCTACGGGAACATTACGACGCGTGGCGATCTCCCGAGATTGTATTCAACCCGCGGTTTTGAGAAGTCGCCAATTAGGCGGAAGGAACGATTATGCGCTCTCTTCAAACATTCTTCGCAGCGATCGTCGCGGCAACCTTGTTGTGCGGACAAGCCTGGGCCCAGGATAGCGGGCGCACGCGGATCGATGTCGATGAGGGCCACCTCAATCCGATGCCTATTGCAGTGGTGGATTTTATCGCGACAGCGCCGCCCGCCGCGCAAGTTGGGCGCGATGTGGCGCAGGTGATCCGCGCCAATCTGGAGCGTTCCTCGCTGTTTCGGTCCGTTGCGCAGGCGGCCTTTATCGAACGCATTCAGGCAATGGACGTGCCGCCGCGCTTTGGCGATTGGCGCATTATCGATGCGCAGGCGCTGGCCGTCGGCCAAGTGACGGCGTTACCCGATGGGCGAGTGCGGATCGAGTTCAAGCTCTACGACATCTTCGCCGAACAATTCCTGACCGGCTTTTCTTACTCTACGACGCCGGACAATTGGCGCCGCATCGCTCACCGCATTTCCGATCAGATCTACGAACAGCTGACTGGCGAGCGTGGTTATTTCGATACCCGCATCGTGTTCGTGTCCGAAAGCGGTCCGCGTACGCGGCGGGTGAAGCGCCTGATGATCATGGACCAGGACGGCGCCAATCCGTTCTTCCTCACCAGCCCCGACGCGATGGTGCTGACGCCGCGGTTTTCGCCATCGACACAGCTCATCACCTATATGAGCTATGAGACCGGCGCGCCGCGCGTATTTTTGTACAATCTGGAGACCAACCGGCGCGAAGTGCTGGGCGATTTTCCAGGCATGACGTTCGCGCCGCGTTTCGCACCTGATGGCGGGGGCGTTGTGTTCACGCTCGATATGAACGGCAATGCCGAGATTTTCGCCATGGACTTGCGCTCGCGCCAGCGGCGACGTTTGACCAATCATCCCGCCATTGACACCTCACCTTCCTATTCCCCAGACGGCGCCCAGATTGTTTTCAATTCCGATCGCGGTGGCTCGCCGCAATTGTACGTCATGGCCGCTGACGGTTCGGGCCAAAGGCGCATCTCCTTCGGCGACGGGCGGTACTCGACGCCGGTGTGGTCGCCGCGCGGGGACCTGATTGCTTTCACCCGCCAGGGCGGAGGGCGCTTCGCCATCGGCGTGATGCGCCCGGATGGCTCGGGTGAGCGGATACTGACCGAAAGCTATCTCGACGAAGCGCCGACCTGGTCGCCCAATGGGCGGGTCATCATGTTCTTTCGGGAAGGGCGCGGCGAAGGCCCGAGAATATGGTCCGTCGATCTGACGGGCCGCAATCTGCGGCAATTGCCGACCCAGACAGAGGCATCCGACCCCGCTTGGTCGCCACTTTTACCTTAAACGTACGACAGTTTGCGTGTCATGAAGAGAACGTGATTGTCGGCTAGCATTCTGCTTTGTAAGTACTGGACATAACTGCGCGGGGGACGGGCCTAATCCATAGCGCCGCTTCGAAGGGGAGAATTGACCCAATGCGAAACACTCTACCAATGCGAAACACGTTGATCGTGCTCGCCGCCGTCGCCTCTGTCGCCGCGTGCGCCAGTCGGCCTGAGCCCACTCCGACGCCAGCAACTACGCCTCCAGCGGCCTCCGAGCGGCCTCAAGGCCCGGTCCCCGGGTCGATCGAGGATTTCCGCGTTTCGGTCGGCGACCGCATCTTCTTTGGCTACGATCAGTTCGCGTTGACCACCGAAGCGCGTTCGGTGCTCGAGCGCCAAGCCGCTTGGCTGCGGCAATACCCGGGCGTGCGTTTGCTCGTGGCCGGCAATTGCGACGAGCGCGGCACCCGCGAGTACAATTTGGCGCTGGGCGCCCGTCGCGCCGCCGCAGCGCGCGACTTCCTGATCTCGCTTGGCGTGGCCGGAACCCGCATGGAGACCGTATCCTACGGCAAGGAGCGTCCGCTCGATCCGCGCGCCAACGAAGAGGCCTGGAGCGTCAACCGCAACTCCCACAGCCAGATCGTTTCAGGCGCGGTGTCGTAAACGCCAAAATTTGGCCCGACCGAGCAGGCACACGACTTCCATGACCCGATCGGCACCATCGCTTTCCAATTGCCGGCTTGTGGCGGTTTTCGCCGCAGCCGGTTTGTTTTTAACCCTGCCTGCGGCAGCGCAGACGCAATTGCCTGCGCCCGCCTATGGCCAGGCTGACACTCGCCAGGATCGCATCGAGGAGCTGGAGGGCCAGCTCCGCGGCGCCACAGCTGAGAATGAGCGCCTGCAATACGAATTACAGCAGGCGCAACGGGAGGTGCGCCGCCTTGGCGGCATCGTCAGCGAACTGACCGCGGTGAACCAGACGCTGCAGCAGACCCCGGCGCCCAGTGAGCGATCGCCTGCGGCTGCGCCCGCCAATCCGCCAGCCGCCCAGCCGCAAGCCCCGGCCGCCGCCGCCCAGGAACGGCACACGGGTACATTAGGAACGCTGCCGGCGACTGAACTGCCGGGCACCGAGGGCCAAGCCTATTCCTACGCCCGCCAGCTGCAAGCCAACGGGCGCCTCGCGGAAGCGGAAGCGGCTTTTGTCGAATTTCTGCGCGTCTATCCAAACGGGGAAACCAGCCTCGACGCACGCTATCTGCTCGCTTTCACCATGCTGGCGCGCCACAATTATCGCGATGCGCGCGACAATTTCATCGCCTATCTGCAAGCCGCGCCACGGGGGCCACGCGCGCCGGAGGCGCAGGTGCGTCTTGGCATGGCCTTCGTCGGGCTCGCCCAAGACGGCGAGAACAACGACGCTGCGGAACTCCGCCAAGCCTGCAGCGCTTTCGCCTCGCTGCCGCGCCAATTCCCAAATGCGCCGCGTTACGTGCGCGAACTCGCTACGCGCGAAGCGCAGGGCGCGCGCTGCCCGGCTTAGAGCGTCAAGTCGGAACGATACTTCGAGGTTGGAGCGCGTCGCCTCCGGCGACGCCAGCGCGGCCGGAGGCCGCGCGCTCCTAGTCGCCGCCTGCTGTTGGCATTCTTGATGCTTGACCGCGAGACCATCGAACAGGCGCTGATTGCGGCAGGTAATGCGCCAGTCGTTGTGGCGCTTTCGGGGGGTGGCGATTCCTTAGCTTTGCTGCACTTGCTGTGCGAACGATTGGGCGCGGCTAAGCTTCACGCCATCGTCGTCGATCATGGCCTGCGCTCCGGCGCTGCTGAAGATGCGCGACGCGCTTTGTGCTTCGCAAACGCCGCCGGCGTCATTGGCGAAATCGCGACCCTGGCTTGGCCGCACGGCCCCAAGCGCGCCCAGCAGGCTGCACGCGAGGCCCGTTACCGGGCGCTTTGCGAACGTGCTCGCAGCATAGGCGCGCGCGTAATGGGGCTGGGCCACGCCGGCGACGATCAGGCGGAAACTCTGCTGATGCGCGCCGCTGCGGGCTCGGGCTGGCGCGGGCTCGCTGCAATGATGCCGATTGCGCCCGCGCCAGTGTGGCCGGAGGGGTGTGGTATGCTGGTGGTGCGGCCATTGCTCAGCGTTCGTCGCGAAGCGCTGCGCTCATATCTTCGCAGCACGCGCGTGGATTGGCTGGAGGACCCGGCCAATGCCAATCCGACCTTCGAGCGCGTGCGCACCCGCGCGCGGCTTGCGGCGCCTTCCAACTCAACGCCTCTCCCGCCCGCCGGCCAGCTCCATCCTCGCCCTCCAGGATTTTGCGGCGTCTCGTTCATGTCGCGAACCTCGCGCCGCGCCCGGTGCATTTGCAAGCATTATTGCGCCGATCCGACGGCGGCCGCGACCGACTCGAAGGCGTCCGCTTTGAGCCGGCCCGGCAGTCCCTCGACAATCTCGGCGACGATCGCCGGACCCTTGTAGATGAGCGCGGTGTAAAGCTGCACCAGCGAAGCGCCCGCGCGGATTTTGGCGTAAACGTCATCAAGAGACGAGACGCCGCCGACGCCGATCAGCGGGATGCGTCCTTTGAGGGTCTTGTGGAACTCCTTCAGCAGCGTCGTTGACGGCGCGAAAAGCGGCTTGCCGGAAAGGCCGCCCTTTTCCTCTTTGAAGGCGCTGCGCAGAGTCGACGGCCGCGCGATCGTCGTGTTCGAAACGATCAGCGCGTCGATTTTCTGCTCGACAATCGCGGCGGCGATGTCGGCCTTGTCGGCGTCGGCGAGATCGGGCGCGACTTTCAGGAACACCGGCGCTTTTTCTTTCAGCGCGTCGCGCGCGGCGATGACGCGCGAGAGCAGATCGACCAGCGCCGCCTTATCCTGCAGCGCGCGAAGGCCCGGCGTGTTCGGCGAGGAAATGTTCACCGTGTAGAAATCAACCAGCCCCTCAAGCCGCCGGACGCCGGCGACGAAATCCTCGATGCGATCTTCGCTGTCCTTGTTGGCGCCGAGATTGGCGCCGACGACGCCCGCACGCTCTCGCCGGCGAAGCCGCGCGGCGATCGCGTCGAGACCTTCATTGTTGAAGCCGTAGCGGTTGATGACGGCTTCGTCTTCTTTCAGGCGAAAAACGCGCGGGCGATCATTGCCGGGCTGCGCCCTCGGCGTCACGGCGCCGACTTCGACAAAGCCGAAACCAAGCCGCAGCATCGCGTCTGGAACTTCGGCGTTCTTGTCGAAACCGGCGGCGAGGCC
>CADEDG010000152.1 GCA_902826035.1 uncultured Alphaproteobacteria bacterium
AGACGCCGGCGCGCGCGGGGCCACGCCTGCCGCAGGCGCGACCGCTGCTGCGCCTGGTGCGTCGCCAAGGCTGCGCTTTCCGAACATCAGGTGCTCCTAGCGTTTCAGAAACGTCAGCTTGTCGGCAAGCGAAGGCTTCTTGGCTTCCACGGGCTTGCGCCCGGTCAAGCGCGCGGCGAGCGCGTCGAGCGCCTGCGCGATCTTCGATTGCGGCGCCAGTTCTCCGACCATTTGGCCGTTATTGGCGGCTGCTCCAAATAATTGTGGATCGAAGGCAAAGGATGCAACGGGCGTTGCGCCGAGGGCTTCAGAGAAATCCTTGAACGGAATTTCGGGACGCTTGGG
This sequence comes from uncultured Alphaproteobacteria bacterium, assembly GCA_902826035.1. Taxonomy (GTDB): domain Bacteria; phylum Pseudomonadota; class Alphaproteobacteria; order Caulobacterales; family Aquidulcibacteraceae; genus Vitreimonas. The sequence goes on from CADEDG010000152.1 coordinate 346, forward strand.
AACGCCAACCATGGAGAGCGCCACCGTTGGCGGCGAATCGTAAGGCCGCATGGCTTTCAAAAGATCCATGATGTTCTTGGTGTTGCGCAAACTCGCGAGGTCAGGGCCGGCGACGATGATGACGTCATCGGCTGCAAGCAATGTATGCTTGACCCAAGAATTCCACGCATGCGGCAAGTCCAGCACGACGAATGGGCTGGTGCGCCGCACCCGTTCGACTACGCTTTCAAACGCCTGCGCATCGAGTTCGAATTCACGCTCCAGAGTCGCCGGGGCGGTCAGCATTTGCAACCGCTGAGTTTGCTTCGTGGTGACGCGTTCGAGGAACACGTCATCGACACGGTCTGGCGCGAGTAACACGTCTGCAATTGACTGCGCTGGATCCTGGTTGAAATCGAGCGCGGCGGTGCCAAAGGACAGATCGAGATCGAGCAGGGTCGCGCCGGATTCCTGGCGTTCGGCGATCGACCAAGCGAGATTATGGGCGATGGTGGAGGCGCCGATGCCTCCGCGCGCGCCAATCACAGCGATGACGCGCCCGGCAAAGGGCTTATCCGGATTGACGTAAAGGCCGCAGATCGTGCGGATGACGTCCAGCGCTTGCATTGGCGGCACGATGTACTCACTGATGCCGCGCGCCATCAGTTCACGGAAAAGCCCGATATCGTTCACCGCTCCGATGATGACGACCTTGGTGCCTTGCTCGATCACTTCCGCCAATCGGTCCAGGCTGTGCAACATCCCCGCGCCTTGCAACAAGGTGTCGAGAATCAGCAAGTTCGGGCTCGACTGCGAGGCGAAGCGAACAACCGCCGCGTCAATGCCGCCAGAGTCGACGCTGATTTCGGCGCGCGCCATACGGCGGTCGGTTGAGATGCCTGCGATCAGATCGGCGATCTCGGGACGATCGCAGCAAGCATGAATGGTGATGCGCGGCACCGGCTGCTCAGTGATCGCGCCCTCATCGCGTATGGTCGTCTGTGTAGGCATTGGCGCTGGTTCGTCGAGCCTAAAGGGATCTTCGTCTATTGAAGAACTCGCCTCGTTTGCGGGGATGGTTGGTTCCAACTCGGCGTCGAACGGTGGCATCGCGGGCATCGCACCGGCGGCGAAGCTCTCGTCCTCCTCCAACACAAATTCGGGCTCGTCTTCGAGGCTCCAATCCAACTGGCTGTTCGGTGAGTTCATGGCGGTCGGCCTTTATCGAGCAACATCGCTGATGACGACGTGTTCCTGTTCGCTTCGCATCGCGCCGGTTGGGTTGCCTTCGCGATAAGCGTCGAAAACGGTTGTGCGGCGTCCGGAATCGCGCGGCGCCGCATCGCGCGGCCGCAGCAAATCGCTGGGATCTTCGACCATCGCGGCGAGATTGGCTTGCGTGGCGCAGCCGAAGCTTTCCCATGCTTGGTTGTTGCTTTGGTGGGCGAGATCTTGCTCCCACAATGGCGCGCATTCTGGCGCGTGCGCTTCAAAGCGCGAAAAGCTCACGATCACGGGCTCTTCCTTGGCGCCTGAGGCGTCGTAGGTCGAGGAAGCGATAGCGGCGTGCGAGACGCCTGCGGCGACCAGAAAGCGGCGCGATTGCTCGGCCAGTGTACGTGCCGAAGCCTCGTTATCGCCGCCCGCAGGCGCGCTCAGCACCAGCGCGCCGTGGCCGTAGCGCAGATAGTTGCCCGCGAGTGCTGCAAGTTCGCCCGAGGCGTCAGGCGTCAGGGCATGGTCCCCGGGCGCAACGGCGAGTCGATATTCTTGTGAGGTTTGTTGCACCGCGATCTCATGGCGATCCGCGCTTGTAGGAATGGCCCGTCCTTCAGGCGGATCGGGAATGCTTGCGCATGCGCCGAGTGCGCTGAGGCCGAGTACAAGTGTGGGCAGGCGAGATTTCATTGCGCGCCTCATTCAACGACATGGCCGTGGGGGCCCAACAGGCGGCTTGGCGCGCCATCATTGGACTCAGGGGGACGATAAAGTGCGTTCAAGCGGCCTGTGAGCAAGCTTTCGCCTTCGGTCGGGTTCATGAAACCGTCTGCTGGCGTACGCAATTGCCCAGGCGCGGTCGGCTGCACCAGATATGGCGTGGCGATAATGACCAACTCGGTCTCGTTGTTGATGAAGTCGCGCGAGCGAAACAGCGAGCCGATCACCGGCGTGTTCATGACGCCCGGCACGCCTTCAAGCGCGTGGCGAGTGCGCTCCTGCAGCATGCCCGCCAGTACGATTGAACTGCCGGAGGACATTTCCAGCGTGGTTTCAGCGCGCCGCACTTGCAGCGCGGGAATGGTGAAGCCGCGAATGACCGTGGTTGAGCCGTCGGGATTACGCACCGCGGTGTCGCCGGTGTTGATGGCGCCGTCGGAAGTCAGCTCGCTCACCTCGGTCGACACTTTCAACGAGATGCGCCCGCCCGACATGACCACTGGGGTAAAAGCGAGGCCCACGCCGAACGGCTTGAACTCGACGGAAACTTGTCCGTCCTTGGCTGAGACCGGCACCGGGAACTCGCCGCCCGCGAGGAACGTGGCCGCTTCGCCGGAAATCGCGGTGAGGTTCGGTTCGGCCAACACGCGCAACAAGCCAGCGCGTTCGAACGCTTCGATCGACGCGTCGGTCTGGCGCAATTGCTCGGTGCGGGCAGGGCCGTAGGTTGTAGAGGTGCCGATGAAATTGCCGTTGGGGTCGAACACGGCCTCTTGCGAGTAGCCGCCCACGCCCGCGCCCGACGGCGTTGTTCCTGTTCCCGCATTCGGCCCCGGATAGGTCAGGCTCTCAGGACGAAGAATATTTTCCGCCACGCCACCCGAGCCGGCCAACCCGCCCAAAATAGCGCCGTTGATCGAATAGCCGCTGCGCGTGGCCAGATCGACAAAGGCGTCCGAGGGCAGCAGACGATTGACCATCTCGTTGTAATTGAGATTGACGCCAAGCTGGCGGATCAGCGTCCGGCTCATCTCAACCACGCGCACGCGCACGAGCACTTGCTCGCTGCCTTGCACTTGGATGAGGTTGACGATGCGGCTCTGCCCGGAAGCACCCGGCGCGCCCCCGCCTGTGCTGGTCGCAAGAAATTGAGTGGCGATCTGGTTGGCGCGATCAGCCTCGGCCGCGCTCTGCGCGTTACCCGAAAGCACGATGGCGCCGTTCAGCGCCTCAGCCTGAATGCGGGCGTCCGGCGTGTGCCGACGCAGGATGTCGTTCAGCGGCGCGACGTCTGGCTCCACTCTGATCTCGACATTGGCGATCTGGCGACCGTTGGCGTCGAAGAAGAAGAGGTTGGTCTGCCCAAGCGCCCGACCCACGACGTACGCACGCCGGGCAGTGCGCACGGTGGCGTCTGCGATGGCGGGATTGGAAATCAGCACGTCGCGCGCCGCCGCCGGCAGGTCGATAACCGCCGATTTGCCGAAGGGGAGCACCATCGAGACAGATTGCGCCCCACCGCCGCCATTGACGCGCATCACCGACGATGCGTCCGGCGGCTCAACCTGAGCGTTGGCATACCCTGGAGCGAATGCTAATGCCGCCGACAATGCGGTCGCGAGGGAGGAGCGAAGCGCCTGCGCGGATTTCATTGCCTGCCTCCCTGGAGCGAGCCGAAAGCGTGCACACGCACCGATTCCGACTGTTGGCTAAGTGGGTTTCCGTGGCGCGGACGCGCATTCAAACCAACGGTATCGACCTGGACGCCACGCAGCGCGAGGGTGATGTCCCCGAGCTTGTCCGCGTGCCCGAGCGTGCGCGCGTCTTCGGCGGTAAGCTCGAGCACGGCGACGTCGGTGTCGATGGTCTCGGGCCCTTCGCCGCTGGTTTGCGTTTGAGTTTTATCGCCCATAGCCAACACGCGCACATCTTCGAGGACGATCTCGCTGCGCACTTGCTCTGCGCCTTCGGCGTCGAGCTTCATGGTGACTATAACGTCGACGCGATCATTCGGCTGAATGTAGCCCCCCGCAGCGGTAGCCGCTTCGATCGGAACCGACACCGCGCGATAGCCGGGCTCGAGTTGAGCGGCCATGAAGCCGCGTCCGTCCGGTTGTATAACGGCGCCCATAATGATCGGCTCGCCCTGTACGAAACTGCGGCGTGTCACTGCGCCCACATACTCTTCGCGCGCGGAGGGCGCTCCGCTCACACGAACGAAATTGTCGGACACCGAGGCGGTAGGAAAACGCGCGACCCGTAAGTCCGCCGCCGTTAGCGCCACGCCTTGGGCAACATCGCGGGCCGCCACCAACACGTCTTCTCCGGGCATCGCCACGGTCGATTCCGCTTGCGGCGCTTCACGCGGCGCGTTCATGCCGCGAATAAGCAACAACGCGCCGACCGCAGCGAGCGCTGCGATCACCAATACAATCAGCTGACGCGCCGACATGCGTTATTCTCCTCGTGGAGCCGCGAGACCCCACCCGACCAGATCATGTTTATGGCTAAGGCAGTGTTAATAATCCCTCCGCGAACGGAAGTTGGGGAAGCGCCAACAAGCCGCCGCCCAAAATGGCGACGCCGTAGGGAATTCCATTTTGTTTCTTCAGCAATTGATTGACGAAGGCAGGGTACGTCTCGGTTTGCGGGATAAGTTGCCGCGCCGCCACCAGCGCTAAAGCCAACAAGCCGCCGACCAAGGCGGCGCCCAGCATAAAGGTTCGAAACTCGCCAACGCCGGTCCACACCGCGACAGCGGCGAACAATTTTGCGTCGCCGCCGCCGAAAACGTTCAATTGGAACAGCACAAAGCCGACCGCGAGAACTCCAAAGCCGAACAATAAATGCAAACCCGTTTCCGGCACAGTTTGCCCTGAGGCCAGCGCCAGGAGTGGAAAAGCGGAAACGAGAGCGATTGACACCCAATTGGGGATGGTCAGCGAGGTGATGTCGCTGCCAGCGGCGTAAACCAAGAGGGCGACGAATATCGCCAGGGCAAGCGGGTCGAGCATGCGCTTGCGTGCGCTGCGCCGGGTCAAAAAAGTCTTAAAAGAAAACGCCGCCCGGATAGGCGGCGTTGAGTCGAGGGGAAAGAGGGCGCTTCGGGGGCCGCCAAGGCGGCGGCCCCGCGCGCTAGAGAGATTATTGGTTAGCGGTGTCGAGTTCAGACGACGCGTTGGTGAACGTGTCATTCAAGCTGTCGCCGACCGAGCCGACCGCAACGATAATCGCGACGCCAATCAAAGCGGCGATCAGGCCGTATTCAATTGCAGTGGCGCCGTCTTCATTCTTCAGGAAACGCTTCAACATATCCAATGCTCCTTTTTGTCGAGTGCTTTTCTCACCGGCCCGGCAGCGTGTCGCACCCGACACCCAAA
>CADEDG010000153.1 GCA_902826035.1 uncultured Alphaproteobacteria bacterium
CCGTCATGGCCACCGTGAAGGTGCGGTGATGGAAAATCGCGACGCCAAGGAGGGTCGCGGCGAAGAGGATGAACTCGATGGGCATGTACGAGAATTAATCTCCCAAGCAGGGCTTGGCCAGTATGTCGGGCGCGCATGTGAATCCCAACAAAATCTGTATCATCACCAATAGTGTTTACGCACCAGAGGGCGCGTTTTCGCATAGTTGCAGAGCGATTTCGTGTTGTGTTGTTGCGAAAGCGACATGAAATTGTTGCGCTCCTGTAGAACGCCGCCGCTAGGACCCCCGCCGCTGACGGTCGCTCGAGCATGAGCGAGGTGCGGCGTGGGGGTGCTCCATGTTCTCGAAAAAATTGCTGTCCGGCGCCGCGTTGGGCGTCCTGTCGCTCACGATGGGCGGCGTCGCCAATGCGCAATCGACTGGTTCTCAGGCCCAGGAAGAAGACACTATCATTGTGACCGCGGCGCGCCGCAGCATCGACGGCGCGATCGTCGCCGAGACGACGCCGAAATCGCGCGCGACCATCACCCAGGAATTCATCGGCCAACAAAACGCCGGCCAATCGATCCTGAACACCATTAATCTAGTCCCCGGCGTGAACTTCACCAACAACGACCCGTACGGATCGTCCGGCGGCAATCTGCGCATCCGCGGCTTTGACGGCGCGCGCGTTTCGGTGACCTTCGACGGCATTCCGCTCAATGACAGTGGCAATTACGCGATCTTCTCCAACCAGATGCTCGATCCGGAATTGATCAGTCGCGCCACCGTCAACATGGGCACCACCGATGTCGACAGCCCCACCGCGTCGGCGGTCGGCGGCACGGTGAACTACGTCACTCGCATGCCGGAATCTGAGTTCGGAGGCTTTCTGCAGCCCTCCATCGGCGGCGACAATTTCCGCCGTATTCTTGGCGTTCTCGACACCGGCGCGCTCGGCCCTTGGGAGACGCGTTCCTTCTTCGCCGGTTCCTACACGAATTACGACAAGTGGAAGGGTCCGGGAGAAATCGAGAAACAGCAATACAATGCGCGCTTCTATCAAGACCTCGGCGGCGGCAATTTCGCGGCACTGGCGGTCCACTACAACCAGAACCGCAACAATTTCTACCGCAATCTGAACCTCGCCGCTTACCAAGCGACGCCTGGCCTCGAGAACGACATCGCCTGCATCCGTCCGGCGGGCGTGAACGGTACGGCGCAGAATGAATCCAACCAGTCGAGCATAGTGAACTACCTCGGCGTCACCGTCGCCAACACGTCGTGCACCAACTATCACGAATTGCGCATCAACCCGTCCAATACCGGCAACATTCGTGGTCAGTTCAGCTATGGTCTGGGCGAAAACCTTCGCCTGACGGTCGATCCGTCTTTCCAATACGTGCTCGCCAATGGCGGCGGCTCCACCGCTATCTCGGAAGCAGATGATCGGCTCGACCTATCGACGGTGGCGGGCGTTGGCGTCGATCTTAATGGCGACGGCGATGTCCTCGATAACGTCACCCTCTACACGCCCAACACCACCAACACCCGACGCTGGGGCGTCACCTCCTCGCTGATCTGGGACATTGACGACCAAAATCGCGTTCGCCTCGCCTACACCGGCGATTGGGCAAATCACCGCCAAACCGGCGATTACGGATTCCTGGACGCGGGCGGCAATCCGGAAGATGTGTTCGGCGGCAAGGATGGGTATGGCCGCCGTGTCAATGGTGTCGCCGGCGCCAGCAATCTGCGCGGCCGCGATCGCCAATCGGAGGCAATCCTGAATCAGTTCGCGGTGGAATATCGCGGGCTCTTCTTCGATGACGCGCTCACGGTAAATCTCGGCCTGCGTGCGCCGAGGTTCGAGCGCAATCTCGATCAGCATTGCTACACACAGAATGGAACCGGCACGGTTCGGTGCACCAACGAGATCCCAACAGTTTTGGCAAACGGCAATGTAACCTTGCCGTCGCAAGGCGCCACCGAATACATCCCGCCCTTCCAGGCCACCCTCAAGTTTGACGATGTTTTGCCAAATGTAGGCGCGAGCTGGCGCTTGAGCGACAATATGTCGGTGTATGCGAGCTTCGCCGAAGGCCTTTCATCGCCGCGGACGGACAATGTCTACACCGTGAAGCGGGGCCTTACCCCAACCTCGATCCTCTTCACCAGCGTTGAGCCGGAAACCACTGAATCTTACGATCTTGGCGTCCGTTACAGTTCTGGCAACGTCATCGCTTCGGCCGCGCTGTGGCAGACTAACTATCAGAACCGCATCGTTTCCGCGTTTGACGAAGACCTCGGCATCTTCATTGACCGCAATGTCGGCGACGTCGAAATGAGCGGGCTTGATGTGCAGTTGGGCTTCGAGCCGGTTGACGGGTTCACGGTGTACGGCTCGGCCTCATACATCAACAGCGAATTGCTCGCGAATACGCCGCTCGGCGCGAGCCCTACCAACGTTCTGCTCACGCGGGGCGCCGAAGTGGTCGAAACGCCGAACCTAACCTATGCCGTTCGCCTCAATTGGGACCCGACTGATTGGCTTTCGCTGGGTCTGCAAGGCAAGTATGTCGGCCGCCGTTACGCCACGGACGTGAACGATCAGATCGCGCACTCCTACACCGTGGCCGATTTCGACGCGCGGGTTGATCTCGATTTCCTCGGCCTGGATAGCAGCTACCTGCAGCTCAACGTCACCAACCTTTTCGATGAGAGGTATCTAGGCGGCATCTCCAGTCAGACCAATGCGATTGCCATCGTCGATACCGATCCCGGCGTCGCCGGCAACCAAGGCCGTGGCGCAAACGCGCCGACCTATGCGCTGGGCGCGCCGCGCACGGTGCAGCTGACGTTGCGCTACGAATTCTGATGTTTCGGGTCGTTCGCGTGGACATCCCAGCCACGCGAACGCCCTGCACAAGCTCCTCCCCCGAGGGTTCTTGGGCGGTCCGCAAGGGCCGCCCTTTTTTTGCGGAGTTGGATATCGGCGACATTTTCGATCGCGCCGTTTCGCCGCCGCTGGCCGTGAGGCCGAAATTGCGGTTGCCGACCCAGCAAAAAGGGCGGAACGAAAGCTCCGCCCTTTGATCGTTGTGGCAATCGCCCGTGTTAGAAGTCCGACGTGGCGCCGGCGCCGCTAGTCGCCCTCTGCACCTGCTGTTCGCGGAACGCGTCAAACTCAAGTTGTCGCGCGCGGCGCAAGGCGCTGTCTTCGATGCGAATGTCGAGCGTCTGTCCGCAGGTGTCGCCAATATTGACGGTCATACCGGTGTAGCTCAATTCGTAGATCGGAATGGAGCGACGCGCCTCTGCGCCGCCGCCATAGCTTTCGCAGGCGCCTTCTCCCGTTTCAGCGGGCTCGCCGTATTTTGATTTTACCGCCGCCAAAGCCTGGATCGAATAGTCCTGTGTAATCTCGGCGCGCTCCCTAACGCGGCTTTGGATGGTAGTCGGCCCCTGGGTGAAGATCCGACCGAACATGATCAAATAGGCCTCTGCGGGCTTGCCGGGGAGGGTAGGTGCGAAATTGACGGCGAGTGTTTCGGTGCGCCACAAACCGGACTCTTCCACGGCGCGGTACCAGATTTCACGGTCTGGCACAGTGTAGCTGGGCACGCCGCCAGGCAATTCAATGAGATTGCTGGTGGCGCTGTTAAGGCTCCAGCCCTCGGCTTCCAGGCGCGCCTTCATCTCTGTGTGTTTGCTTCCGGGTCGCACGCCGACGACGTCGAAACTCACGCTCGCGCCCGGAACCTGCACGCCGCCGCCAGGTGCGTCGCCCGCGGCGGGAGCGCCGCCATCTGCGCCGCTGCCCGATTGGCCGCAGGATGCAAGCAATGCCGCAAAGGCGGCGAACCGAACAGATCGCAGGAATTTCATCACACTCCCCCCCTTAGGACTGACAATCAGCGAAGACTATCGTCAGCAAAAATGCATGGCAACAAGACAAAAAGGGCGGAGCTTGTGGCTCCGCCCTTGGTGTTTTGGCGTTTGGCGTGGATCGATCCCGGATCGGCGCGTCGCGCCGTCCGGGATGGCAATCGGCTGGGCCGATTGTCAGAAATCCATGTCGCCCATGCCGCCCATGCCGCCCATGCCGCCGCCGCCATGGCCGCCGCCGGCGCCTTCTTTGCGCTTCGGCGCTTCGGCGATGGTGGCTTCGGTGGTGATGATCAGGCCGGCCACGCTCGCCGCGTCTTGCAGCGCCGTGCGCACGACTTTCACCGGATCGATGATGCCGGACTTGATCAGATCGACATATTCTTCGGTCTGAGCGTTGAAGCCGAAATTGTCGTCCTTTGATTCGCGGATCTTGCCGACCACGATCGAGCCTTCGACGCCGGCGTTCTCGACGATCTGCCGGATCGGCGCTTCGAGCGCCTTGCGGACGATGCCGATGCCGACGTTCTGGTCTTCGTTGTCGCCCTTGATCGAAAGCTTCAGCGCCGCGCGCAACAGGGCGGTGCCGCCGCCCGGGACGATGCCTTCTTCAACCGCAGCGCGGGTTGCATTGAGCGCGTCATCAACGCGGTCCTTGCGTTCCTTGACTTCGACTTCGGTCGCGCCGCCGACCTTGATCACCGCAACGCCGCCAGCCAACTTGGCCAGACGCTCTTGAAGCTTTTCCTTGTCGTAGTCGGACGTGGTGTCTTCGATCTGAGCGCGGATTTGAGCAATACGGCCTTCAATGTCTTTCTTCGGCCCATTGCCATCGACGATGGTGGTGTCGTCTTTCTTCACCACCACCTTCTTGGCCCGGCCAAGCATCTCGACAGTGACGTTCTCAAGCTTGATCCCGAGGTCTTCGCTGATCACTTGGCCGCCGGTGAGGATGGCGATGTCCTCCAGCATGGCCTTGCGGCGATCGCCGAAGCCCGGCGCCTTTACCGCCGCGACCTTCAAGCCGCCGCGCAGCTTGTTGACCACAAGCGTTGCAAGGGCTTCGCCTTCGACGTCTTCAGCGATGATCAGCAGGGGACGCTGGCTTTGCACCACCGCTTCCAAGATCGGCAGCATCGGCTGCAGGCTGGAGAGCTTCTTTTCGAACAGAAGGATCGCGGGGTCTTCCAGCGTCGCTTCCATCTTCTCGGCGTTGGTGATGAAATAGGGGCTGAGATAGCCGCGGTCGAATTGCATGCCTTCAACGACATCGAGTTCGGTGTCGAGCGACTTGGCTTCTTCAACTGTGATCACGCCTTCATTGCCGACCTTGGCCATGGCGTCGGCCAGGAACTTGCCGATCTGCGCATCGCCATTGGCGGCGAGCGTGCCGACCTGGGCGATCTCGTCGTTCGACTTCACCTTGGCGGCGCGCTTCTTCAGATCCTCGACCACGGCGGCGACCGCCTTGTCGATGCCGCGGCGCAGATCCATCGGATTGCGGCCGGCCGAAACCGCCTTCATGCCTTCGCGGACGATGGCTTGGGCGAGCACGGTGGCGGTGGTGGTGCCGTCGCCGGCTTCATCATTGGTCTTGGACGCCACTTCACGAATGAGCTGGGCGCCCATGTTCATGAACTTGTCTTCGAGCTCGATTT
>CADEDG010000154.1 GCA_902826035.1 uncultured Alphaproteobacteria bacterium
AAGGCGGCGCGCTCAGGCGGCGAGCCGTTCGCGCAAGCTCGCGCGTTCGCGTGGGCCCACCCCCAACACCTCTTCAAGGTAGGCATCGAGACCGCCGTGCCGTGCTTCGATTGCGTCGAGCGACGTACGCAAATAATCCGGCGCGACGCCAAGCATCGGCTTCAGCGCCTCGGGATCGAGCCGGCGGTTCAGGCGTTCTTCCATGCGCTCCTGAATGCGCGGCAAGCGCCGGTCGAGATCGAGCACCGCATTGGTGAGTTCGTAGTCGGCGAAGATCGTTTCCTCGTCGACACCTAGCGCATGCAACGTAAGCGCGCAGCCCAATCCCGTGCGATCCTTGCCGGCGGCGCAATGGATGATTGCAGGACCATCTGCTGACGCAAGCTCCGCAAACCAGGCGCGATACAATTCAATATGGCGCGGCTCGTCGGCAAACCCGCGATAGATCTCACGCATATAATTAGCGACGCTATCGGCGGTGAGATCGCTCTGCAACAGCGCCATCAGATGCGGCGGCAAGGAATCGGCGCGGCCTTCGTCGTTGCGGAACGTACGCACTCCCTCGCCCGGCCAGCGATTGGGCTCGTGCGCGCGCTCCTCGGGGCGGCGCAGATCGACGATGAAGGAGACGCCCAAGGCGTCGAGCTTGGCCATATCGGCGTCGCTGGCTTCGGAAAAATGCGCACTCCGAAACAGACGTCCGCGCGCGATACGTGCGCCGGCTGCAGTCTTGTAACCGCCGAAATCACGGAAATTCACGACGCGGTCGAGGGGGAGAACTCTGTCTTGCATGTCGCTTGATGGCGCAGAACCGGTCCCGGGTCAAAGTTCAGCTTCCTGCAGGAGAGCAAGAATCTCCGGGTCGGCGTTGAATGTTTCGAATGGACCCACGAACCCCTCCTGAAATGTCAAAAACGGTCTCGGCCATTGCCGGCTTTCGAGCTGCTTTCAATCCTTGTACGTAAAGAACGGTTTCGGGATGTGCGGATTGAGAAGCTGCTCGAAGGCCTCTGGCCCGCCGTCGGGCATCGAGCCCCAGACGAACAATTTCGGTTGAAACCGGATTCGGAATTTTTGCTCCACCAGATGGGCGTGCAGCTGAGGCGAGAGGTATCGATGTTCGCCCTCGAAAAACGCTAGGCCAAAAAAATGCTCTTCGGGAGAGATTGGTTGTCTCAATATCAATCTCTGCCAAGCAGACGCTTTCAACGGAGAGTGACCATAATTTGAATCGGGATGAATAGGTCCGCGCCGCCACGCCTCGGTCTTGTCCCAATCAACAATGTCGAGCCGACGCCAGCTGTTCAGCCACCAGAACCCATCGATCTGTCTGCCACCGCCATAGGGGGTATAGGTGAGATGGTCCCAAAGCTCTACTTTCGCGGGAAAGAACTCGTAATCCTTGAGCCAAGGCTCAATCGCCTCACGCAAACGCTGCGACACGATGAGCACCTCATTGTGCAACATCGCATCGGGGACCGGCTCGCCTTCCTTGATGGCAGGTGAGATGACAACGGGCTCCGTGACCAGATCGCTCACCGAATCACGAACTTGCCACCACAGGTCAATGTCGCCCATCGCGCCCGTGCAGCCGGACTGCCATCGCCCCATCGGCAAGGCGTGGTCGAATTCAATGAAATGGGGAGGGAGTTCGACTTGAATTGACATTCGCGTGAACAATGACGAGCGCTAGGTCACACTCACATCGAGCTTGCCATTTGAAGCCCGCGCGAAGATGCGCGTGCCGTCGTCGAGTTCAAGGGCAAGTTCTATGTCGTCCGCGCGCAAGACGCGCTTCACCGAACGCCCACTGACGAGCTTCGCAAGACGCTTTTCGAGATCGCCGCGCGCCTTCGGCGGCGCCTGGTCATCGATACTCATTAGAACTTCTCCTTCAGCCGGCCATCGGACCAGACAGCGCGGTCGCGGACGCCCTGCTCGTAACGCTTCAAATCCCTATACACCTCCCAATGATCCTCATGAAGCCGGTCTTTCTCCCAAATCTCGCCCGTGCGCACATGCCGACGGCCGCGCCGGCCCCGCACCGGTTCGAATGCAGCAGGCTGAGTTTCAGGCGTACCCTCCATGGAAGATCACCGGAACGGCGGCTCATCGAAGGCGCGCAATTTGCGCGAGTGCAGGTCGTCGCGGTTCTGTTTTAGCAGGGCGATGGTCTCCAGGCCGATGCGGAGGTGTGCGCCGATGGCGCTGTCGTAGAAGCGGTCGGAGACGCCGGGGAGCTTGATCTCGCCGTGCGCGGGTTTATCCGACACACACAGCAGCACGCCGTAGGGCACGCGCAGACGGAATCCTTGTGTGGCGATGCAGGCGCTCTCCATGTCTACCGCGATGGCGCGCGATTGTGAGAGCAGCTGGCGTTCCTGGTTGTAATTCAGCTCCCAATTGCGGTCGGCGTAGGACACCACCGTTCCTGTGCGCAAACGCCGGCGCAAATCCTCTTTCTCGCCTCCGGCCACCGCGGCGGCGGCTTGTTGCAGCGCCACCTGAACCTCGGCGATCGCCGGGATCGGCACTTCCAGCGGCACGCGGTCGTCGAGGATTTTGTCGCGGCGCAGATAAGCGTGCGCGAGCACGTAATCGCCGATGCGCTGGGTGTGACGCAGTCCACCGCAATGGCCGATCATCAGCCAGCAATGGGGACGCAGCACCGCCAAATGATCGGTGATGGTCTTTGCGTTCGACGGCCCGACGCCGATATTGACCAAAGTTACGCCGTCATTGTCGGGCGTCTTCAGATGGTACGCCGGCATCTGGTATTTCTGCCAAGGCACTTCGAGAGCCTTGCGCTCTGCGTCTTTGTCGCCGGCCTCGATGGTTACATTGCCGGGGCAAGAGAGCGCCCAGCCCTTGGGGCCATTCTTCACGCCCTCCGCCGCCCAGCGCACGAATTCTTCGACATAACGCTGGTAATTGGTGAACAAGATCCACGGCTGCACGTCCGCCCATGGCGCGCCGGTATAATGCTGGATGCGTTTGAGCGAATAGTCCGTTCGTGGCGCATCAAACAGCCCGAGCGGGCGGGCGCCGTCGAGGCGCTAGACGCGCAGGCCGTCCACCACGGCGTCGCCGACCTGGGTCAGACGTGGGTTTGGAAAGTAACGAGCCAGATCCTCGGCCGGTACATTCTCAAACGCGGCCGCCCCGGCAGCGTCCAGCACGAAGGAATACGGAATTTCCGCTTCACTTGCGCGTACGCTGATTTCTACGCCGTAATCCCCAACCAAATACCCCAATTGCTCGATTAGGTATCTGCGAAAATAGCGCGGCTGCGTCACCGTCACAGCATACTCTCCCGGCCAGGTCAGTTGGCCATAAGCGCGCGCTAGGCGCGGCGCTGGAGCATTTGGCAGGTAGGTGACGCGCAATTCTGGATAGCGGAACAACGAACGTTGTTCCGGCGTCGGCGGCGTTCCCTTTTCGGCGAAGCGGCGCACCGCCTCGATCAAAGAATTGGTGGCGCGATCGTACAGAGCCTCTAGGCGATCTACAGCCTCGGCGGGCGTCTTCGGGTTTTCCATCGCGGAACAAATGCCGTCGGCGGACCGTCCGTCAAGGTCCAAATCGCGTTACGCGCGCGGAATGGGATCGACCAGGCGCGAACGCCGATAGGCGGTGTGCTCAAATTCCATCGAGCCGGTGAACAGAATGCCCAAGGGCGCCTCGTAGGTAAACTCCGTCTCGGCCAGGATCACGCTGGTTCCCGGCAACATCATGTCGTCGGGTAGATCGATCGAGGCGCCATCGGAGAATGCCGACATGCCGTGCCCCTCGCTCCAAACCACGCGCGCACTGGCGTTCGACACCACTTCGATGCTGGTGATGCGCGCGCGCACATCAGCGGCGGCGTCCGGCACCATTAACACGGACATCGCCGACCATAGCCCGGTGACTTCGTCGTCGCTGACTTCGGTGTCGCGCGAAACCACGTCGGCTAGCGAAGCGGCAACGTTTTCGGTGCGCCGGTTCGTGCCCATGGCGTCGATCAGATCGACCGCGCCGAACAGCATGAAGATCATCATCGGAAGCAGAATGGCGAATTCCAGGGCCGCGAGCCCCTGGCGAGCGGCGCTGAAACGGCGGAGGCGCTGCAATAGGCTCATTCGTAGGGCTCGTTTCGGAACATCATGGTGGAGGCGATGATGCGATCGCCGTTGGCGACGTTCTTGAACAAATCCTGAAATGCTGGCGTCAACGGGCGCCAGCGAAAGAACGCGCGCACGACAACGATGTCGGATGGCGCTCCGGGATCATAACCGAAGCTGCTGGTGACGAATTGATCGTTCTGCATAGGCGAGGCCACCGCGGCGGCTTCGACGAATGAATCGAAGCGCTGCACGTCCATGTACATATCGGCGGTGCAGTCGACAAAGACGAGGTTACCCATCTCCCCGCACAACATATCCTTGATTTGGGTCTGGTTGAGGCCGCCTTGCTGCGCCTGCCCGGTTCGGATTTGACGCGCTGTTTCGTTAACGGAGAAATCCAGGACTGATTGAGTATAGCCAATCATGCCAACTTCGGCGACGCCGATGGTAAGCAACGCGAACGGCAGCAAGACAATGCCAAACTCGACGGCCGCAGCCCCTCGCGTCTCGTCAGCGAATCGCCCGAGCGCCGCCTTGGCATTTTTCACCAGCGCAAACATGCCGCCTCCGAAACGCTAGCGTAGCGCGGAAGCCCTGCAAAACCGTCAAGCAAGAAAGTAAATCGCTTTTAACGCGAACCAGCCGCCGACGCGCGCCCGGCGATCTGCTCGGCGGCGGCAGACGACGCTTGGCCATCGCCAATGTCGGGGCGCGGTCTGCAAAGCGGCGTGCACTCGAGCCGCGCGGTCTCGCCTGCACGAGTGACCATAACGACGTCGGTTTCATCGGGCACTACCGTTACGCGTCCGGAATAAAGCACCCGCCCGTTGCCGCCAACCACAACCAGATTGGTTGAACCGTAAGAACGGCCGGTGACGAACAAGAACCTATCGTTCTGTACAGAGACCCCCGCGATGGTGGGGTTGCCAATCGCTACCCCTTCGGCGGTCTCAGACAAGCGAATTGGGAAGGCTTGATCCAGCGCCACCCGAATTTCGTTCGCGGAAGCAGGACTTGCTGCAGCCATCAACAGAGAGGCCGCAAACGCGATCGCGGCGAAGGGCTTGGACAAATGCATCGCTGACGACCTCAATCACGCACTATTTCTTAAGAGCTACGCGCGAATGGTTGCTGCATCGCTAATATCAACACCGCCGAGGAAAACCGAAGCGTTTGGCGGCGGCACAGACATCGCCGCAACGTTAGCGAAATTTTCATCTCGTTCGTGGGCGATGACGTTAACCTGGGCCATGTAGTGTCCCCCTTGCGTCTGGATTTGGGTGTCGGGTGCGACACGCTGCCGGGCCGGTGAGAAAAGCACTCGACAAAA
>CADEDG010000155.1:0-2553 GCA_902826035.1 uncultured Alphaproteobacteria bacterium
GCCCTGCGCCGTGGGTCCCTTCGGCACCGAGATAAGCTTGGGCCAAAATCGCCGCCGCCACGACGCTAAGCGCGATTGCGTAAAGAGGACCGTTACGGCCTGCGGCCGCGGCTTCAGCATGGGGCTTCAACCACCAAGCCCCCAGCATCAAGAACGGCAGCGCCGTGCCGATCCAGCGGTGCAGCGTCAGAGCGGAGTCGTCATCTGCCGCCGGCAAGCCTGCATTGATCCAGCCGAGCGGCGCCGCAACGAACGCGCCGATGACCGCAATCCCCAGCAAGAGCTTGTTGCTCGCGCTGTAGATCGGCTTGCGGCGCACCAGCGCCATCAGTTCGAGGAACGCGACCGTCAGCAGCAAGGCGATCGGAAAGTGCACCGCCGCTGGATGCCAACCGCCCAGCCAACGCAACAAGCGGCCTGAAAACGTCGTCGGCCGTTCATCGTGCTCGGTCATCACCGGCGCGGTCGGCCACGGCATCGTCATGACCGGTTCGTCGCCGGGCGCCGCTTCAGCCGGCGCCGGTTCGGTCTGCTGTTGTTGCGGCGTGTGGGGCTCGTGCTGGTGGGCGATCGCCGGCGTCAGCGCAAAGAGCGCCAACATCACGCCCAAGACGCCCAGGCGGCGCAGCCATGATGCGAGACCAATCATACGCCCCTCCGCGCGCCGCTGCTTAACGCTGCACTTGCAGCGCCGACACCATCGGTTGGCCATCGTGATTGACCAATGTGAAGTTGACGCGGTTGCCGACGGCGACGCCGGTCAAAAGGTCGGCCGAGTGCAGCGGAAACGCCATTGTCATGGACGGCCAGCCCAGCGCCGGGATCGGTTCGTGCGCAATGGTGATGCGGTTGTTGCGCGCATCGATGGCGCGTACGACGCCGACGCCTTGGGCGCTTTGCGGCACTTCGGCCTGAGCGGCATGATCGTGGCCCTGATGCGCAAAGGCCGGCGCTGCGGCGCCGAGGCTGAGTGCTGCGGCCAGAGCGAGGATCAGTTGCTTGGTCATGGAATATCTCCTGTTCGTTGGTAATTACGCGCAAGCTTGCGCAATCCCGCGCCTGGGCGCGGGAAAGAGCAGTGAATTGAGCAGCGGCGAGGCAATGCGACGCAGGGTTAAGGGCGGGTTCAAGCGCGCTTCTTGGCGAGACACATGAGCGTCCAGCCCAGCCCCAGTCTTTCCTTCATGCGCTCGAAGCTCTCGCCCACGATGGCGCGCATCGCCTGACGCAGTGGGCGGGCATTGATGAGCCTCAGCGGTCCT
This sequence comes from uncultured Alphaproteobacteria bacterium, assembly GCA_902826035.1. GTDB lineage: Bacteria > Pseudomonadota > Alphaproteobacteria > Caulobacterales > Aquidulcibacteraceae > Vitreimonas. The sequence goes on from CADEDG010000155.1 coordinate 1,263, forward strand.
TGCGAGGCGCGCGGCGTCTTGGTGAAGAGTTCGGCGATCTCGAAGTGCGGTTCGATCAGCGCGCGCAATTCCCCAGCATCGGTCCAGCGCCGGAGTTGTCCGGGTGCGGCGGGCTGGATCGAGTTCATGTTGTGGCGCTCGAGCACCGGCCGGTTTTGCGTTGCGAGCATCAGCCAGCCGCCCGGCCGCAACAAAGAATGGATCTTGGCGATGAAGGCGGTTTGATCGGCGACGTGCGCCAACACTTCGAGGCTCACCGCCACGTCGAAACTCGCCGGCTCGAACGGCAATTCCATGAAGTCGCCGGCGATATAATTCACCTGCGGGATGCGCGTGCGAATGCGGGCCAGCACATCCGCCGACAGATCGGTGGCGGTGACAACGCCGAACTGTTTCAAGGACGGATCGAGCCAGCCTGCCCCGCAACCCACATCGAGAATATCGAGATCGGTGCGTGCGATCCCGTTGAGCCAGTTGAGAACGACGCGCTTCTGGTCGCTCGACACCTCGCCCACACCGGTTTCCCGGTGCTGGGTGTTCCAATTGTCCCAAAACGATTGCTGGAGCGCGATCGGTGCGTCGCGATCTCGATCTGGCGACAAGCTCATGTCCTCCGGCGGACGTGTCCGTCCTTCCGAAAGTTACGCAGTGAAAGCCGCGATCCCTCACCGTTCGGCGAGCAGCTCTCTCATTTGCGCGATCTCTTGCTGTTGGCCTGCGATGATGCCTTGGCAGAGCTCGCGAATTTCCGGATCGGTGATCTTGGCCTGCTCGCACATCAGAATCGCGCCCGAATGGTGCGGCACCATTGAGCGCAGAAATTCGGCGTCGCCGATGGCTGCCTGGGTGCGGATGGCGAAGAACGATCCAACCCCGATCACCAGGCAGAGCCCATAGGCGATCAAGTTCGCGCGCGCACTCATATACATGCCCCGCATGAGGATAAGTTCGATCGCCACCATGGGCGCCGCCATCAAGGCCGCCATGTACGCCTGATTGAGATTGGGCAACGCGTTCTCGACGCGGTCCACCATCGCGTACATGAGGATGTACATGGCCACGAAGGAGAGGAGCGCCATCAGCGCCAGCGTGCGGTAGGGATTGGCGTGCTTCATCTCGCCATGGCCGCCCTGATGCGCGGAATGGTCTGTCATGGCCTCGCTCCTCGTTTATTTGACCGCTAGAACCGCGCCATAGCGCGCCTGTTCCAGCTTGCTGGGCAACGCGAAAATCTTCGCCGGCGCATGAGGGATTTGCGCGAACGGTGCGTATAGCCTTTGTGTGTTGGCGC
>CADEDG010000155.1:2563-5212 GCA_902826035.1 uncultured Alphaproteobacteria bacterium
TATGGGGGAAACATCGTGCGCATTGCCTGGCTGGCGTCGTTTGTTCACAAGTGGCTGGCGCTCATTATCGGCGTCCAGATCTTCATCTGGATCGCGACGGGGCTTTTCTTCACCGTCGTCCCGATCGAGCAGGTCAGAAGCGAGCATCGCATCCGCGAGGCAGCGCCCCTTCATCTGAGTGTGGCCGATCTCGCCACGTTTTCCAGCGCGCTCGCCGGCGCCGAGGCGCCGATCCGGCTCACCGTCGAGAACCGGCCAGAAGGCGCGCGCATTGTCGCCGACTATGCCGATGGCAGCGCTGCCCTCTTCGACGCGCGCACTGGCGCCAAGCTCTCGCCGCTCGATGCTGAAAGCGCGCTCACCATCGCGCGCTCGCGCATCATCACCGAAGCGCCCGTCGCCTCGTCCGAACTCATCACCACGGCGAGCCCCGAATATCGCGGCGCGCTGCCGGCTTGGCGCATCGCCTTCGACGAGCCTTCCAAGCTCGCCGTCTATGTCGGCGCCAACAATGGGCAAGTGACCGCGCGGCGTTCGGAACTCTGGCGCGGCTACGATTTCCTCTGGGCGCTCCACATCATGGATTATCGCGACCACGAGAACTTCAACCACGCACCCATCATCATCGTCTCGATCCTGGCGTTTCTCTCCACCATCGCCGGGATCGCGCTCATCCCCTATCGCTTCCGCTGGCGACGGAAGAAACCTGCGGCGTAGCGAGGCGCCTGCGTGGTGCGTCATACGCGAAGCGAACCCAGGCGCAGTGAATTGGCGATCACAGATACCGACGAGAGCGCCATGGCGAGCGCGGCGATCATCGGCGAGAGGAGCATTCCCGTCAGCGGATAGAGCACACCCGCAGCGATCGGCACGCCGGCAACATTGTAGGCAAAAGCGAAGAAGAGGTTTTGCCGGATGTTGCCCATCACTGCGCGGGAAATTGTGCGGGCCCGCACGATGCCGATGAGGTCGCCGTGCAGCAGCGTGACCCCGGCGCTCTCGATGGCGACATCGGTGCCTCCGCCCATGGCGATGCCGACATCGGCCGCCGCGAGAGCCGGCGCGTCATTGACGCCATCTCCGGCCATCGCAACGACGCGGCCTTCCCGCTTAAGGCGCGTCACCACATCGGCTTTGTGATCAGGCAAGACCTCGGCCTCAACATCGGTGATACCAAGCTTGTTGGCGACAGCTTCCGCCGTGGTGCGATTGTCGCCAGTCAGCATCACAAGCTTCAAGCCTTGGGCGCGTAATTGATCGAGCGCCGCCAGCGTTGTCGGCTTGACCGGGTCGGCGATGCCAATCACGGCGGCGGCCACGCCATTCACGCTTACATAGATGGCGGTGGCGCCGTCGCTGCGCAGCTTCTCGGCTTTTGCTTCGAGCGCAGTCGTGGCGACGCCAAGCTCTCGCATGTAGCGTTCGGCGCCCAGGGCGATATTTTCGCCGTCCACCACGCCGATCACTCCCTTACCCGTTGGCGAGTCAAAATCGCGCGCTTCGGTCATGGGCAGACCCCGCCGCTGCGCCGCTTCGACGATCGCTTGGGCGAGCGGATGCTCACTTTGGTTTTCCAGACTGGCCGCAAGCGCGAGCACTACTGGCTCTTCGAAGCCTTGCCCGAGTTCAATCGCGACGACTGCAGGTTTGCCTTGGGTCAGCGTGCCGGTCTTGTCGAGGATGAGCGTGTCGACCTTCTCGAAACGCTCCAAGGCTTCTGCGTTCTTGATCAGAACGCCGGCGCGTGCGCCGCGTCCGACGCCGGCCATGATCGACATCGGCGTAGCTAACCCCAGCGCACATGGGCACGCGATGATCAGCACCGACACCGCAGCGATCAGCCCGTAGGAAAACGCCGGTGAAGGCCCGAACGCCCACCAAACGATGAGGGCGACGATCGCGACCCCGATCACGGCGGGAACGAACCAGCCAGAGACGCGGTCGGCGAGGCGTTGGATCGGCGCGCGCGAACGCTGCGCCTCGGCCACCATTTGGACGATGCGCGACAACATCGTATCGGCGCCGACGCGCTCGGCTTCGATGACGAGCGCGCCGGTCTGGTTGAGCGTTCCGCCAATCACGCGTTCGCCCGCCTCGCGCGTAACCGGCATGGATTCGCCCGTCACCATCGATTCATCGATGCTTGAGCGCCCTTCGGCAACGATGGCGTCGATCGGTATCTTTTCACCCGGGCGCACGCGAAGCCGGTCGCCGACCATGATCTGGTCGAGGCCGACCTCCTCTTCGCCCCCGTCACGAATGCGCCGCGCCGTCTTTGGCGCAAGATCGAGCAGGGCGCGGATGGCGCCGCCGGTCCGTTCGCGCGCCTGAAGCTCCAGCACTTGTCCCAGCAGAACGAGCACTGTGATGACGGCGGCGGCTTCGAAATAGACAGCGACAAGACCGTGGTGGTCCCTGAACTCCGCGGGGAACGCGGACGGCGCAAAGAGCGCTATGACGCTGTAGGTCCAGGCCACGCCCGTGCCCAAGGCAATCAGCGTGAACATGTTGAGGTTGCGCGTCTTAAGCGACGCCCAGCCGCGCTCGAAGAAGGGCCACCCGCCCCACAGCACGACCGGTGTTGCCAACAGGAATTGGATCCAGCCATTCAAGGCCGGCGCCACGATGCTGTCGACGTTGAAAAGATGG
>CADEDG010000156.1 GCA_902826035.1 uncultured Alphaproteobacteria bacterium
TGATGCAGTCGGGCTTCGTCTGCGAAAGCGCGCATATCGAGGAACTGGACCCCGCCTTCGAGGACCTGCCGATCGTGCGCACGCGCCAGGACCGCGAACTGAATTGCGTGCTGAGCAATTCGTTCGGGTTTGGGGGCACGAATGCGACGCTGGCGTTTACGAAGGTTGCGGCTTAGGGGTGGTCGGGGCACCCCGCGCCGTGCACTTGCAAGCCTACCTAGCCGCTCCCGCGCTGATCGGTGGCGCGCTCTACCTGTTTGCGGCGTTGGTCGCAACGATGATGGTCCGTGGCGACCTCCTTCAACACTCCTGGCTCCAACACATTTTGTTCGTTGAAAACGGCCCCGCCGCTGGAGATTTGGTACCATTTCAAACTTTGCCCCATTTCAATGATTCGGATGACCGAGCTTTTGTTGCTTCGCTCCTCTTCGCGGGAGGCACCTTAGTCGTCGCAATTGGCGTATTTCTTAGGCTCATTGATCTTACCGCGAGTTTGCGAAGTGGGCCAAGGATCGCGGGCACCCTCATGGCATACCTGCTCGCGGTACACCTTGCTGATATGTTCTCTGGAAGAGCAGCTTGGTTACAATCATCTGCCAACGCAGGCATCTTCGTAATTGCCTATGTTGCTGCCGCCCTATTCGCAGCGGAAACCGTCAAGTCCGTTACAACATCAGGATACTTTAGGGACAACCATATCGCCTCGACTGTCGATGCCCTTTTTTCGCTGTTTGTCGTCTTTATTTTGTCGTTCCGCTATGAAGAAACTATTTTGGCTCTCATGGGTAGCGTCGGCATGGTGGCGTTCGTTGCCATTTGGTCATACGCATATGACTTATTGCACCGGGCTGACATCGCTTGGTCCAATGTGAGACAAAGTTGCAACTCGGAGATCGAGGGAGCACGTAGCGAGTATCCGCGTAGGCCGCTTGCTTATTCAATGTTTATGCTCAATGCCTGGGCGAAAGAATTCCCCAGACAATTTGCCAACCCATCACTTTACAGCGAGATGGATGGGGCAATGGCGAGCATACGCCGCGGAGCCAAAACGAACGATGAGGCGGCTGCCTTCGTGAGCGGAGTGATCGGCCGATTTGTCTATTGGCTTGGCATGATGTGGTTCTTGATTATTATTCCCGCGTGCATCCTCGGTTATGTCTGGATTTTTCAAGCTCGTATGTAACGAGCGACTCCGGCGCCCCACCTCACCTCATCCCCCACTCGCACTTCCCCGCCCTTGAGCACGCGCGCTGTCACGCCGCCGCGCCAGTCTGGCGTGAGCGCGGCGGTTAAGCCCTGCCATTGCCGGTCCATGTTGGCGCACGGTTTGGTTTCGCCGGTAATGGCGAGTTCAGCGCCGCCGATAATAAGCCGTCCGCCCGCGGCGCGCGGATTGGCGACGCCTTCGACCAGCAGGTTCGCGCGCCGGATCGTCCACGCGCGTGTCTCGCCAAGCGCGGTGCACGCGGCTTGCCAATCTTCTGCGAACAGGATCGTCACCTGGCGATCCCCCGGCGCGCCACGAAAATCGCCTGCGAGCCCCGCTTCCCCGCTGATCGCAGCTCGCGCCGCTTCGTACATCGGCTGACGCGGCTTTTCTTTCCAAGCAACGCCAATCAGGCGGCCGGACTCGCGTGTCATGAGAGCGCCTCCTCGCTCGCAACTTGACCGCAAACGCTCCCGTCTGCCAAGTGCGGCGCAATAGGCAAACCCAAGGAGCCCCCGATGGCCGATGAATGGAACCTGCCCAAGGGCGATTTGATGGCCGGCAAACGAGGCCTGATCATGGGAGTCGCCAACGATCACTCGATCGCCTGGGGCATCGCCAAGCAGCTCGCGCACCAAGGCGCGGAACTGGCGTTCACCTATCAGGGCGAAGCGCTTGAGAAGCGAGTGCGGCCGCTGGCGGAGAGCATCGGCGTGAAATTCATGGTCCCGGCCGATGTCACCGACGATGCCTCGCTCGATCGCGCCTTCGGCGAGATCGCATCGAAATGGGGCCGGCTGGACTTTCTCGTTCACGCCATCGCCTTCGCCGACAAATCCGCGCTCAAGGGCTCGTTCGTTGAAAACACCACGCGCGAAGCCTTCAAATCCTCCATGGATATTTCGGCGTATTCGTTCGTCGATGCCTGCAAGCGCGCTGCGCCGTTGATGGCAAACGGCGGCTCGATCATCACGCTGACCTATCAGGGCAGCGAGCGCGTGGTGCCGAACTATAACATGATGGGCGTGGCGAAGGCAGCACTCGAAGCGTCAACGCGCTACATCGCCCGTGACCTCGGCCCCAAGGGCATTCGCGTCAACGCAGTCAGCCCCGGGCCGATGCGCACGCTCGCCATGGCCGGCATCGCCGGGGGCAAGCAACTGATGAGCACCGCGCGCGATTGGAGCTTGCTGAAGGAGGACACGACCATGGAAGGCGTCGCCGGCTGCGCGCTGTGGCTGTTGAGTGATCTAGGCAGAAGCGTCGCGGGCGAATGCATTCACGTCGATGGCGGCTTCCATGTCGTAGGCGTGCCGGATGGGGTTGAAGGCGCCTAGTCGATTTCGCGGTCGCCCAGCTGAGCATCGCGCAAAATCTCTTGCGCTTTGAACACATCATCGCTTCGCCCCATCAGTCGCCAGCCATGCTCCATCATCGAAGGATCGAGCTCGGCCATCAGCACGTTGAACTCGGGCATCAAGGTTTCCACGCCTTCGCTCGCAAGCAAGGATTGCGCGATCAGGCATTCGGGGCGTGAAGCGAAACGGGCGATGACGACGAGAGTTGGCACAGTCGCGAAGCTATCAGGCGGGTTGCGTCGCGCAACTGGCGATGCAGAAACAAGAAAGCCCGCCTCCTGCGAGGCGGGCTTTCAATGTCGAGCGGCGCTAAGGCTTAATCTCCGCTCGACTCCCGACGCGGCCGATCGCGGCCGCCGCCGCCGCGGCGTGGCCCACGATCGCGATCGCCGCCTTCGCGACGGCGCGGACCTGGGTCCTCGGCCTCTTCGCCCATCTCTGCGCTGAGATCGGCGCCGGTCGCTTGATCGACTACCTTCATCGAAAGCTTGGTCTTGCCGCGATCGTCGAAGCCCATCAGCTTCACTTTCACGACATCGCCTTCCTTGACCACGTCGCTTGGCTTTTCAACGCGCTCGCGCGCCAATTGCGAAACGTGCACGAGGCCGTCCTTGGCGCCGAAGAAGTTCACGAAGGCGCCGAACTCCATCACCTTCACGACCTTGCCTTCGTAGATCTGACCCACTTCCGGCTCGCTGGTCAGCGACTTGATCCACTTGATCGCCGCTTCTATCGACTCCGCGTTAGCGGAAGCTACCTTCACCGTGCCGTCGTCCTCGACGTTCACCTTCGCGCCGGTTTTCTCCACGATTTCGCGGATCACCTTGCCGCCGGTGCCGATCACGTCGCGGATCTTGTCGACCGGGATCTTGATCTGCTCGATGCGCGGCGCGTTCTTGCCGACTTCGCCGCGCGGCGCGTCCATGGCTTTGGCCATTTCGCCGAGGATGTGCAGCCGGCCAGCATGCGCCCGCTCGAGCGCGACCTTCATGATCTCCTCGGTGATGCCGGCGACTTTGATATCCATCTGCAGCGAAGTGATACCTTTCTGCGTTCCGGCAACCTTGAAATCCATGTCGCCGAGATGGTCTTCGTCGCCCAGAATGTCGGTCAGCACTTCGAAGCCGTAATCCTCGAGGATCAAGCCCATCGCGACGCCCGCGACCGGCGCTGAAATCGGTACGCCCGCATCCATCAACGCCAAGGAAGAACCACACACGGTCGCCATCGAGGACGAGCCATTCGACTCGGTGATCTCGGAGACAAGCCGCACGGTGTAGGGAAATTGCTCGGCAGTTGGCAGGACGGCCTTCATTGCACGCCACGCGAGCTTGCCGTGGCCGATCTCGCGCCGCCCCGCGCCGCCCATGCGCCCAGTTTCACCGACGCTGTAGGGAGGGAAATTGTAGTGTAGCATGAAGCGCTCCTTGGTGGTGCCGGAGAGAGCGTCGATGAATTGTTCGTCCTCGGCGGTGCCCAGGGTGGCGACCACAATGGACTGGGTTTCACCGCGCGTGAACAGCGCCGAGCCGTGCGTGCGCGGCAGGAAGCCGACCATGCTTTCGATCGGGCGCACTTTGTCGACGGCGCGACCGTCGATGCGGCCCTTTTCCTTCACTATACGCGCGCGGACGATGTCGCTCTCGGCGCCCTTGAAAGCCTCCTTGAACACATTGGCGTCGACGCCGTCGGGGTTGGCTTCGCTCTTCACCAGAGCGGCTTTGGCCTTGTCGCGAGCGACGCCGACGGCGGCGTGGCGCTCTTCCTTCTTGGTGACCTTGTAGGCGTTGGCGAGATCGCCGCCGACGAGATCGGTGATTTTCTTTTGCAGCGGTGCGAGATCGATGGGCTCGAACTCGAACGGATCCTTGCCGGCTTTCTCAGCGAGATCCATGATCGCGTCGATCACAGGCTGCATGCCCTTGTGCCCGAGCTGCAGCGCCTGCAGCATCTGCGCCTCGGTGAGTTCCTTGACTTCGGATTCCACCATCATGATCGCGTTGGCGGTGCCGGCGATGACGAGATCGAGTTCGCTCGTTTTCATCTGCTCGATGGTGGGGTTGAGCTGCGGCTTGCCGTCGATCCAGCCCACGCGCGAAGCGGCGATCGGGCCCATAAACGGCACGCCGGAAAGCGTCAGCGCGGCGGACGCGGCCACCAGAGCCAAAATGTCGCTCTCGTTCTCATTGTCCCACGAGAGCACGGTGATGATCACCTGCACTTCGTTCTTGAAGCCATCGACAAACAGCGGACGGATCGGGCGGTCGATCAGGCGTGAGAGCAGCGTCTCGCGCTCGGTCGGGCGGCCTTCGCGCTTGAAAAAGCCCCCAGGAATGCGGCCGGAAGCGAAATACTTCTCTTGGTAATTCACGGTCAGCGGAAAGAAATCCTGTCCGGGCTTCGCTTCTTTGGCGAACACGGCGGTGGCCAGCAGTGCGGTCTCCCCCCAGGTGGCGAACACCGCGCCATCGGCTTGACGCGCGACGCGTCCGGTTTCGAGCGTGAGCTTGCGCCCGGCCCAATCGAGGGAAACTGATTTGGTATTGAACATTCATCTTACTCCAGGCG
>CADEDG010000157.1 GCA_902826035.1 uncultured Alphaproteobacteria bacterium
CTGAAGAGCACACGAGCGCCGCCAGGGCCAATATGATCGTTCGCATGGATACCCCCTTCAGCGCTTTGTGCGAGGCGTAAGCGCTTGGGGCAAGCGCCGTGCGCATTGAATCTGTTCTCATTGGGCAATCGTTAACGCAACGCCGCTAAGCTGCCCGCGCCATGGCGGTTCGGCTTAACGCTTTGTTTGACAAAAAGCGCATCGCGCTCACGCGCGCGCGTTTGCACGCCTGGTGGGAGGGCTCGGCGTTTGACGCTGAGGCGGCCCTTGCCGAGATCGAAGCCAAACTCGCCGCAAACGAGAACCAGATCGCCGGCGCCGACGATGAGCTGTTCGACGAATTGCCGTTCGACCAGCCGCCACGGCTGGCCGCGCTGGCCGTACTTTGGGGCGAGGATCGCATCCGCCCCGGCGACAGCGATACCGAAGCACAGGCGCTTGCTCAATTGGCGGTCGCTAGCGACGGCGTGCTCGCGGTGCTGGGGCCGGGGCGGTTGGCGCCGATTGCGGCGATCGCCGGTGCACACACTGGCGCCATCGAAGTGTTCGAGTGGCGCGAGGAATCCATCGAGGCGCTTAAGTACGGCGTGCGCAAGGCCAAGCTCGCCGAGCGAGTCAGCGTTTCGCGCATCGACCTCGAAGCGTGTGCGCTCAAAGCCAACGCCTATGACGGCCTCTTGAGCGCAGACGATTTCGCGTATTGCAGCTATCCTCCACATCTGGCGCAGCAGATCATGAAGGCGCTGAAGCCGGGCGCTGCGGCGCTGGTCGAGGCTTATGTCGGTTTTCGCGGGCCCGAATTGGCGACCGCATTCGCGTCCTCGTTCGCCGAGCCGCAAATCCGCGCTCATGGCGACATCCTGCAATTCTTCGTCGATGCCGGCTTGGTGCTGGAGGGCGACGAAGACCTCACGGGCGAAATCATGAATTTTGCCAGGCGTGGGTTCAAGGAGCTCTCGGGCCGGCTCAGCGGCGCCGAACTCGACGTTCACGCCGCGCGCGAGCTGGCTTGGGAAGCGGAGGCTTGGCGCACGCGGCTCAAATTGCTCGGACAACGCCGGCTGGAGCGACGCCGGTTTCGCGTTCGCAAACCTGCCGACGATCAAGCCGGGAATACGAACGCGCCCGAAGGTTGAAGCGTAACGTCGACGTGGTCGCCCAATTCGCTGCGCGAGGGAACCAAGGCCTGCCACACCGTCCCGTCCGCTTCGAGGATCGCGAGATCGTGTGCGCCGTGGGGTCGTAGGCTGCTCAGCCGCGCCATCGCGCCTGGCCGCAGCACGATCGCTTCCGCGCGCACGATCACGGTGGCGTGGGCGCCTTCCGTCAGGTTTGGAGCGGTGACTGCGCCGAATGGCGTCGCCGCAAACCCTCGCTCAACTCGGCTCGAAAATGCGTTTACTGGCCCCAAGGAGGCGGCCGCCGCCGGCGAGGCTGGGTGATCATACGTATCGCGCGGTGCGCCAGCCTGGAGGAGGCGCCCGCCTCTCAGGATCGCTAGCTTGTCGGCGACAGTGAGCGCTTCGCTGGCGTCGTGGGTGACGAACACCGCGCCGGTATTCGTCTCCGCTAATGTCGCCAGCGTGAACCCGCGCAATTCTGCGCGCAGCACCTGGTCCAACCCCGAAAACGGCTCGTCGAGCAGCACAATGCGCGGCTGTGTCGCCAGCGTGCGCGCGAGTGCGACACGCTGGGTCTCTCCGCCCGAGAGTTCGTGCGGGAAGGAGTCGGCGCGCCCTGCGAGGCCAACACGATCCAGCCAGGCGCGCGCGGCCGCATCCCGCGTCGCTCGCCCCAATTGGTGGAGGCCAAAGGCGATATTGGCGCCCGCGCTCATGTGCGGGAACAAGGCATGGTCCTGAAACACCATCCCGACGCGGCGCAGTTCCGGCGCCAGTGTCCGCGACGGCGAAGACGCGATCTCGCCGCCGAGCCAGATTTCGCCCGCATCGAGCGGCTCCAAGCCGGCGATCAGGCGCAGCAGAGTTGACTTGCCTGACCCCGAGGGACCCAGCAGAGCCAGTACGCCAGCTGTGGGTGTGTCGAGTGAAATGGAATCGAGGACGGCTGCGTCGTGGTAGAATCGGCTGACCCGGGAAAGCTCCAACGCGCTCATCGCGAGGGCCCGGAGATGCCGCGTGATAAAATGAGCAAGGGTGCAAGGCCCACAACGAAGATCAGCAGCGCGGGGGCGGCTGCTTCCAGAAGGCGTTCGTCGGAAGCGTAGGCGTGCGCCTTCACCGCGAGTGTGTCGAAATTGAGCGGCCGCAGGATCAAGGTTGCCGGCAGTTCCTTAACGATTTCAACGAACAAAATCAGCGCCGCCGCTGCTAGGCTTGGTGCGGCAATGGGTAGGTCTATTTGTACAAGACGCCGCCACGAGCCGGCGCCGAGGGTCGCCGCGGCGGCGTTGATGTGTGCCGGGGTGCGCGCAAAGCCCGCTTCGATTGGTTGCACGCCAGCCGCGGTGAAGCGCGCCACATAAGTCCAGAGTAACGCCGCCAGGGCCAGGCTTGAACCGAATCCTCCGACCCATCCGGCATCCCGTGCTGCGCCAAAAGCCATGAGCGCGCCAAACGCGATAACCGCTCCAGGGGCAGCATAGCCCGAGCCGGCGACGAACGCGGCGAACCGCGCCGCGCCGCCGCGACGTGCAGCGACAGCGATCAGAACTGCGCAACACAAAGTGGCAAACGCGCCGACGCTGGCGAGTGCTAGGGTGTTCGTTAGCGGGCCAGCCAAATCTTCGACACTGGGGTGCAACAACGCCAGTCGTCCGAGCCAAGCCAGCGGCAGCCCCGCTCCGAGCAGGACCAGTAAAGCGCAAAACCCGAACGCCCCAGCACATGCGACCGGTGACAGAACCAGCCGCGCCATGGGCCGCCAGCGGGTGAGATGAAACCGGGCTTGCCCGCGCGCTGCGCGCTCGGCGACCAGCAGCGCCACCGCGCCGACCAAGAGCACCGTGGCAATTCGCAGCGCCGAGATGGGGTCCCCGTGCGAATACCAGGCGCGAAAAATCGCCGTGGATAGCGTGGTCAGCCCGAAATGCTGCGCCGCGCCGTAATCGGCGGCGATCTCCATCGCCGCCAGCGCGCCTCCGGCCACCAGCGCGGGGCGCGCCAACGGCAGTGCTACACGCCAAAACAAATCGCGCGGACGCGCGCCAAGCGATCTCGCAGCCTCGAACGCAATTGCGTGCCTGCCGGCCAAGCCCGCGCGCATGGCCAAGTAGACGTACGGGTACAATCCAATCGCATATATAAACGCGGCGCCCCAGAATCCGTCGATGGCGAGGGGAAAGGGCCCGCCGGCCCAGGTGAGGCTGGCGTAGGAATAAGCCAGCACGTAAGAGGGCGCCGCCAGCGGCAGCACCAACAGCCACTCGAAGGCGTTGCGGCCCGGGAATGTGCACAGCGACACCAGCCACGCCGATGTCGCTCCAAACAACACCGCGCCCCCGCCGCCGACGATCGCGAGCGCCAGCGTGCCAAGAGCGCCATCGACCAACAAGCCTCCAGCGGTGAATGTTCCTCCACTAGGCGCGAGCGAAAACAAGACCGCTGCCAGCGCCGGGGTCGCGCAGGCCAAGGCCACCAGCGCGGCAATCGGCGCGAACGCCGCGCCATGATGTGTCGCGCCACGTTTCGCCGTTGAAAGTTCTGAAATCAGCGCCAACCGACTTGCTCGAAAATTGCCGCCGCTTCCGTTTGCCTGCGGCCCAGCGCCTCGAGCGGAATGTCCTCTTCCTTGAACGGTCCCAGCTCCGCGAGCGCCGCGGCCGGCTGGATCGAGGTTCGGATAGGGAATTCCGAATTAAGCGGCGCAAGCAAAGTCTGCGCTTCGTCGCTCACCAGATATTCCAGCAATTGCAGCGCCTTCTCGCGGCGCTTGGAGTGCGCGGCGACGCCCGCGCCGGAGATGTTGACGTGCGTTCCAGCGCCTGCTTGGTCGGGGAACTTAAGCGCGACTTTATTTGCGGCCTCGCGCTCGGCGGGGTCTTCCGACTGCATCATCCGCAGCAGGTAATAATGATTGACGATCGCGGCGTGCGCATCTCCGGCGGCCACGGCCTTGATTTGATCGGTGTCCCCGCCCTGAGGGTCGCGCGCAAGATTGGCGCGCACGCCGGCGGCCCACGCGCGTGCATTGTCAGCGCCTAGGCGCTCGATCCGTGAGGCGAGCATGGAGAGATTGTATGTGTTGGCCGAGGAGCGGACGGCAAGCTTGCGGTGAAAACGCGGGCGCACGAGATCGTCCATAGAGGCGACGTCCTGCTCTCGCACCGAGCCCTTGCGATAGGCAATCACGCGGGCGCGTTTGGAGAAGCCCCACCAATAGCCCTGCGGTTCACGCAAGCGCGCGGGGACACCGGCTTCTAGCGCCGAACTTGTCGCGGACTGTAACAAGCCTGCGTTCTGCAACCGCCAGAGGTTGCCCGCGTCGGCGGCGACGATCAGATCGGCCTCGGTGGCGTCGCCCTCGGCGCGTAGTCGCTCCAGCAATTGCTCCGCATTTGCCGGCAGCACCCGAACGACGGTCCCGGTGCTCTGTTCGAATGCTTCGTACAGGCGTTTGTCGGAATCGTAGTGGCGCGCCGAGTAGACGTTGACGAATTCAGCCCGGTTCTGCGGCCCGCAGGCGGCGAGAACGGCGGCGGACGCGCCGAGCACCAGGCTGCGGCGACTGGTTTTCAAGGTGGGTAGCAGGGCGGTCACCGTTGTGCCTTAGTTGCGAACAAGTCGCAATTGGACTTGGTTCGGAGGCAAGGTCAAGGGCGCGCTTGACGCAGGCTAGCGCCCCCATCATGTTCCCGGCCCTTCCGGGCTGCATTTTGGGCGGAACGGGCGCGTAGCTCAGCGGGAGAGCACTCCCTTCACACGGGAGGGGTCACAGGTTCAATCCCTGTCGCGCCCACCATTTCCTCGCGCGATGTTTGGCGTTTCCGCGATTGCGAGAGTTTCGTACCGGGGTGCGGCCAATGCTGATCCTGTGTTAGCCTAGCCACGATCGTTGCTACGAGACCCAGAGGTATTTCGGCGCCGCGTGCGTGTTCCCCACTTCCACGAGGCCCGCGAACTTGATAGGAACCCCGCCCTAACCTCTGATCCGCGGTAGCTCAGTG
>CADEDG010000158.1 GCA_902826035.1 uncultured Alphaproteobacteria bacterium
GTCGTGGCGTTCTCCTGCACCAGATCGACGCGGTTGAGCGCGTCGTAGGTATAGCCGACGAAGAAGGCCGGCGATACATCCGGCCAGGTGACCCGGGTTCGGTTCGATGCGATGTCGTATTGATACGACAGCGTGCGCGACGTTCCTATCGTGTTCTGTTCACTGGTGAGGCGGCCTGCTGAATCGTAGCCGTAGATAATTCCTTGGCCGGAAGTTGAGCCGAACCGAGCTGAAAGTCTTCGCCCCGCCAAATCATAAGCCGAGAACACATCCGCGCTCGCGCCGCCGGGGATGTCTTTTAGAATCTCGCGGTTCAAATTATCATACCCGTACGCAATCGTCTCGCCGCTTCGCAGCCGCAAGCTCGTGCGATTGCCGTTGGCATCGTAGCCATACGCCTCGAAATCGTTTGCGTTCGCCGTTTGCTGGCCCATCGCCGCCGCCGGAAACTCCAATCGGATCAACCGATCGAAGCCATCGTAGCTGTAATTGCTGCGATTGTCGTTGCCGTCATCGACGAAATCGACCTGGCCGTTACCCGTATACTGGCGCTGCTCCAGATGGCGCGTGGTCTGGCCCGCCGGCAAAGTCGAAGTGAGCGCGCAGGTCGCATCCGCGACGCTCGCCGACCACCAGCCCTGCACCTCAAGCGCCTGCCCGGCGGCGTCGAACACGGTCACCCGCGCCCGGCCCACCGGATCGACGCTGCGATACGGGCGGTCCAACCCATCGTAGCAAGTGCGGCTCACATTCCCCGCGCCATTGGTGACGCTCGCCACTTGCCCGGTCGGCGTGTAGCTCCGGGTCTCGGCATTCGCCCAGCCCGTGACGTTGACGCCGGAGAAGGCCGTCGCCTCCTCGACGCTGGTGACTTGCCCCAGCAGATTGTAAGTCGTGCGCCGCCCCGCCAGCAGCGCCGCACCCGTCCCGCCATTATGGTGGCGCAGCAAAGTCGGCCGCCGCATCGCGTCGTCAGCGCTGACCGCATCGGGCTATTCAAGACGGAAAATGAATCTATGTCACGCTTTCATCGTCGCCCCCGGCGAGCGCGCCCCACGCCATCGATCCAGCCCGTCATAGCCACCCCCTCCCGGAGCCTTCAGCGTTTAGCGGCCATCAGGATGAAGCAAAACATACCTGTCACAAACATTCGTGCAAATCCGTCCGGTCCCACATTCCGTTCGTTCCAGACGCCCAGACACCGATATCTCGCGCAAATGGGGGATTCCCTCAAACCGTCCGGGAAGAATACAGTTGTGGTTTTGCTCGCGAAGATCACGCCTGCTCAAATACAGCCCGGCCGCGCCATGCGATTGCGACACGAATCCTCTCACCGTTACCTCTTGGCCAACGCTCCGCTCAACTTCCGAGAAGTTCCTGAGAATAGCGCGGCCGGATTCGAAAGGCGTCGCGGCGCACCCGACTGCGATCAGCAACGCCGAGCCACAAAGAAACCTATGCACATGGTGCTCCTACTGCTGCATACCCGCTTGACGCACCTGTACGGAACAGGACGCCGGCCACCGCCCGGGCGACTTTCCGAAACGTTGTCATCCGGATTCGCGGGTTGTGCATCTCGCTGCGCCCGGCGCGGTTCACCGGAGTTCAAACACCGCTGAAACAAACTTCGACTTGTCGCCAGCCGGAGCCGTGAGCATGAGATACTCCCGTTCGACAGTATCCATGTAGGCGAGAACCTCTTCCCTCGAAGCGCCGCCCTCCACCAACGCCAAGATTTGCTGAAGGTAAGAGTCATACTCATCTTCTGGCAACGGTCGAAAGCGCAGGTTTTCGGACTGCGATGTTCCCGCCATGTCACGTCGTTCCGCCTGTCTGAGCGCATCGAGCAAGGAACCTCAGCGCCATCATTGCGATCACGGGGTCGCTCGAATTCGTCGCATTTTTCAGCGCAAAGCACCCCCTCTCACCCAACCTTGCAGCGGTCGCCAGGCCATAGCCGCGCTGTAGCATGTCCCCAATCAGGAACGATTGGGCACCTTCCGGTGTTGGAGCAAGCAGCAATGAGAGCCCCGCACAATGCCGCTGATCGCCGTATGTTGCACACTGGATTTCACGCGCTGCGTCCAGTATTGAGGCTCCCTTTTTGGCCATAAGATCAATCGTCTTTGCTCTCACCCGATCAGTATTGTCCTCGACCAATGCAAGCGCCTTCGCGACGCCCCCCCCATCGGCGGCCTCCGAGCACGACAAGACGATGTCCAGCGCATAATATCTGGCGTCAGCATACTCATGATTCAGACATGCAACCGCCGCCCCCAAGAGGGGACGCCCGCGCTGCCCCATCTCCGACAGGATGTACAACCCGTCAGCCACTAGACCGCGGTCACTACTCTCTAAGAGTGGTTGCAATCGAGCCAAAGGATACCCTAAAAAAAGCAGTTCGATCAAGCGCCCACGCGCCCTGGTATTCGTGTCAGTTTCGTTGACAACGGCCTCCAGCAGCGCGTCACCCTCCTCGATCAAAGCGCGATCGCTAGCTGTCATTTTAGCTCCTCCTGGCGCCGCATAAGACGACGAAGGAGGTCTTCCTCTTCACGCTGAGCATCGTTGTGCTGTTGCCAACGCTGCCATTCTCTTCGCTCCTGCGGGGTTCCATTCCGATTGCCGCGTGGGTATTCGTTGTTCTCTTCTCGACGAGTCCTGATGCTTCGCTGCAATGCATCGATCGAGTCATCTAAATTATTGTCGGGAATGTCATCGGCATCTGGGAGGGGTCTACCATGGACCTTATCGGTTCCGTCGGTCTCAATTACGGGCGGCGGGCGGGTACCGCTCATCTCGAGCGCTCCTTCTGCGGCCCTCGCCGCAGCCTGCGCGGCCTCAAACGCCCGCCATGCCCGATAGCCTCGATTGAGGCATGAGCCTGCTGCTGCAACAAGCCATGCTACTTCACCAATTGGCGTAGGCTCCGCCAACGCCACTCCTGCTGCAGGCGCCAAAGCAGCGGAACACCGTCCTGTCGGATCGCTGCGATTCAGCGGGTCATTCCCGACGTAGGCATAGAGGTTCAGATCGTCTTCGTAGCCGACGGGGTCGGTTTGCAGGAAGCGACCCAACATCGGATCGTACACGCGCGCCTTGTAGTGGTACAAGTTCGCTTCCGGCAAAGCGATCTGGCCGGTGTAGCGGAAGCGTGAGCCGGCCCAGAGGTTGACGCTGTCGGGTTCGCCGTAGGGGCCGTAGCGATAGGGTTGGCCGATCAGCGCGCCCGAGGCATTGGTCGCGGCGATGACGCTGCCTTGGTGGTCGGCGATGAGGTGGCGGCGGTCTGTTGTACCTGGGCTCTCGTACCACACCAGCGGCTCGTCAACGCCGGGGCCGTGGACATAGCGGCGTAGTATGGCGCCTGCACCGTTGTATTCCGCGCTCAGCCGATCGCCATCGTACAAGAAGTCCGTGCTCACGCTGGCCGCATTGGTTTGCCGCAAACGCCCCAGCGGGTCGTAGCTCAGCGCGAACGCCGCGCCGTTGACGGATGTCAGGCGGTTTTCCAGATCGTAGACAAACGCGCGGGCGCCATCGCCGGTGAGGTTCCCGCGACCGTCGTAGGTGTACGCCGTTCCGCTGACGCTTGTGTATTGGTTCAAGCCGTTGCGTGCGTAGCTGCGCGTCAGGTTGGCGCCTAGCCAGGCGTAATTGTCGTTCGCGGCCGTACGTTGGCTGAGCTGCGACGCTGGCGTGTAAGCGAAGCCAAAGGTCTGGTCGTTCGCCGCGCCGCCAGCCAAATCCTGCGTCAGTCCCGTCAGCCGCGAGGCGTTGTCGTACGCAAACGTGCTCACCGCGCCGTTGCCGCGCGTGATGGAGGCTCGGCGCGAAAGCGGATCGTAGGCGTAATCGGCCAAGGTCGTGGTCCCGTTCTCCTGCACCAGATCGACGCGGTTCATCGCGTCGTATGTGTATGATGCAAAATACGCATCTGGCCAAGTCACCCGCGTGCGGTTGCTGGCCGCATCGTATTGGTAGCTCAGCGCGCGCGATGTTCCGATCGTGGCGGTCTCGCTACTCAGCCGCCCGGCGCTGTCGTACGCGTAGATGATCCCCTGCCCGCTCGCGCTCGCGAACCGCCCGCTCAGGCGCCGCCCGGCGAGATCGTATGCCGAAAACACATCCGCGCTCGTTCCACCCGGAATATCCTTCAGCGTTTCTCGATTGAGATTGTCGTAGCTGTAGCCGATCGTTTCCGTGGAGCGCAAACGCAGGCTGGTTCTGTTCCCGTTCACGTCGTAGCCATATTGCTCGAAATCCGCCGCGTTCACCGCATTGGCGCCGAGCGTTTGCGAGGGAAAATTCAGCCGGCTCAAGCGGTCAAAGCCGTCATACGCATACTCGCTGCGATTATTGTTCGCGTCGACCACGCTCGCGCGCTGGCCGTTTGGCGTGTAGCTGAACGCGGAATAATTCTGCTGCAGCGGCGAGCCGAACGCGCGCTGCACCAAGGTCAGCTGCCCGGCCGCATCGTAGCTGTTGCGCGTAACCCGCCCCACCGGATCGGTGATGGAAAGCGCGCGGTCGAGGCCATCGTAGGTGTTGCTCGTGACATTGCCCGCGCCGTTGCTGACGCTGGCGACCTGCCCCGTCGGCGTATAGGTGCGCGTTTCGCGGGTCAGCCATGTTGTGACACTCGCCCCCGAAAACGCGGTTCCGCCTTCGCTGGAGGTCACCTGCCCGAGCAGATTGTAGGTGCTGCGCTCGGCCGCCATGAGCGCCGCGCCCGCGCCGCCATTATGGCGCAGCGCAACAAGCGGCCGCCGCATCGCATCGTAGCTGGTCTCGCTCGCGTTGCCGCGCGGATCGATCACGGAAATTTGATCGCCGATGGCGTTGTAGCCGAAGCTCGTCACCGCGTTGGCGTGCGGGGTCGCACCCGGATCGAGCGTGGTGGCGGTGAGATTGAAAGGCGCGGCGCCGGCATAGGCATTCTGTACAACAAGCCCGGTAGGATCGGTGCTGCTCGCGAGGCGCCCGAACGAGCCATAGCTGAAGGCGTAGACAGGCCGCGCGCCCGTCGTGCACGGCGCCGCCCCCGTAGCCGCCGGCCGCGTCGCACTGGCGATCTCGCCCGCGCCGAGCCCGGAGGCGACGTAGGTGAAATTGGCCATGC
>CADEDG010000159.1 GCA_902826035.1 uncultured Alphaproteobacteria bacterium
CTCGACGAATACCTTGCCTTCGCCAAGGGCAGCGCCGAGGAGCGCCCGGAGCAGGTCGATGTCGCCGAATTGACACGAGAGCTGGCGGCGAGCGCCGAACACGGCGGGGTCAAGATCAACTTGACCAGCGCAACACCGCAGATCGCGCCAGGGCGCGCCCGAGCGTTGAAGCGCTGCATCGCCAATCTGATCGACAATGCAGCAGCCCATGGCGACACTGTCGCCATCGAGGTGCGTGGCCAAGAGCGTGCCGTGCTGATCGTTGTTGATGACGATGGCCCTGGCATTTCCGAGGACCTCTATGAGGAAGCGTTCAGGCCGTTCTCCCGCCTCGACGCAACGCGCTCCCGCAACCAGAAAGGCGTTGGCCTCGGCCTTGCCATCGCACGCGACGTGGCGCGCAGTCACGGTGGCGACATCCATCTCTCGCCCAGCCCGCTCGGCGGATTGCGCGCCGTACTAAGGCTTCCCCGCCCAGACCAAGCGCTAGCGGCCGCGGAGTGAGTCCGCGTCGTCATCGGATTGTTCGGCTGGGGCCGCCAGGGCGCCCATCGACGCCAGCATTTGCCGCTCGGCCACCACCAGGTCGCGCTCAGCCTGCGCCAACGCTAGGCGCGCAGCCAAAAGATCTTCCTCTTCATCGAGCACTTCCACAGTCGAGCGTAGGCCGACCTCCTGCTCCAAGCGCACGCCTTCATAAGCCAGTTCCGCCGCTTGCGCTTGCTCACGCGCAGAATCAACCGCGGCGCGCGAGCTGGCAAGGCCAGTCCAAGCGTTGGTCACGCTCTCTTGAACACCGCGTTGGGCGGCCGCCAGGTCAAGATTAGACGCCGCACGCAACGCGCGTTGCTGGCGGGTGCGCGAGCGCACCAGGCCGCCCTGAAACAAGGGAATGCTCACGCGGACGCCGACTGTGTCTGTTGTCGTTTCGGTGAGGTCGTCGTCGAAATCAGCCGCCTCGGAGGCGCTGCCTTCGAGCGTCACGCGCAACCGCCCTTGCGAGGCGGCGACATCGACATTGGCGTCAGCGAATTCCGTATCGGCGACTGCGCCACGCAGGACCAGAGAACTCCTGCTCGCCGCATCGAGCGCGGTCTGTAAATCCTGCGGTAGGCCCTCTGCCATAACCGGGGCCTCAAGCTCGGAGGGCGGACGCCCAACAAGGCGCTGGTAAGCCTGGAGCGCCGCAGCCATAGCGCCTTGCGCTTGCACCAATTGCGTGCGTGCTTGCGCCAATCGCGCCTGAGATTGCGCGACGTCGGTGCGCGTCACCACGCCGGCATCAAACTGCGCGCGCGCGAATTCGTACAACCGAGTAAGATTGGCCACCGTGGTTTCGCGCGCGGCCACCACCGCTTGCGTCTGGCGCACATCGGCATAGGCGCGAGTCACGTCGAGCAGAAGCGATTGCAGCGCAAATTCGTAATCGGCGACGGCCCCGCGGATCTGGGCGCGGGCGGCACGCGTGCTCGCAAGCACGCGGCCCGATCCGAACAGCAATTGCGAGGCGTTGGCCGTCGCGGTCCAGGATTGATTGCTGGGCGTATCGACACCGGGGGCGAGGCCGTCGCGGTCGCTGTTGAACGCCAATCCCGAAACGCTGACCTGCGGCAGCGCCTCGGCCCAAGCCTGCGGCAGCGCCTCGCGGGTTGCGCGCAAACGCTGCCGCTGAGCGGCGAGGCTCGGATTGGTTTCAGCCGCAAGCGTCATCGCCTCGCCGAGCGTATCGGCCCAGGCCGCCCCAGGCCCCGCCACGAGCGCTATAGAAAGCAACAGTCTGCGCATGAGAACTTCTTCCTCCGCGGACCCATCCGTCCCCATCGACTAGATAGGCGCTCGCAACGCCAGCCGCGAGCCGGACCCTGCGTCGCATCCTGCCGGGGCATTACCAATGCCGAGTTAAGCTCTCATGTCAGCAGCCCGGCTGCGCGCTCATGCACGCAACCGGGCCGCCTCGATTCGCTTACGAAGCGAATTCTAGCTGCCGTGCTCACCGCCGTGACGTTCCCCGCGCCGTTCATGGAAGCTAGCGCGCGCGGCCTCGGCCTCCTCGCGGGTCACCCGGCCATCGCTGTTGGCGTCGAGACGGCCGAACAGATTGGCGCCTGCCGCCACGAATTCTTCGCGTGAAAGTTGGCGGTCGCCGTCCGCGTCCATGCGTCGGCCATGGGCCGCCCTGCGCTCCTCGTGGTGCGCACGCATTTGGGCCTGCTCGTCGGCCGAGATCGAGCCGTCATTGTTGGTGTCGAGCCGCGTGAACATGCGCAGAGGAAGGGCCAGGAATTCGTCGCGCGAAATAGCGCCGTCATCGTTCGCGTCGGCGCCTGCCCAATTATGATGCTCGCCATGGCCGCCGCGCCCGCGCCGGTGCTCGCCGCGCGCATGTTCACCGTGCTCTAGGCGCCCGTCGTCATCGTCATCCATCCGCGCAAACCTAGCATTCCGCGCCGCATCGAACTCGGCGCGAGTAACAGCGCCGTCATTGTCAGCGTCGGCCTGGAAAAGGTGTTCGACGCCACGTCCATGGTGATGGTGCTCCTGCGCCCAAGCGGCGCCGGCCAGCAATGCTACACCCGTCGCCGCGATTAAGATCGTCCGCATGAATTTGCTCCAATGAACAGCTCTGGCCTGAACAGCCGCGACCCTGTCATAGTGCGCATTTGTTGCGGAGTTTGGTCGCGCTTGCGCCAAAGTGTGTCACCGAGATGGGGTGGGCTCTGGGGGACGCACTCTGCGCTCGCTCGGGTCGCGGGTCTGGCCAACTCTGCGCACGAAATCCACCCGCGTCAGTGCGCCGTTCTCGTCGGAATCGTAATCGCGCACGCGCGCGCGAATCTCGACGCCGAATTCTTCACGCGTGATCGCATTATCGACGTTGCGGTCGAAATCCAGCCGGTAGGGCCCGATTTGCCCGCCGCCGAGGGCGAGGTTGGACCAATTCTGAAATTCCAGTGGCTGCAAAGTTCCATCCCGATTGACATCGGCGCGAGCGAATTCCCGCTCGATTCCGGAATCGACCTCCGCTGTGTTGGTGCTCAAATCGCCATCGCTGTCGAAGCCCACAAACAGCAGGGCGTCGGCTGACAGTAGCGCTCGGATCGGGTCGTTCGTGCGTTCACGTCCGCCGCCCGATGCGCATGACGCGACAGCCAGCACCCCGGCGAGCATGGCCCAATTCCTCACTTGCATCGCAAATCCCTTTCCCGAGTCCTGAAAATCATTCTTTACAGGCAGTCAGATTTAGGCGGAGGTGCGGCGATCGCCGCCGTCTTCTTGCCGAAATGTGTCGCCCACGCCGTCTGGGTAAAGTTTGGCACAAATCTCCTGGCGTTGCGCCCTAGATTTTTGGCGCCTGGGACCGCACCCTGGGGCGTGGCGCCAAACACCCCCCACATCCTCATTGTCGACGATCACCGCGAAATTCGCGAATCGCTCGCCCAGTTCCTGCGCAAGCAGGGACGCCGCGCCACCCCCGTGGAAAGCGCGGAAGCGGCGCGCGCTGCAATCAAGCGAGAACGGATCGATCTGGTGATCCTCGATATCATGATGCCTGGCGAGGACGGACTCTCGCTATGCCGCAGCCTGCGCGAGGGCGAGCAAGTTCCGGTGATATTGCTTTCCGCGCGCGCAGAAGAATTGGATCGCATCGTCGGCCTTGAGGTCGGCGCCGACGATTACGTGGTCAAGCCATTTCATCCTCGCGAGTTGTTGGCGCGGATCGATGCGGTGCTTCGCCGGACCCACGCCCTGCCCCCGGGCGCGCGCGATCCTGTAGGAGGCAATTTTCGCTTCGACCGATGGACGCTCAACGTCGCCGGGCGCGAACTCGTGAGCGAATCGAGCGAAATCCATGAACTCAGCACCGGCGAATACCGGATGTTACTCACGTTCCTCCAACGTCCGCGAACGGTGCTTACCCGCGAGCAATTGCTAGACCTCGCGTTCGACCGCGGCGCCGACGTATTCGACCGTGCGGTCGACACTCAGATCAGCCGGCTTCGCCGTAAGATCGAGGCCGATCCGCGCTCGCCCAAAATTATCAAGACAGTATGGGGCGGAGGTTATGTGTTTGCCGCCAATGTGGAGCAGAGGTGAAACTCAACCCGCTCAACACACTTACCGGGCGCATGGTGCTGGTGACCATGGCGGCGGTGGCGCTTTCCTACGCCGCCGCATTCGCGCTGTTTGCCAATGAACGCGGCGAGGCGCTGCGGCGCGCGGCAGAGGCCGCCCTAGTCGAGCGGGTCACTTATACCGCAGAGCGCCTACGCAACACTTCCGCTGACCGCCGCTCCGAACTCGCCGCGGCAGTGCACGACTTCCGCGTCCGTTATTCCGTTGCGGATTTTCCAGAGGTTAGCGCAAGCACCGGCGGCGGGGCGCGCATCGCGGCGCTGTTGCGCGAGGAGATGGACGGCGGCGAAACCTATGTCGCTACGCGCCAGGTCGAAGGCGGGCGTCTTCCGATGCACGAGCAGCGCCAATCGAGACGCAGGCGAGATAACGACAGCGACTTTCGCGATAGCCTGCACCGCGGTCGCCATGACAGCCCAG
>CADEDG010000160.1 GCA_902826035.1 uncultured Alphaproteobacteria bacterium
GTGGGTAGATTTTTGTACAAGCCTTGGTTTTCAAGGCCGGGAGGGGTGGATTTGCGGGGGTAGATTGGATAGAGAGCGCGAGTTGGCCCCACTCATGAAGTACAAACCCCGTCTTTCGGGGGCTGCTCCACGAGTGATCGAGTTAAGTTACCATTGTTCGTCTAATGTTGGGGCATCTCGCAGCGTTGGCTTTCCCAGCGCTCGCTCATCGCGGTCATCCGCGCCATATCGATGCCAGCGGTAGCCCCTTGCACGCTTTCTACCATTGCGCCCATGCGCTCGCGGTTCACTTCCGCCTGCCCGGCTTGGCGCGCGGCCTGTGCATTCATCGCGGCGGCGCAGGCAGCGCCCATACCCGGAACCGCGCAAATTAGGCCCGATCCTATCGCGGCTGTCGTCGCTTGACCCATCTGACGTTGGCTGTCGGCTTGCATCGCTTGAATATCGGCGCCAAGATTTGGGTCCATCTGTTGGTTCATTAGTTGCCCGGCCGCCACCATCTCGGCCCGCATCTGCTCGCAGTCCATGGCGGCAACATCCAGCATCGGCGCCGCTGCGGCCATTGGAGCGTCGGTCTGGGCGGCCGCCGTCGCAGCGAAGCATGCCGCCGCCACCGACATCATGACAACCTTCATGGTCCCGCACCTCCACCGTCACAATGCGCCCAGCTCACGCTCAGGGCAACCTCCTTGTCCGAAGCATCGGGGTGTCTCTTCGCGCGCCTCGCGTAGTCGCTCCCCAGCATCCGCGCGCGAGGTTCATGCCGGCCGCAATCGATGGCGCCTGGCGCCGTTCGCCCTGCCAGTCGCGTCGCCCGCCGCATTCGGGTTGCCTGGCCCATACCGACGGCCTACCGGGGCGAGCATCGAGTTTGGGGATGCGATATGCACATTCGTCCGTTGGCGGCACTTGTGGCGCTTTGCACGCTGGCTCTTGTTCCTTCCTCAGCCCAGGCGCAGCGGCAATGGATTGCCGACGGGGCCATCCCCTCGCGCTATGAGATTTCCATTATCCCCGACGTAGAAGCCGCCACCTTTGCTGGTGAGGCTCGAATCGATGTGGAAACCTCAGAGCCAGTCGCCAGCATCTCCTTGAATGCAGTCGATCTCGAAGTTACCTCCGCCATGATCGACGGCGCAGCGGCGCGTGTGGCCGCCGACGCCGGCGCCCAAACACTTACGTTGACGCCACGCCGCTCGCTTCGCCCCGGCCGTCACGTGATCAACATCGTTTATTCCGGCAAGATCTATGACGAAGCCTACGGCTTGTTCCGTGTCTCCTATCAGGCCGATGGGCAAACAAAGCGTGCGCTTGCCACCCAGTTCGAACCCGGAGATGCGCGCCGCCTGGCGCCGATGTGGGATCAACCGAACCGGCGCGCCGTGTTCTCCGTGAGCGTAACGGCGCCAAGCAATCAAATGGCGATCTCCAATATGCCCGCGGCGCGTACAGCTGCCACCGGCCCTGGCATGACGCGAACCACGTTCGCGGACACGCCTTCAATGTCGAGCTACCTTTTGTTCCTGGCGGTCGGCGATTTCGAACGGGTGACGCGCGATGTCGATGGCGTCGAACTTGGCGTCGTGGTGCGACGGGGGCAAACCGACCGAGTGAACGAGGCGCTCGTCGCGGGTGAGCAGTCGCTGCGCTATTTCACCGAATATTTCGGCACTCGCTACCCACTGCCCAAGCTCGATATGATCGGCGTACCCGGCGCGGGCGGTTTTGGGGCGATGGAAAATTGGGGGGCGATCCTCTATTTCGACCAATATCTGCTGGTCGATTCCCATTCCAGCGAGGCAGAGCGGCAGGGCGTGTTCGGCATCGTAGCCCATGAAGTGGCTCACCAATGGTTCGGTAACCTCGTCACCATGGATTGGTGGGACGATCTCTGGCTCAATGAAGGCTTCGCCTCCTGGATGGCCGCCAAGGCCACCGAAGCCGTGCACCCCGACTGGAAACCGTGGCTTGGGCAATTGAGCGACGGCACGGCGACGGCGATGGCGCTCGACGCTCGTGCTGGAACCCATCCCGTCGTGCAAACCGTCAACACCATCGACGAAGCCAATCTGGCGTTCGATTCGATCACCTACGAAAAGGGATTGGCCGTCATCCGCATGCTCGAGGCTTATGTCGGCGAAGAAGCTTTTCGCAGCGGCGTCCGCGACTATCTCAACGCGCATACTTACGGCAACGCACGAACCGAGGACCTCTGGTCGGCGGTGCAAGCAGCGTCTGGACAGCCCGTGCTCGATATTGCGCGCGGCTTCACCAGGCAGGTTGGCTTCCCAGTGCTGAGCGTCACCGGCGCAGATTGCGCGCGCGACCGCGCCAACACTCGGATAAGTATTGCCCAGCGGCGCTTCGCGCTCGATTCAGCATCGCGCACCGAGGAACGCTGGGCCATTCCAATTGTAGCCCGCAGGCTGGCGGCGACGCCGATTGAAACCGTGCTGCCCGCCGCCGCTAACGCGAATATTGAACTCGGCCCCGCATGCGGCCCCTACCTCGTGAACGCCGGCCAGAGCGGTTTCTTCCGCGTGCTCTATGATCGCTCCAATTTATCGCACTTGGTGGCGGCTATGCCCACCCTGGCGCCTGAAGATCAACTCGGGCTGCTGCTCGACTACTGGGCGTTCGGTCGTTCCGGCGACGCTCCGTTTACCGACTACCTCGATCTCATGTCGGCCTTGCCGCCGGACGCGCACCCGCTGGTGGTTTTCGACACCGCAAACTCCCTGCTTGCGCTCGCAAGCTACGCGAAAGACCGCCCGAGCCGGCAATCGGTCGAACTCTTCGCACGCCAGGTGCTCGGCCCGCACCTCGCGAGGCTAGGGTGGGAAACGCAGCCGGATGAACCGCCTGGTGAAACGCTATTGCGTGCGCAATTGATCGGCGCCCTGGGAACCTTGGGCGATGCGGA
Organism: uncultured Alphaproteobacteria bacterium; assembly: GCA_902826035.1. Classification (GTDB taxonomy): domain Bacteria; phylum Pseudomonadota; class Alphaproteobacteria; order Caulobacterales; family Aquidulcibacteraceae; genus Vitreimonas. Next base: position 2,924 of record CADEDG010000160.1, read on the forward strand.
CGTCACTGCCGAAGCGCGCCGCCGCGTGCGCGCCGCCGGGTCAGATGCATCCGCCCTGCCCGCCAGCACTGGAAGCGCTATTATCGGCGTGTACGCCTACAATGCGGACATGCACGACTACGAAGATATGCTTGCGCGAGCGCGCGCCGCCAACGATTTTGTCGATCAGCGACGCCTCTATGTGCGCCTCGCCAGCGCCCGCGACCCAGCGCTGGCCCGGCGCACCTTGCAACTTGCGATGGGCGAAGAAATTCCACGCCAATTGCGCATTCAGGTGGTCGCTGCGGTCGCGGTGGAGCACCCTAGGCTCGGCTGGGATTTCCTTCGGAACAATCGCGCCGCAACCGAAGCGCTGCTCGATCCGCTGCAGCGGCTGGAATATCCCGCGACGATCGCCTCGGGCAGCGCCGACGTTAGCATCGCCGCCGAACTGGAGGACTATGCGCGCAATTTCCCGCCCGGCGCGCGCGCCAGCATCGATTCGGCTATCGCCACCATCCGCCTGCGCGCGCAAACCGTTTCCGAGCGCATGCCTGCGGTGGAGGCGTGGATTGGCGCGCACGAACTACAGCCAACGCAAATGCGTCGCCGGGCGAAGTAAGCTGCGTGATGGGAACGCAGCTAGCGGCGCTGCAAAAACGCTGCGAACGCCGCGCGCGCTTCTTCCGATTGCAGGCGCTCGGCAAACAGCGCGCTTTCCTCATGCATGCGCGCGAGCAATGTTTCGGGATCGCGCATCAACTTCTTGGTTAGCCGCAGCGCCTCGGCGGGTTTCTTCGCCAAAGCGAGCGCCGACGCGCGCGCGCGCGCTTCAACCTCGCCCGCCGGCAGCGTCGCATTGGCGAGCCCCGCCGCAACTGCTTGTGCGCCTACGAGCGGCTCGCCGAGGCCAAGCATAGCGAATGCCCGCGCGTGTCCCATGCGGGCCGGCATAGCAAGGCTTGACGCATTCTCCGGAACAACGCCGAGGTCGATGAATGGGGTGGTGAGCTTGGCGTTCTCTGCGATGTAAACCAGGTCGCAGTGCAACAACATCGTCACGCCGACACCGACGGCATGCCCTTGCACCGCCGCCACCAATGGTTTCTCGGCGCGGATGCAAGCTTCAAGAAAACGCCCAACATGGCGCGGACCATCGCCCGCCTGCCCTGTCGCGATGGCGGCGAAATCGAGGATGTCGTTGCCGGAGGTGAAGAAATCGCCGACCGCGGTGAACAGGATCGCGCGAACGCTTGCGTCATCGGCCGCGGCGAAAATAGCGTCGGCCAGCGCGCCGTACATCGCATTGGTGATGGCGTTTTTCTTCTCGGGCCGGTTAAAGCGCAGCTCAAGCACGCCAGCTTCGCGGGTGACGAGGATGTGACCTTCGCTCATGGGCGCCTCAGGATTTCAACCGGTAACCGGTCGAGAATATCCAGTAGACTACAGACAAACACAAACCGAGGAAGCCTGCCGTCGCGGCAATACTGACGGTGATGTTCACGTCGGAAATCCCATAGAAAGCCCAACGAAAGCCGCTGATCAGATAGACAACCGGGTTGAGCAACGTGATTTTCTGCCAAAATTCCGGCAGCATGGAGATCGAATAGAAGGTGCCGCC
>CADEDG010000161.1 GCA_902826035.1 uncultured Alphaproteobacteria bacterium
AGGCGCCTGTGAGTTTGCACGCCCCTCACCCCCTACCCCCTCTCCGCAAGGGAGAGGGGGGTGCTTCAGCGCTCCAGCACTCGCACCACGAAATCCGCTTCGTCTTTGGGCCCGCGTGCGACGTGTTCGGCTGAAATTTCACGCCAGCCGCTCAGATCGAGTGCAAGCAGCGCATCGCCTTCGGGCGAGAGATTCACTTCGGTGAGCACGATGCGGTTCGCGTGCGGCAGTGTCGCTTCGTAGAGCTGCGCGCCGCCGATGACGCACACTTCGCTCGCACCAGACGCTTCCGCCATGGCGCGGCCGGCCGCCAGCATCGCGGGGAGATCGGTGTAGAGCCAAGCGCCTTCGGCTTTGAGATTTGGATCGTGCGACAGCACGAGGTTCGCACGCCCCGGCAGCGGCTTCCTGGGCAAGCTTTCCCAGGTCTTGCGACCCATCAATATGGGTTTGCCCATGGTGGCGGCCTTGAAGCGCGCCATGTCGGAGGACAAGCGCCACGGCAATGCGCCATTCGCGCCGATGACGCTGTTGCGCGCAATGGCGACAACGAGGGTGAGTTTGGGGTTCGACACGAGCGACTTCTATCCTGCTATCTCGAGCAGAACCAGATCACGTGGCGCGCGCCCTTGTTCCCGCGCGCGCGCACCATGACTTCCTCGACCTTGAACCCCGCATGCTTCAGGCGGCGAGCGAAGCGTTCGTCGGGCGCCGCCGACCAGATCGCCAACACCCCGCCCGGCTTGAGCGCGGCCTTTGCCGAGGCGAGGCCGGCGAGCGAATAGAGGCGATCGTTCGCGGGCGACGTCAGCCCATCGGGGCCGTTATCAACGTCCAGCAGGATCGCATCGTAGCGGCCGCCGGCGACGAATTCGCCGACATCGTCGATCAGCAGATGCACGCGCGGATCGTCGAGGCAGCCAGCGGTCAAGGCCGCCATCGGCCCGCGCGCCCAGTCGATGATTTCCGGCACCAGTTCCGCGATTGTGAGGCGCGCTTTGGGGCCAAGAACGCCGAGGGCGGCGCGCAAGGTAAAGCCCATGCCGTAGCCGCCGATGAGCAGATGCGGCGCTTCGGTGTGGCCGATCCGCTCGCAGGCCATCAAGGCAAGCGCTTCTTCCGAAGCGCTGGTGCGGGTGCTCATCAGCTCATTGCCGCCCAGCGCAATCATGAAATCGCCGTCGTGGGCGTAGAGGCAAAGCTCGCCGCCGCCGGGAATTTTAGCTGTGGCGAGAAATTCGCGGGGGATCATGGGGGTTGTTCTAGCACGGACGTTTCAAGATTGAGCGCATCACCTCTCCCCTTGAGGGGAGAGGTCGCTTCGAACTTGTTCGAAGCGGGTGAGGGGCATGCGGCGCTTGTGAGATCGCAGCGCCGCTACAGCGCTATATATCCTGTTTGCTCGGTGAACCCCCTCATCCGGCCCTCCGGGCCACCTTCTCCCCTCAAGGGGAGAAGGATGAGTGCAACGCTTTTCATCGTCCGGGTTGAGGAGCGCGTGGCCTCCGGCCACGCAAACGCCGCCGGAGGTGGCGCGCTCCAACCTGAGCATAAGTCAGTCATTTCCGTCATTCCGAACGCGCGAAGCGCGATCCGGAATCCAGGGGCCGACGCTGAGCTGGTTGCCCCTGGCTTCCGGGTCTCGCTCCGCGAGCCCCGGAATGCCGAATTCAATTGATGTTGCTAGGAGTCATGGCGGCGGCGCGTAGCTCAGTCGGGGTAGAGCGCCGGCGCAAGCTGGAGGTCCCTCGTTCGACTCGGGGCCGTCGCCAACCTATACCGCGATCGGCGCCTTGATGGTTGGATGCGCGGCGTAGCCCTCGAGTTTGAAATCCCCGTATTCGAACGCGAAAATATCCATCCGCTCCGGGTTCAGCGCCATCGTCGGCGCGGGATACGGCGTTCGCGCTAGCTGTAACCGCGCCTGCTCGAAATGGTTCGCGTACAGATGCGCGTCGCCGAATGTGTGCACGAATTCGCCGGGCGCGAGCCCCGTCACCTGCGCCATCATCTGCGTCAGCAGCGCGTAGGACGCGATGTTGAACGGCACGCCGAGGAACACGTCGGCGCTGCGTTGGTAGAGCTGGCAGCTCAGTTTTCCGTCTGCGACGAAGAATTGGAACAGGCAATGACATGGCGGCAGCGCCATCTGGTCGACATCGGCGGGGTTCCAGGCGCTGACGATATGGCGGCGCGAGTTGGGATTGGTTTTTATGCTCTCGACGACATTGGCGATCTGATCGATCACGCGGCCGTCCTTGGCTTCCCAGCTTCGCCATTGCTTGCCGTAGACCGGGCCCAGTTCGCCTTCGCTATTGGCCCATTCGTCCCAGATGGTGACGCCCTGCTCCTGCAGCCAGCGCACATTGCTGTCGCCGCGCAGGAACCAGAGCAGCTCCAGGACGATACTCTTCAGGTGCACCTTTTTCGTCGTCAGCAGCGGGAAGCCGGCGGCGAGATCGAAGCGCAATTGCCGCCCGAACACGCCGCGCGTGCCCGTGCCAGTGCGGTCGCCGCGGTCGATGCCGTGGTCGAGGATATCCTGGAGCAGGCCGAGATAAGCGAAATCCGCCTGCGACGGCGGGCCTTCTGGGATTGGCTTCGGCTGCGCGTTCATGGACCCAATATGGGCCGACTCGGGTGCTTGGCCCAAGGGCTCCAGTTGCGCCAGCTGGCGTTTTGGGGCGCTTTGGCTTATATGCGGTCCATGGCGACCATGATTTCGGAAGTTTACGACGCGTTGGTGTCGGCGGGAGCGCCCGAGGACAAGGCCCGCAGCGCGGCTGAGGCCCTTGCGAACTATGAGTCACGCTTCTCTAAAGTCGATGCTGACTTACTGGTCTTGAAGTGGATGACGGGTTTCATTCTGGCCGGCGTTGCCGGCGTCGTCATCAAGACGTTTTTCCCGTAGCCGAACACCCTCCCGGCCGCTCGCGCCGCACTTCCTTCAGCAACCAATCGCCCATCCAGGCGGCGCGCGCATTGACATTAAGCCCCGCGGCCCTGATCGCGCGCGCCATCCATTGGTTGCAAACGTTGAACAGATGAAACGACCCGCGCGCGCGCAGGAAAGAGGAATGGCCAATCACCTTGCCAGGCGTGACGAGCACGACGCCGCCGTCCGGCCCGAGCGCCAAGGTGCTGTCGACATAAGCGACCAGCCCCGCGGCGCCTTCCGCCGACACCGCAAACGCGGCGCCCTGTAAGTTTGCGCCCAAATAGCCCCGCACGTGCGAGCCGCCTTCAGCAACATGCGCCACGCTCGGGCTTGGCGGCACGAGTGCATCGAGCGCGCGCCAGGCGCTGAACACGTCGGAGCGGAAGAACGCTTCTTCGCCCCAGCCGATCAGGAATGAGTCCGCGTTGGGATAGAGCCGACGCAGCGGGTGATCGGCGGGGAAGATCGGGGCGGGAACCGAGAGATCGCTATGAAAGCCATTGGTCCACAGCTGCAGCTCGATGCAATCGCCCGTCGTTGGCGCCGCAATGCGCGGCGCCGATGTCGGAAAATAGAGGTAGGTCATGATCGCGAACACGATTGTCGCGAGGGCGGTCAGTCGCGGTCGCTTCAGTTCTCCTCGCTCAGGAGTTTCGCGCGGAACGTCCATCCTGCCAGCCCTGCCCCCAGCATAGGCGCTGCGATGAACAGCCATACCTGGCTCAACGCTTCGCCCCCCACCCACAGAGCGGGTCCCAAGGAGCGCGCCGGATTGACCGACACGCCCGTCACCTGAATACCGACAATGTGGATCACCACCAGGGCAAGGCCAATCGCCAATCCCGCGAGCTCCGCTGGCGCTCCTTTTTGGGTGACGCCGAGGACCGTCACCACGAACAGAAAAGTCGCCACGGTTTCGAACACGAAGCCCGCCAACAGCCCATAGCCGCCGGGCGAGCCTGTCCCGAAGCCGTTCTGGCCTAGCCCGCCGCCGTCGATCGAATAACCGCCGGCGCCCGAAGCGATCACCAACAGAACGCCCGCGCCTACCGCGGCGCCGGCGACCTGAGCGATCCAATAGGTGAGCATCTCCTGTTGGGACATTCGGCCCGCGACCCAGGCCCCGAAGCTGACAGCGGGATTTACATGGCAGCCAGAAACTGGACCGATCCCATAAGCCATCGCCACGATCGCCAGGCCAAAGGCGAAGGAGATGCCGAGATTGCCAACCTGCGGCCCCGCAAGCACCGCCGCGCCACACCCGAACAGCACCAAGGCGAATGTCCCGATGAATTCCGCGATGTGCTTCTTGCTCATGGACTGTCCGATCCTGTGGGGGCTTCGGCGCCGAGCCTTAGCGCGAGTCGCGCTGCGGGGGGATTTTTCGCCGGCTTCCCTCGCCCAGGAAACTCCCTATATTCCGAATCGTCCGGGCAACCGGACTATGGCGATAAACGCGCGGAGATAGGCGGATCGGACCCGGGTGCGATGCCCGGCGGCTCCACCA
>CADEDG010000162.1 GCA_902826035.1 uncultured Alphaproteobacteria bacterium
CACCGCATAATGCACGGACTTACCCTCGAACGCCTCCAGCCCCTCGATCTTTGGTTTGCGCGGCACGAACGAGCCGCCGCCAGCGGCAACCACCAACACCGGCGCTGTGATCGTTGTGCCAAGCTCGGTTGTCAGACGGAATTTTTTGTCCGGCAGTCGTTCGAGCTTCTCCGCCATCTGAGCGAGGTGAAACGCCGGTTTGAACGGCGCGATCTGCGCTAACAGGGCGTCGGTCAGACCCTGCCCGCTCACCACTGGCAGGCCGGGAATGTCGTAGATCGGCTTCTCGGGGTAGAGTTCAGCGCATTGCCCGCCGGGACGATCCAGAACATCGACCAGATGCGCGCTCAGACCAAGCAATCCCAGCTCGAATACAGCAAATAGCCCCACAGGGCCCGCCCCGACGATGATCACGTCGGTCTCATATGCTCGGTTCGATTCAGCGGACGCGACCTTGGGCGCACCGGCGGACTCTTGCATCACTCGAAACTCCACAGCGAGGGGTCTGTTTATAGCATAGCGTCGCCAACACGGAGCGCCCTGGCGCCGGCGATTTGTCGCAACATTTGCTTGCTAAAGGCCGGCGCGGCGCGACCGCAGCAGGGGCATAAGCGCGAACAACACCAAGCAGGCGCCGTAGATGTAGCCGGGCGGCGTGTTGAAATAGCGCAATTGGTCGGCGAGCGTCATGCTGCGCAGCCCGAACCCAAGCGACAAATCCGCCATTTGTTGGAGCGCGAGGGCAATGATCCCCATCGCAAACAAGCGCGCGCCTTCTGGGCGCAACCCTGCCCAGCGCGGCGCCGCACGGGCGCCAAACCACATTGCCAAGATCAGCAACGGCGCCTCGATCGCCACAGCCAAGGTTTTACCAAGCCAAGGCTCAAGCCAGAGCGTTCGCGGCGCACCCAGGACCGCGCCAGCGCCGAACACAAGCACAAAGTAGAACAAGGCGGCGCGCAAAATCCTCGATCCGCTTCGCTCGTTCACACCCCTTTGCTCACCGCCGCCCATGGCGTCAGTGGCACAGCAACAGCGGCAGAGGAGTCTCCGTCAGCAGAGCGTGGGTGACCCCGCCGAACAACATCTCTTGCGCGCGAGAGCGGCCGTAGGCGCCGAGCACGATTGCATCAGCGCCGACCGCCAGGGCCTCATCGACTAGAGCATTGTGCGTGGCGTGGCCCAACCCATCTACGTTGCGCAGTTCTACTGAGATACCGTGCCGGGCCAGATGTTCGGCGAGGTCGCGCCCGGGCGCTCCGAGATGCTTTGGCCCGCTCGGGCTAGCATCGATTGTGGCGACGAAAACATGCTCGGCCCGCTTAAGCAGAGGCCTCGCCGCGCTTACAGCACGCATCGCTTCGGCTTTTCCGTTCCAACCGATCAGCAGTCGTTTCCAGCGACGCTCCTGAACCGGCGCTGAAGGGACCAGCAAGATCGGGCGCCCGGCCTTGAACAACACACGTTCGATAAACATGCGGCGCGCGCGCTTTACGCCCCCGGCCTGAGTACAGATGACAATATCCGCGACGCGCGCGTGCGCCTCCGCGTCGCCCTGCTCCACCGCGCCCTCAACGCAGACGTCGCGCACTTCGAAGTCGTGGGGCGCCCCTTCGAGCCAGGCCAGTACTCTCTTCCGCTCAAGCGCAGCTTCCGAGCGGGATCCAGCGGCGATGTCGGCTAGCACCTCCGAGAGCGTGTGCGGCGCATCCGAATAGTCCGACGCCAACTGCACCGCGACAATGAGCGCCGTGGCGCGCGCGTCGAACATGCGCGCTATCTCGCCGGCCGCGACCAGCGCGGCTTCATCATCGCTCAGCGTGTAGACAGGTGTGAGAATATCTTTGTAGGCCATGAACGTGTGTACGCCGGCTCAAGGATCGAGCCTTGCGCGGGCTCAAAGCTTGCCCATCCCCTCTGCGTTCAAGAGGGAGGGTCGGGGACATTCTTGGCGAATGCCGCCAAGGCGCGGCGCCAATCGGCGCCTGCTTCGCCCTCGATTTGCTCGGCGTCGGCGATTGGGCCTGAGACAACCTGTTGAAGGAACCACCCCTTCGCCTCAGCCATAGCGACGCGAAGGTAACTGGGCGCGCCGTTCACGTTGGCCTCAAACCGCGAAATTCGAAAATGCGGCAGTCCCTCTGGAGACGCTGTGTCAGCTTCGCTCGGCTCGCCCGTCCATGCCTGTGGAGAAGCTTGACCCGCACTCGCCGCGAGCGCTTGCGCAAATGCAGTGTCGATGTCGACGGTCGCACCGTAAAATACCGCCACGAAACTGCTGACGACATCTCCCTCCGAACGCGCGCAATAAACGCCAGGGTGGGTAGCGCTTGGGGGAAACACTTCAAGCGAGAAACCCCCATTCACCGGGGCCACACATTCTAAACCACTAGGCTGGTGGCGAATCAGAGCCAGATCGCGCGTGCTTGCATCGACGAATGTGTCCGAAGCGACACGGCGCAACACCTCCTTTGCGCGAGAGCGGTTTGCATCAAGCTTAGGGTCGACGCAGCCGCTAGCGCCAAGCGCGAGCAAAGCCAGCAGCAAAAACCGCGAGGATACAATTATTTGACCAGGAATCATCGACACTGCATCTCCGGCAGCGAGGCGCCAGGGCGCGACTGCTTAAACTGCAAGCCATCGCGGAATAATGCCCCCTTAGCAAACGTATTAACGCTGTACACGAGCCCCGTGTAGCCAGTCTTTCCGTAAATGGAGTTCCTCCCGTGAAGATCGACAAAAACGCAATTCTTGGCGCGCTGACCTCGCTGATCGCCGTAGGCGCTCTAAGCGTTGGAACCAGCATAGCTTTCAGTCCTGAGGCGAGCGCGGACCCACGCTGTTCGGCGAGCGGTCCCTGCGACGATAACTCTGGCGGCAATTCGGGCCGCAGCGAGAATAGCGGCCATAGTGACGATGACGACAACAGTAATTCTGGCCACGGCGGCGGCGACAATGACGACGACAGCGATGACGACGACAGTGATGATGATGAGGGCGAGAGCGACGATTCCGGCGAGGACGGCCCCGGCGACGACGACGGAGATAATTCAGGCTCCGGCGGCGGCGAAGACGAAGGTGAAACTGACGATTCGGGCATGGACGGCCCTGGCGATAACGACGGTGACGAAGGTGAAACCGACGATTCCGGCATGGATGGCCCCGGCGATAACGACGGTGACGAAGGTGAAACCGACGATTCCGGCATGGATGGCCCGGGGGATGACGACGGTGACAGCTCCGGCTCCGGGGGCGGCCTAGACGACGGCCCCGACCATGACGTGGGTGACGACCACGGCGATGACGGCCCGGAAGACGACGACGACCACGGCGGCAATAGCGGCCCAGGCTGATCGCCCGGACAGCGAATGTAGGTGAAAGGCGGGCCCAGGAACTCCATCCTGGGTCCGCTTGTTTCGAGGGAGACGATTATGAAGAAGCACCTGGCAGCTGTTGCAGGCGCGGTCGCCGCAGCCTGTATCGCGGGCGCTGCCAACGCCGACACCCGCGTGAGTTTTTCGACCGGACTAGATTATTCTTCCGGCGATTATGGCGACGCGACCGACACAGAGGTGATCTCGGTCCCGCTCGGCGCGCGGCTCACATCTGGCGACTGGTCGTTCCGAGCGTCTGTTCCCTACCTGTCGATCACCGGACCTGCTGATGTCGCCGACACCGATGGCGGGGGCGACGGTGGCGATGGCTCTGGGGGCGGGACCGTGGTCCGCACCGGTACGGAAAACGGGATTGGCGATACAACCCTCGCCGTCACACGCTCCTTCCGCCGGCTCGGCGGCTCGAGAGCCTATTTTGACCTAAGCGGTCGGGTGCGCTTGCCGACCGGGGACGAGGACCGCGGGCTAGGCGTCGGCGCAACTGACTATACGGTTTCGGGTGAAATCGGGAATTCAAGCGACGCCGGGGGCGCTTACCTGTCCGCCGGCCATCGGTTCCTTGGCGATCCCGATGGCGCGGACCGCCAGGACGGCTGGCAGGGCGCGCTTGGAGGCTGGCTTCGCGCCGGTGAGAACACACGCGTCGGGGGCTCCTATTGGTGGCGCGAGGCGTCTTTCGAGGGCAACGAGGACCCAAGCGGCGTCAGCGCCTACGTGTCCTATCGCATGTCCGACAATCTTCGGGTCGCCCTGAACGCCGGCGCTGGCCTGAACGAAGCCACCGCGGATTATAGCGCCGGCGTGCGGTTCACTTGGCGCTCGGAGGCAATCAACCGGTAGCTACCTCGCTACTGGCGTCCTGCGGGCGCCAGTAGCCTGGGAATCCTGTCGAGCCAGATACTCGACAATCGCGCCAGCCTCCGCCTCGTTTAAGCTCAGGTTCGGCATCGGCAGATTTCGATAGCGCGCCAGCAGAGCCAAGGCAGTAGGATCACGCTCGGCAATCATGCGATCAGGCTCGC
>CADEDG010000163.1 GCA_902826035.1 uncultured Alphaproteobacteria bacterium
TGTGGGTTGACCGAGAGGTTCGAAGTCTGGATGTCGCGCTCGGCGACGCCCGCGCGGCGCAGCGCTTGCGTCAGCCCGTTCATACGGCGCGCGTTCTCGGCCATGGCTTCGGCGGCGGTGGCCCCTTCGCTGACCACGCCCATCGACAGCGTCGCCATATCCGGCGCGCTTTCCACCATGCCCTCGGCGGAAACCGAAAGCATCGTGCCCTCGATCATGTGCATGGCGTGGCCTTCGTGCGGGGATTGCTGCGCCATTGCAGGCGCGGCTGCGGCCAATGCCGTCAAAACGGTGGCGGCGGCGGCGGTTTTGATCAATTGCATCGGTGTTTCCCCTATTACCCTCACCCCCTTCATCGCCGATGGTGCGGGCTAAATTGCTGCATGACATAGACTTTTTGGCATTGCCTGCTTTGGCCTGGCCCAAAAACGCCTAGCTCGGCTCTTTGAAGGCCGTGTTGTGGCGTGGGAACGCTTCGAATCCTCGCAGCATGTAATGCCAGTACAGGATCGGCAGGCCGGTCAGCTTGATCCACCAATTGACCCAGCGCTCGCGGGCGGGACTGAGCGGCAGCGTCGGCGTAACTTTACCGCCGAAAACGAATTCCGCGAGAATGGCTTTGCCGTACGCCGTGGTGAGCGGGCAAGAGGCGTAACCATCGTATTCGGGTGCGACCGGAGCGCCGGCCATCGCCTTGAGCAGATTGCGCACGACCACCGGCGCCTGTTTGCGCACGGCGGCGGCCGTCTTTGAGTTCGGCGACGAGCACACATCGCCCAGGGAAAAGACGTTCGGGTAGCGCACGTGCTGCAACGTGTTCTGGTTCACGTCCACCCAGCCAGCCGCATTCGCGAGCAAGCTCTCGCGTACACAGGCAAGCGGGCGCTGCGGAGGCGAAACGTGGAGCATGTCGAACGGCGCGCTGACGCGCTGACCTTGGCCTTCGCCGCCGACGACTTCAAAAGTCGCGATTTTTTTGGCGCCGTCAATGGCGACGAGGTTGTGCTGAAAATGCGTGTTGATGCCGTGGCGCGCCGCGACCTTCAGCAATTCTTTCGCGAAGAACGGCACGCCGAAAATCACTGGCGCGTGGACATAATAGTGCACATCGCCCACAATTCCGCGCCGGCGCAGATGGTCGGCGGTAAGATAAGCGGCCTTCTGTGGCGCGCCGGGGCATTTGAAAGGAAGCGGCGGCTGGGTGAAGAGCGCCTTCGCGCCCGGCTTCAAATCCCGCACGCAGCGCCACGTATAGGCGGCATGCTCGGGCGAATAATTACTGCAGACCCCGTTCTTACCGAGCGCGGCGGCCAGTCCCTCAACCTTGTCGAGATCGAGTTGGATGCCGGTGCAGACGATGAGCCAATCGTAAGTCAGCGCCTCGCCATTGGACAAAGTCACAGTGTTCTGCTCGGGCGCGAAGGCGCTTACCGCGGCGCGGATGCGTTTCACGCCACTGGGGATCAGCGAATCCACGCGCCGCTCGATCTGCTTAAGCGACATCAGTCCGGCGCCGACAAGCGTCAACGCAGGTTGGTACAGGTGCTTTTCCGAAGGCTCGACGATTGCGATGTCGAGGTTGCCCGGCGCACGCCGACGCAAACTTGCAGCCGTGGTTATGCCGGCGGCCCCTGCACCCACGATCACGACCTGATGGTGCGCCTTTGCCATATCAACCCCACGGGTGAATTCTTCTTGGCCGTGCTATGAACCCGCCTGAACAGGCCCCGCAAGGCGGAATCGTGGGCTCGGCGCTGGGAGCGGGCTGTCTCATGCCGGCGCTTCACCCGAATCGGGTACACTCTCGTTTTGTTTCCGCAAAGGTCCCAACAACCAGGATGCGTTTCTCTGACGACTTCCTGCGCCAGGTGCGCGACCGGGTTTCGATCGCCGATTATGCCGGGCGGCGTTTGAGTTGGGACAAGCGAAAAACCCGCCCCTCGGCTGGCGATTATTGGGCTTGCTGCCCGTTCCACCAGGAGAAGAGCGCTTCGTTTCATGTGCTTGAAAACAAGGGCATCTTCAATTGCTTCGGTTGCGGGGAAAAGGGCGATTTGTTCGGCCTGGCGATGCGGCTGGAAGGGCTCTCTTTCCCCGAAGCGGTGACGCAGATGGCCGAGCGCGCTGGCATGGCGCTGCCGAAGGACGATTTCGAGGATCGGGTTGAAACTGATGTGCGCAAGCGGCTGGCAACGCTTGTCGCCCGCGCCGCCCAGCTTTATCGCGACGCGCTGAAATCCTCCGGCGGTGCTGACGCACGCAAATATCTCATGGCGCGCGGTCTTGGGTCTGAAACCTGGGAGCGCTTCGGCATCGGCCTCGCCCCTGACGAATGGACCTGGACGCTCGACAAGCTCAAGAGTGAAGGTTTCACGCTTGAAGAGATCGTCGCCGCGGGGATCGCGCGCGAAGGTGAGGAAGGACGCCGCGCCATCGACACTTTCCGCAATCGCATCACCTTCGAAATCATGGATTCCACTGGGAAAATCATCGGTTTCGGGGGACGTGCGTTGGCGAAAGACGCCAAGGCCAAATACATCAACTCGCCAGAAACCGCGCTCTATTCCAAAAGCCGGGTGCTGTACCGCTTGAAGCACGCCCGCGAGCTGATGGCGCGCACCAAGGCCGAGGGGCTGGTGGTCGGCGAGGGCTATCTAGACGTCATCGCCTTCGAGCGCGCGGGGATCGCCGCTGTCGCTCCGTGCGGCACGGCGTTGACGGAAGAGCAATTGCAATTGTTGTGGCGGGCGGGAGGCGCGCCGGTTCTGTGCTTCGACGGCGACACGGCCGGTCAGCGCGCCGCCGGGCGCGCGCTGGATTTGGCTCTCCCGCATTTGGGCCCGAACCGCACAATCCGCTTCGCCCGCGCCCCGCAAGGCGAGGACCCCGACGACATTTTCCGCCGCGCGGGCGCTGAGGCGCTGACAGCGCTGATCGCGGCGGCGCGACCATTGTCGGAGGTTTTGTTCGAACGCGAGAAAGCCAAGGGCCTGGCGACGCCGGAGGCCCGCGCCGCCTTCCAGGCCGCGCTCAAGGACGCCACCAACAAGATCGCGGACCCCGATACTCGCCGCGCCTATTTTTCCGAGCTGATGAGCCGGGCCAATGCGACGCTTCGCACCGAGCGGCCCCCGTTCAAGCCCGGCGCCCGCCGGGACGCGCCCGCCCCGCCCACCGCGGAACTCAAGGCGCTGGCAGCCACCCCACGTTCTCTGCCCGCGGTTGAGCGATTGCTCGAAGCTGCGGTCGATCAGCCGGAAGTTCTGGATGCGTTCGGCGATTGGATCGACCGCCTCGCGATCTCCGATCCCGATCTGTCCGCGATCCGCACCGCGATGATCAGCTTTTCGGAAGCCGCCGAAGGCGCCCTAGCCATTGACCGGGAGGGCCTGAGCCTCCATCTCCAGCAATTGGGTCACGAGCGCGCCGCGGCGCGCCTTTCGCGTTGGGCTAAGCCTCGCCCCCCCGCCCCCGGCGTCAAAGCTGGTGCGGAGTGGCTGGCGCAGGTCACGCGCGAAGTGGTGCTCCCGGCTATCAGGGAGGAATTGGGCGAATTGCGCGCCCGTGCAGCCGAGGGCGACGACGATGCCTTCGCCCGTTTTCAGGCCTTGAGCCGCGAAGCGCGCGCCATCGAAGCGCGCGCCCGCGAGGCAAAGCTTGAGGACGACGAGAAAGAACAGGACGCAGAAGCGCCTCCAGCGCGCCAAGTCAGTTTAGGAAGAGCCGACTTTTAATGAGCAAAACCGAAGACACCACGACCGAGGAAAAGGAAGCCCCCGAAGGCCCGATCCTCGATCTCTCCGACGCCGCCGTGAAAAAGATGATCAAGGCCGCGAAGACGCGCGGCTTTGTCACCCACGAGGAGCTGAACAAGGTTCTGCCATCGGAGGAGTTCGATTCCGAGGCGATCGAGAACGTGATGGCCCAGCTCAACGAGATGGGCATCAATGTCGTCGATAACGAGGAGGAAGGCGAAGCCGCGGAGGAGGAAACCACCACCGCCCGCGCCGTCGTCACCCGAGACGAGACCGCCAAGCCCATCGTCACCAATACGCGCGAAGACGCCGACCGCACCGACGATCCGGTGCGCATGTATCTGCGCGAAATGGGCACGGTTGAGCTATTGTCGCGCGAAGGCGAAATCGCCATCGCCAAGCGCATCGAAGCGGGCCGCGACGCCATGATCCG
>CADEDG010000164.1 GCA_902826035.1 uncultured Alphaproteobacteria bacterium
GAAACCGCCTTCTTGACCGGGGGAGCAAAGGGATCGTCGTCGAACATGGACCTAACCTCCGCTTGAAGCCTAACCCAGATTGACGGAGGGTTTAAGCGGCGGGGCTGGGAGAAACCGCGAACATGCAAAAAATAATTCACGGACCCGACCAGCCGCTGACGCTCGCGGTGGTCGCGCGCCCCGAGCCGGGGCCGGGTGAGATCCTCATCAAGGTCGCCGCCGCGGGCGTGAACCGCCCAGACCTTATGCAGCGCGCGGGCCTCTACTCCCCTCCGCTCGGCGCGCCAGAAACCCTGGGGCTTGAAGCAGCGGGCGTGGTCGAAGCGATCGGCGTTGGCGTCAGCCGCTGGCGCGTGGGCGATGAAGTCTGCGCTCTCCTGGCTGGCGGCGGCTACGCAACTTACGCGCTGGCCGACCAGGGGTCGGCACTTCCAATCCCGAAGGGGCTGTCTACGACAGAGGCCGCGGCACTGCCGGAGACGGTGTTCACCGTGTGGGCCAACGTGTTCGAGGCGGGGGCGCTGAAGCCTGGGGAAACCCTGCTTGTGCATGGCGGCGCCTCCGGCATCGGCACCACCGCCATCCAGATGGCCAAAGCGCACGGCGCGCGCGTGTTCGCCACCGCCGGCGACGACGCCAAATGCCGGTTGTGCGAGAAGCTCGGCGCCGAACGCGGGATCAATTATCGCAGCGAGGATTTCGAGGACATCGTGCGAAGCGCAGGCGGCGCGGACGTCGTGCTCGACATGATCGGCGGGCCTTACGTACAAAAGAACCTCGACCTCATGAACGATCGCGGCCGCTGCGTGATGATCGCGTTCCTGCAAGGGCCGCAAGCACAGCTCAATCTGATGCGCATGATGCTGAAGCGGCTGACGCTCACCGGCTCGACGCTGCGCTCTCGCCCAAAGGAAGAAAAGGCCCGCATCGCGCGCGAGGTGGAGCGCGTGGTTTGGCCCTGGATCGAAGCGGGAAAGGTTAAGCCGGTGATCGACAGCGCCTTCCCGCTCGCCGACGCCGAGGCTGCGCATGCGCGCCTGCAGAGCGGCGCACATGCGGGCAAGATCGTGCTTACCGTATAGCGCGCCTCGCACGCACAAATTTCTCCAACGCGGCGCTGCGTTTTCGCCAACCGGGCGGACCCGATTTGAGCCTGGCCTGCGCGGGTTTATTCTTTGCCATGGGGGCGCTCTGCGCCTTGAGGCAAGGAGAAACCTTAATGCGCAAATTCTTGAGCACGCTCGCGATCGCGGCGTTGCTGGCTGGCTATTCCGCCAGCGCGAACGCCGAAGGCTGGTACGGCCGCGCCGATATCGGCGTCACCATCGACGGCAAAGCCGACGTACCATTCAACGGCTACGACTATTACGACGACAGCGAAAGCGTAGAATCCGCCCGCTATGTCAGCGAGTGGAGCTTCTTCGACAGCGCCGAAGTCGATCTGGAAGACGGCTGGCTGGTCGATGCCGGCTTGGGGTATGCTTTCGCCAACGGCTTCCGCGCCGAGGCTGAACTGGCCCGCCGCACCGACGAGGTTGATGTCGGCGAGCAAGG
Source organism: uncultured Alphaproteobacteria bacterium (assembly GCA_902826035.1). Lineage (GTDB taxonomy): Bacteria > Pseudomonadota > Alphaproteobacteria > Caulobacterales > Aquidulcibacteraceae > Vitreimonas. The sequence continues at coordinate 1,555 of CADEDG010000164.1, forward strand.
CTACGAGCAGTATTATTACTCCTCTTCCAGCGACAACGTTATCGCCTCGTCGCTGATGCTGAACGGTTTCTACGATTTCAATCGCGGCGGCTCGATCCAGCCCTATGTTGGCATCGGCGCGGGCTATGCGAAGGTTGCAATCGGCGAAGCTGATGACAGCAACTGGGCTTGGCAAGCGTTGGCGGGCGTCGCCATTCCGCTAAGCGAGCGCATGAGCCTCGACGTCGGCTATCGCTACTTCAACGTTGACGACCTCGATTATCCTGGCGTCAACGACGGCGACTACCGCCACGAAGCGGCGACCATTGGCCTGCGTTATCAGTTTGCCGCTGCCCCGGCCCCAGCGCCTGCGCCGATCCCGGCGCCAGCTCCGGAGCCAGCGCCAATCCCACCGGCGCCAGCCTGCCCAACATCGCAGTTCGTGGTCTATTTCGAGTGGGACCGCTCGAACCTGAACCAGGAAGCGGCCGCGACCATCGACCAAGCTGCGGCCCGTGCGCGCGAGTGCAACGTCAGCGCGGTCGCCATCGTCGGCCACACGGACGCCTCCGGCTCCAACGCCTACAACATGACCCTTTCGGAACAGCGCGCGGCGGTCGTTCGCGACGGCTTGGTGGCTCGCGGCCTGGCGGCGGCGCTCATGAGCATGCAGGCGCGCGGCGAAAGCGAAATGGCGAAGCCGACCCGCGATGGCGTGCGTGAGCCGCTCAATCGGCGCACGGCGGTCACCATCAGCTTCCGCTAACAACCTACCACATCGCTCTCTCGGGCCCGGCGCAAGCCGGGCCCGCTTTGTTTTGGCGGCGTCCCTGCTTGTACAAATTCCCCCAACAGGCGGTCCGCATTGGACCCGCGCCGGCAGGCGTCTATGTACCCGCGCGAGGTCGCGGACGCGCCTGTTGGGCACATGGAGAATCCAGAATGCGTAAATTGTTGAGCACATTGGTTGCTGCCGCGTTGCTCGCCGGCCTCAGCGGCGGCGCCCAAGCGATGGAAGGCTGGTACGGCCGCGCCGATGTTGGCTACAGCGTCGATGGTCAGGTGGACGGAAGCTTCTCTAACGGTGAGACAACCAGGGGCCAAAGCGCAGATCTCGATGACGGCTGGATGGCCGATATCGGAATCGGCCATGCGTACGGCAACGGCGTACGCGCTGAACTCGAACTGGCGCGGCGCAACAACGACATCAACCTGCTCAACGAAGATGCCGACGCGACTTCGCTGATGCTGAACGGCCTCTATGATTTCAACCGCGATGGCCGATTTCAACCCTATGTCGGCGTCGGGGTCGGTTATGCGAACGTCGAGATCAGCAATTTCGACGATTCCCAGTTTGCCTGGCAAGCAATGGCCGGTTTGGGCATCGAGCTAAGCAGCCGGTTGATGTTCGACATCGGCTATCGCTTCTTCAGCGTCGACGGCCTGGACCTCGGTGGCATCGACACCGATTACGAGCATCAAGCGGTGACTTTGGGCCTGCGCTATCAGTTCGCGGCCCCGACGCCTGCGCCCACCCCGGTTGCGCAACCCGCGCCGGCGCCCGCGCCCGCGCCAATGCCGGCGCCCGTCGCATGCCCCACGTCGGAATTCGTCGTCTATTTCGAGTGGGACCGGTCGAACCTGAACCAGGAAGCGAACGCGGTGATCGACCAAGCTGTGTCGCGGGCACGCGCTTGCAACGTCAACGCGGTCGCCATTGTTGGTCACACCGACACGTCGGGCTCGAACGCCTACAATATGGGCCTCTCCGAACGGCGTGCGTCTGTCGTTCGCGACGCGCTAGTTTCACGCGGCTTGTCCGCCTCCGCAATGACGACGCAATCTCGCGGCGAATCCCAACTCGCGCGCGCCACCCGCGACGGTGTGCGTGAACCCCTTAACCGCCGTTCTGCGGTCACCATCAGCTTCCGCTAAGGAGCGGCGGCGCAGAAAGCGCCAAACATCAACGGGCCCGGCTCATCGCCGGGCCCGTTTCTTTCTCCGCCCCGCATTTGAACGGTTCAGCCGAGCCAGTGATGTTCCGGGTTGGGCGCATCCACAGACTGCGCAATGCCAACATCGCTGAGCGCTGCGAGATAATCGAATTGCGGCTCCGCCGCTTGATAGGCGAATGCCGCTTCCGCCAACGGCGCGACATGCTCAACCGGCGCCGAAAGCTCGAGCGCAATCGCAGTCGCGGCGCTCACAAAAACAAAGGCGTCCCAACTCGGGTCGGCCAAAACCAGGCGGACAGGCGCGGGCGCCGCGTCCTGACGGGCCGCCTTGGCCTCGTTGGCCGCCGCTTCCGGCGCAAAGCCGATCGCCGCTTGGGCCGACAAATAGAGCATCAAAGCGCCGACGCTTTTACGGGTGGTCATATGGTGTCCCTCCAATACCGCTCGACGACTACGGTTTGGGGATAAGTTTATTCCGCCTTCAGTCTAATTAATGCTTGTTAATTCGCGAATCAGACGAAAGGGCGCCCTGACGGCAGCGCCCCTTCCCTTTTGTTCCTGAAACGTCTATGGCAGCGCCCAGCTGGTAGATTGCGCCCGTGATCGCTAGCCGTTGCTCCCTTGTAAGGTCCTTTTTGGGGTCCCGCGCCTGGCGACGACGCTGGGCGCGATTGCGTATTTGGAGCCCTGCCG
>CADEDG010000165.1 GCA_902826035.1 uncultured Alphaproteobacteria bacterium
TGACGGCGGTTCCCCCATGGGCCCGCCTGTTGTGCGGAAGGGGAAACTGCAAGCCAGGCGCCGCTCCAAACGCGCGGATTTCGCCCGAATTGGCTGCGGGGAGGGCGTGCAAGCAGCGTGACCGATGAAATTGCGCCGAATTGGCACAGCAGTGGGGACACACACGCACGGCGCTCCGGTTGCTGACTTTCCACCAACGGCGCAGTGCGTGTGTGTCCCCTCGGCCCCTCCCCTCGGCCCCCTCGGCCCAAGGCATCAGCCACCAGCCTGCTCGCGGACGCGGGCGCGCAGGTCTTCCGGCAGGTCGTCAGTCCAGTGCGGAGGACGCGGGGGCATGGGCGGGGGCTCGGGCAAACCCTGCGCGCGGGCCATCGCCGCCATCTCGTCCCAGATTTCCTTGCGCATCTCCCAGGCCCGCAATTCGTGTTCACCATTGACGTGGGCGCCGATCCGCGCCCGCAGCTGGGCGCGCAGTCGCTCTTCTTCTTCCGGGTCATCCATCGGCGGGGGCGCTTCGGCGAGCGTACGCGCCGCTTCCCCGAGAGTGCGCGCGATTTCGCTCCAGCGTTTGGCCTCGGCGGCGTCGCCGCGGCGCGCGGCCGTCTCAGCGCGCTTCAACGCAAGGGCGGCCCGTTCGCGCTCGCGCTCCTGCTTGTGGGCGTGGGCAGTGTGGCTGGGCGGCGTTCCCGGCAGCTGCAATGAAGCTCTGAGCGTCTCGGTAATTTTTTGTTGGTCGGCTTCCGACAGATCGTTCGTCATCATAGTTTCTCCTGCACGCGCGGGCGCGTTCGGCCGGGGCCGTTTGGTTAAAGATGCCGCCGCTTGCGAAAACGGAGGGCGGGGACGCGTTCGCACGCGTCGTAAAAAACTGCGCCGTTGTTTCGGCGCTTATGACGCGAACCAACGCGTCCCCGTGGTCGTGCTCGCCGGGCATCGGGACTGGAGGTCTTTCACTCCGCGACGCGTACCCCGGCGGCGTGCAGGTCGCGGTGTTCGTCCGCGATCCCGGTGACTTCCCACGCTTCATTTTCTCGCGCGGGCTTGGCGTTTTTGACGCTTCACGCTCACCACCTCGCCATGCGCATCGGCTCGAACAGGGTACCGACTGCCCTCCATGCGAAGGCGATGGACGAAGTATAAGGCCACGCCCAAGGGGTGTGGGTAGATTTTTGTACAAGCCTTGATTTTCAAGGCCGGGAGGGGTGGGTTTGCGGGGGTAGACTGGGTTCAAAGCGCCGCGTCGCGTTTCGACAGGCTCAGCGCTATTCTGGTTCGGCTGCGCACCCGCGATTCAACGTCGACGCAGCATCGCCCAAGTTGCGGCCAGTATGAGCAGGACCGCAAGGTCGTAGGGGCAGAGGTTGGCGACGCGGTAGAACGGAAGGAAGCGGTCGTAGCCATGCCGGTCAATGACCAACTCGGCGAGGAGAACCCAACCGATGAAGATGGTTGCCAGGGATGTGAACTGAGCCAATCCTGGGAGCGAAGCGAATGGAACCTTTTGCATGGGAGCCTCCAAAATGGGCGATGGCGCCAGCGTGCCAGTTCAAGTGCGCTTGAAGTCAAGCGGACTGTCTGTCGGTGACTTGTCGCAACGGGTAGGAGTGCGCCCCTCTGCGATCCGCTATTATGAGGCGTGTGGATTGTTGCGGGCGCCTGAACGGCGATCCGGGCGTCGGTGCTACGATCTCGACGCCGTCGAGCGCCTGAGAACCATATTGATCGCGCGCCGTCTGGGTTTTTCCATCAACGAGATAAAGGTGATGGCTGCGGCGGATGCTCAAGGTCAGCGTCAAGCGGCGAAGGCAAAGGCGCGCTCTTTGCGGGCCTCAATTGAGAAACTGAGCGCCGCAGCGACGCGACTCGACGAATTGTCTCAATGTGATTGCGCTTCTGGGCGCGTGTGTTGTCTTTAGCGCGCGCAATGCGAGCGGCCGCTGGGGACGCTAGCGCCGCGCTACCCCGCGGCCGCCTTCGCCGCGCGCTTGCGCTCGTTGGGATCGAGATAAGCCTTGCGCAGGCGGATCGCGGCAGGGGTTACTTCAACGAGTTCATCGTCCTCAATCCAGGCGATAGCTTGTTCCAGCGTGAGGCGTCGCGGCGGCGTCAAGCGAATGCTTTCGTCTTTTCCGGAGGCGCGCACGTTGGTGAGTTTCTTGCCCTTGAGCGGATTCACGTCGAGGTCTTCGCCGCGCGAATTCTCGCCGATGATCATGCCTTCGTAGACGTCCTCGCCGTCGGCGATGAACATGGTGCCGCGTTCTTCCAGGTTCCACAGCGCGTACGCAGTCGATTGGCCCTTGTCGTTGGAGACCAAAGCGCCGTTGCGGCGGCCGGGGATGTCGCCTTTCCACGGGGCCCAGCCATGGAACAGGCGGTTCATTACGCCCGAGCCGCGCGTGTCGGTGAGAAATTCGCCGTGATAGCCGATAAGCCCGCGCGAGGGCGCGTGGAACACAAGCCGCGTTTTGTCGCCGCCGGAGGGGCGCATGTCGGCGAGCTCGGCTTTGCGCAAGCTCATCTTCTCGATCACCACGCCGGAATATTCCTGGTCGACGTCAACCACAGCTTCTTCGATCGGCTCCAGCGTTTTTCCGTTCTCCTCGCGGGTCAGCACGCGCGGGCGCGAGATCGAGACCTCGAACCCCTCGCGGCGCATGGTTTCGATCAGCACGCCCAATTGCAATTCGCCACGGCCGGCGACGTCGTAGGAATCCTTGTTGTCGGTTTCGGTGACGCGGATGGCGACGTTGGATTCTGCTTCGCGCAACAATCGATCGCGAATGACGCGGCTTTGCACTTTATCGCCAGCGCGGCCAGCGAGGGGAGAATCGTTGATCGAAACGCTGATGGAAAGCGTCGGCGGATCGATTGGCGGCGCGGAGATCGCTTCGCTCAAATCGAGGGCGCCGACGGTGTCGGAAACTGTCGTGCCGACGAGGCCGGCGATAGCGACAATGTCGCCAGCTTCGGCGCGGTCCACCGGCATGCGCTTCAGGCCGCGATAGGCGAGGAGCTTGGTGAGCCGGCCGCGTTCCAGCTCTTTGCCGTCGCGCGACATCGACTTCACCGTGTCGCCAACCGCGATGCGTCCGGATTCAACCCGTCCCGTGAGCACGCGACCCAGAAACGGATCGGCGTCGAGCATGGTGACCAGCAATGCGAATTTTTCCTCGCGCCTTTGCACTGGCGTCGGCTCGGGCACGTGCTCGACGATTTTGTCGAACAGCGCGGAAAGATCCTTGCGCTCATGCTTCATGTCGCTGACGGCCCAGCCTTCCTTGCCGGAGGCGTACAGGATCGGGAAGTCGGCCTGCTCGTCGCTCGCGCCCAAAGCCAGGAACATGTCGAAAATGTCCGACAGCGCCTGATCGGGATCGGCGTTGGGGCGATCGACCTTGTTGAGCACGACGATGGGGCGAAGCCCGCGCTTCAGCGCTTTCGAAAGCACGAACTTGGTTTGCGGCATCGGCCCTTCGGCGGCGTCCACCAGCAAGAGGCAGCCATCGACCATGCCGAGAATGCGCTCGACCTCACCGCCGAAATCCGCATGCCCCGGCGTGTCGACGATGTTGAGGCGCATCTCGGCGCCCCAGAGGATCGAGGTGCATTTGGCCAGGATGGTGATGCCGCGTTCGCGCTCCTGGTCGTTGGAATCCATAGCCCGCTCAGCATGGGCTTCGTTGGCCCGGAAGGCCCCACCCTGGACCAGCATCTGGTCCACGAGCGTGGTCTTGCCGTGATCGACGTGGGCGATGATCGCGAGGTTGCGCAGGCGCTCGGCCATGGAAGCGGGCTTTCGGTTGAGAATAGGGCCGGGTTCTGCCCGGCCTGGCGGCCTGGTTCAATGTCGCCGCCGCCGATTTCGGCGTGCAGCCCCATCCAAGCCAGCACTGAGCACATGCAATAAAGCATGAGAAACGAAAATAACAGAGCAAAATCAGTAATATTGAGAAGGTGAGCGGACAGAACTCGCGATTAACGCTTGCGCATTGTGCAGCGCAGCACTAACTTTGTTGCGTTGCGGCGTTTCGCGACGCCGCTTCCGCCCCTTTGGGCGTTTCCTCCCTATTGACTTTCGCCGCGGGGCTCGCGCTCCGCGGCTTTTTCTTTT
>CADEDG010000166.1 GCA_902826035.1 uncultured Alphaproteobacteria bacterium
CATCAACCCCACTGGCGCGCTGTGGAGAAAAGTATCGGCCCCGTATCCAAGCAATGCCCCAACGATCACCGCCGCGCCGAACTCGCCGCCGAACCGTAGCGCCAGCGAGGCCGGGCTTTGGGTGGGCGGGGAGGTCGAGGCGCCTTCCCCGCGCGCCTGGGCGACACGCCGGCGCAGATCGGAAAGGGCGTCCCCGGAAGGTCTAGAATCTGCCGGTTTTTCGTCTGCCATTGAACACTTGCATACGCCCGCGAGGGGCGACTCGGTCCCGAGGCCCCCCGCAAGCGCGCGGATTACTAGAGGGGGGTAGCCGAGGCGTCAAGGAAGCCCCCGGGCAGGGAAGTGCGACATTTGGGGCTTGGTGGGGGGGGGACACACGCTCACGCGAGCCTCTGTGTAAGCTTGGCGGCGGATGCGCGATGAGCGTGTGTCCCCGGCGCTTTGCGGGACAGAATGCGACTAGCCCGGCTTAAGCCTCTGAAAGCGCGGTGTTTGCAGGCGCTCTATCCGACCGAATTCGGCGCGTGCGATACTCTTTGCAGTTCCTGTCGGGAGGCTTCCGGATCCAAAGGCCGAACAAGTTCAGGGACCGTGGTTTGAACGTGATTGCTTTAAGGAGTACAACAAACTTAAAGGCCCGGCGAAGCGGCAATGATTGGCAAGCAAGCGGGCTCGTCCCGACTGCCGACTGCCGATCTCACGACTGCCGATTGGACTTCGCCGCACGTCGGCCGGGAACGCGCGACACGGCGCTAACGAGATCGCCGGACCCCCAGCGCGGCGGAGAACTTTCACTCCGCAGCGTATGGCCCTCCGGGATTTCCTCGAACGCCTAAGGTCCGCGCCGGTTGTACAAGACAAACCACGCGGGGCGCGACATGCGCTTCTACCGGACTATTTTTGAGCTCACGCGTTTGCCGCGTCCCGCTCTCCCGCCTTCGCTCGCGAGCCTCGGCGGGTCAAGCCCAAAGCGAACCCGGAAACGCGCCGCGTTGTCCGGGGCTTTGGCTCGTCTTGGACCGCCGGCGTCCTCGCCGGCGCTTTGCCGCCACGCATTCCGGCGTCTGCATGTTGTTGTCAAACCCGCCGGCGGGGACGCCGGCGGTCCAAGTCCTTACTCCCCCGCAACTCGTCCCACGATCCCCTCGCGTCGCGGATCGGCAGCACCTTCGAGGCCGGCGGGGGTGATGCGGATGGCGTGCAGGCCGCTGACTTCGAGCGCGCCGGTGTCCTCGATCGCCCAGCCGCGCGCACGAAGCGTATCGGTTATTCCCGCCGGCCAACGTTGCGTCTCCGCGCGCGCCGGCGTGTTGCGGGCGGTGACGTTCGCCCCCGCCACCGCATCGGCCAGCGGCATGCGCCAATCGAGCGCGGCGATAGTCGCGCGCGCCACGTAACCGATAATGCTCGAGCCGCCAGGCGAGCCGATCACCATCACCAATTCGCCGTTGCGGTCCGTGATGATAGTCGGCGACATCGAGGAGCGTGGGCGCTTGCGCGGCTCGACTGCATTGGCCACCGGGCGCCCATTGAGCGTCGGCGCGAAGGAGAAGTCGGTCAGCTGATTATTGAGCAAGAACCCGGACGCCATACGCTGGGAGCCAAACACGCTCTCCACCGTGGCGGTGAGCGCAACGGCATCGCCCCAGGCATCGACGATGGAAAGGTGGGTGGTGCCGTGCTCCTCGCCGCCCTCGCGGCCCCAGCGCTCGAACAAGTCCGGCCCAGCGGGCGCGCCTGCCGACACGATCGGCGTCGGCGCCCGCGCCAGATCGATCAAACGCGCGCGCGCATCGAGATAGGCCGGCGCGATCAGTTCGCGCGTTGGAACCGGCGCGAATTCATCGTCGGCCATGTAATGGTCGCGGTCGGCATAAGCGAGCCGGCTCGCCCACAGGAACGCCGCCCAATCGTCGGCATCGCCCGCGCCGACAGGATTGGGCCGCGCGCGCTCATAGAGCCCAAGAATGGCGATCGTCGCATTGCCCGAAGTCGGCGGCGCGCCAGTGCAGACGCGGTAAACGCGATATGCGCCGCACACCGGCTCAAGCCGGCGCGGGGTCGCAGATTGCAGATCCGCCAGGGTCAAAGTCCCAGCGCGCGGATTGCGCTGCGCGGCAGCCACGATCGATTGCGCGATCGGCCCCTCGCTCAACGCCCGCGGACCTTGCGCTGCGATCGCGCGCAGGGTCGCGGCATACTCGGGATTGCGCAGGATGGCGCCTTCGGGCAGGGGCGCGCCGGCGCGGTCAAAAAAGTAAGCCCGCGCCGCGAAATCCGCGCGCAGCCGCCCGCGCTCGCCGCCGGCATAAGCGATGAAGCGCGCCAGCCGCGGCGAGATCGCAAAGCCGCTCTCAGCCAGCGCAATCGCAGGCTCGAACAGACGCGCCCACGGCAAGCGGCCATGATCGTCGTGCGCCAGCTTCAGCATCGCCACCAAGAGTGGCGTGCCGATCGAACGCCCGCTCGCCTGCGCATCGAGAAACGCCATCGGCTGGCCGCGCGCGTCGAGGAACATGGTCGGAGTGGCGCCCGCGGGCGCGCGTTCACGCCCGTCATAGGCGACGATCGCCTCGCTCTCGGCATCGTAGAAAACCATGGCGCCGCCGCCGCCGATTCCGGAAGATTGCGGCTCCACCAGGCCAAGCACCATCTCCGCAGCAATCGCCGCGTCCACCGCCGAGCCGCCCTCGCGCAGCATGGCGAGTGCGGCCTCCACCGCATGGGGATTGGCGGCGGTCGCCATCGCTTCGCCGCGTGGCGCGCGCGGTTGCGGCGCCGATGTCGGCGGCGTGGAGCAAGCGCCCAAAAGCGCCAACGCCGCCAATGCCGCTCTCAACGCTTGCAAATGCTTCATGGGGCGAGTTCCTGGGCAATCTCGATTCTGGAAAGCGATAGCATGGCGCGCCCCGGTCCTACCAATTCTCTTGCCGACATCGAGGGGCTGACCATCGGCTGCAGCGAAGATCGCAAGGCGCTCACCGGCGTGACATTGATCGTGCCGGAACGACGCGCGGTGTGCGCCGTCGATGTGCGTGGCGGCGGGCCCGGAACACGCGAAACCGATTCTCTGGCTGCTGAAAATCTGGTCGATGCCGTTGACGCATTGGTGCTAGCCGGCGGCTCGGTCTACGGGCTCGCGGCCGCCGACGGGGTCGCCGCCGCCATGGGCGCTGAGGGCAGGGGATTCGCGCTGATCGACATGCCTGGCGTGCCGCGCTCGCCGGTCGTGCCGGCGGCAATCCTCTACGATCTCGCGAATGGCGGCGACAAAAGCTGGGGCGAGCATCCGCCTTATGCCGAGCTTGGCCGCCAAGCCTATCGCGCGCGCCAGCGCAGCGTACCGCTCGGCAATTCCGGCGCCGGGCTCGGCGCGCTGGCGGGCGCGCTCAAGGGCGGGCAGGGCAGCGCCAGCATCGTCACGAGCGACGGCTACACCGTCGCGGCACTCGCCTGCGTCAATTCCTGGGGCTCCACCACGATACCGGGACAACACGCCTTCTGGGCGCACCCGTTCGAAATCGGCGACGAATTCGGCGGCGTCCTCCCCGATCCGAACGTGATACTCGATCCCGAGGACTGGTCCGGCGCCAAGTTCAATCCGCAACCGCGCGCCAACACCACGATCGCGTGCGTGGCCGTCGATGCCGAGCTAACCCCAGCCGAAGCCAAGCGCATTGCACAGATGGCGAGCGCGGGGCTGGCGCGCGCGATCCGGCCGGTGTTCGCCCCGTTCGACGGGGACGTCGTGTTCGCGCTCGCCACCGCCGCACGCCCGGCCCCCGAACCCCGCGCGCTGGCGATCGCCCGCTTCGGCGCGCTCGCCGCCGATTGCCTGGCGCGAGCGGTGGCGCGGGGGGTGTTCGCAGCGGAGAGCATCGGCGCCCACAGGAGCTGGCGCGAGGGGTGAGCTTCGGACGCCGCCTTGCAACCGCCGCAGCCAGAGGCTATGCACCCCCCCTTCGCGCCCGTAGCTCAGCTGGATAGAGCACCAGACTACGAATCTGGGGGTCAGGAGTTCGAATCTCTTCGGGCGCGCCATAATTTCAATTGTCCAGCCCGGAGACATGGGTAACGGATTGTACCTAAGACATGGGTGACACC
>CADEDG010000167.1 GCA_902826035.1 uncultured Alphaproteobacteria bacterium
AAAGCCGGCGCCACGGATGCATGGGCGGCGGCGGCGGCGGTGCTCCTGTTGCTTGGAATCGCGTCCTTATTCCGAGAACCCGGGAGCATCGTCGGCTGCGCCAGCGCGGCTTTGCTCTTAGCGGCGCTATTTGCACAACGTGGCTGGCGCGCTTGGCGAATCGCGGCCCCGAGCGCGGCGACCCTGGCGCTGGCGCATGCCTTCTCGCCTTCGATTTGGGCGCAAGCGCTCGCAGCCCACGCCTCGCTTGCACTTGGATTGCTCGTGCTCGCCGCTGCTGCGGGGCTTCTGTTAGTCGCCTCCCGCACGGCGGCGCGGCGAGATCAGCGCGACGGGCCGATGGCCGAGGCATTGTTCTCCGCAGCAGCGTTGGCGCTGATCGCCGGAGCATTTCTGACGCTGAGCTTCTTCGCCAGTGGCGCTGGCGACGGGGCGCCGCTCGACCCGCTGACCGCCTCGGCGTTGCGCGCACTTACGTTGCTTGCCGCGGGCCATGTCTTGACGCCGAAGCGAGCAGCGCATGCTCCGATCGCAACGTGGCGCGCGCGCGCTTTGCTTGTCGCAGGGCTGGCATGGGCGCTGTTCAATCATGGAATTGAACTCAATCCGTGGTGGGGCGGCATTGTTGTGCCGATCGCTGGGCCGCCTTTGTTCAATATCCAGGCGTTGGCGTACGCGGCGCCGGCGGCGTTGGCGTTCGCGGCCGCGCAGCGCGCACGATCGCCGATGTTCGCGCGCATTTATGCAAGCGCCGGCGCCGTGTTGGCTTGGCTTTGGATCACGTTGGAAATCCGCCACGCTTTCCAGGGCGCAACCATGAGCGGGCCTGGATTCTCGGGTCTGGAAGGCTTTGCACACGCATTCTGGCCGATTCTGCTTCTGTTCGTCGCGCGCAGACGCCTTGCGACGGAGAGCGGGCTTCGCCGCGTGGCCGCATGGGCCGCTTGGCCGATCCTGCTTTGGGCGGCGTGCGGGCTTTGGCTTTCGTTCAACCCGTGGTGGGGCACGGCGCCGGCGCAGCTTGGGACGGGGCTGGACCGGTTGGTGGCAATTGCGGCCTTCGCGGGCGCGGCTTGGCTCAGCGCACGCGCGCCAAGCACGCTCCTGGCGCAAACACCACAGAATTTCGCGCATACCGCAAAGCTCGCGAGCGTCGGTCATTTGTTTGTGGGCGCGACATTGGCGGCGCGGATGGCGCATCATCATACGGACTTGGCCCTTGCGCCCGCAAACGATGCAGAATTGTGGACCTATTCCGTGATCTGGGCGCTATTCGGCGCCGCTGCATTTTGGCTTGGCGCACGGCGCACGGACGCTTTGTTGCGCTGGAGCGGGCTGATCGTTCTGCTGGCGACGACCGCCTATGTTGCGTTCCTCGCGTTTACACGCCTCAGCGACATGGCCCGCGTGGGCTCATTGTTGGGTCTCGCGGCGGTGTTGCTTGCGGTCACCTGGTTTGCGCGGACCGGCGCGAATGCGAAAAGCGGTGCGGCTTAACGCGGGGTCGCTGCTATCGCCGCTTCGGCGCGATCGAGCGCATCCGCCAAGGCTTGGGATTCACCGTCGCGGAGCGCGCCGTGCAGCACGCGGACCTGCAAATGCCCATCCACGGATTCCAGCACCGCGACACGCCCGTCGTGGCGGATGTAGAGCGGCATGGCGAGATCCATCAGCACGCGATAATCCACCGGACCGAGATAAAGGCCCGCGCGGTCGCAGACGATGGCGTCAACGCGCGTTGGTCCCACTGGGCGCGCCAGCGGGGGAATTGCCGTGAGCACGGTGTAGCCGGGCGTCGGAACAAGCTCGGCCTGATCGCCCTCGCCGAGAACGAACACGCCGCAAGCTTCTTGCTGGGCATGTACTGGCGAGGGAGCAATCAAAGCCACAGCCATCAGGGCCAAGCCAAGCAGAGACTTTCGCATCGCACCACCTCTTGCCACTCAGCGTACCGCCGGGCGACCTCCACTTAGCGCGCCGAGCCACACCCCGCTACACTGCATCGCCGCCGTCGCGCATTTCCGAAACCCAATTTCAGGCCGACGCCGCCATGGGCCTTGCGCTCTCCCGCGCGAACGCCTCCATCAGCGCGCTGTAATCCTCCGGCGGCGGCCAACCTGGATACGCGCGTGCAGCGCCGGTGACGACGCCGGGCAGTTTTTCCGCCGTCATCATATCCACGAACGGGACGACCCAGCGTGCATCGCCCAGCATGGTCGGGCGGAAATTGACCATGCCGGGCATCATGTCGCCCGTCGTGTAGAGCCAGCTCTTGCAGTGCGCGCAATAATGATGGCGGCTCTCGGGCCGGTGCTGGCCGCCGAGCACGATCTCGCCCGCCAGCACCTCAAAGCCCTGCGCCGGCAGCATCAGCGACAACGAGTAAGCCCCGCTTGTGAGCTTCTGGCAGCCAGTGCAGTGACACGCCGCCGACATCAGCGGCGGCGCGGTGATGCGCATCTTCACGCGGCCACAGAGGCAGGATGCGGACCAGGGGAGGGACCAGGTGGTCATGGGTCATGTCTTTCGAACCACTTGCGTGCAGCAACCAAGGCCGTATCCAGCGCTTGCCGCAAATCCGGAACGGGCGCCAACCATTCCATGTGCACCTCTTCGTCGCCAGCGGTCTCGACATCCCAAACATGAATCCGAACACTCCCGTCCTGAGGAGGCTCGATAGAAATCTGGACACATTCACCCTGAGGGCTGGACGTGTAGCAGAACCGCGCTTGTTCACCTGCCCAGCTGGTGAACAGAACTAGCGAGTTGGCCTTCGACCAAGCCTCAATCGCCGGATCAATCTGCGCGTAAGACATCGAAGCGCATCAATACACCACCACGCTGCGAATACTCTCCCCCCGATGCATCAGATCGAACGCCTCGTTGATCCGCTCCAGCGGCATGGTGTGGGTGATCATCGGGTCGATTTGGATTTTGCCGTCCATATACCAATCGACGATGCGCGGCACGTCGGTGCGGCCGCGCGCGCCGCCGAAGGCTGTTCCCTTCCAGACGCGGCCCGTGACCAGCTGGAACGGGCGGGTGGCGATCTCCTTACCGGCTTCGGCGACGCCGATAATGATGCTTTCGCCCCAGCCGCGATGGCAGGCTTCCAGAGCTTGCCGCATCACTTGGGTGTTGCCGGTGCAGTCGAAGGTGTAATCGGCGCCGCCGCCGGTGAGTTCCACCAGATGCGCCACCAGATCGCCGCTTACGTTTTTCGGATTGACGAAGTGCGTCATGCCGAACTTGCGGCCACATTCCTCGCGCGCGGGATTGATATCGATGCCGATAATCATGTTGGCGCCGACGAGCTTCGCGCCTTGAACCACGTTGAGGCCGATGCCGCCCAGCCCGAACACGATCACGTTCGCGCCCGGCTCGACCTTCGCGGTGTTGGTCACCGCGCCGACGCCAGTGGTGACGCCGCAGCCGATATAGCAGGCCTTGTCGAACGGGGCGTCCTTGCGGATTTTGGCGATGGCGATTTCGGGCAATACCGTGAAGTTCGAAAACGTCGAACAACCCATGTAATGCACGATCGGTTTGCCCTTGTACGAGAAGCGCGAACTCCCGTCCGGCATCAGCCCCTTGCCCTGGGTGGCGCGGATGGCCGTGCAGAGATTGGTCTTGCGGCTCAAGCAGCTTTTGCACTGCCGACATTCGGGCGTGTAGAGCGGGATGACGTGATCGCCCACCGCGACGCTGCTCACGCCCGCGCCGATCTCGCGCACGATGCCCGCGCCTTCATGGCCGAGGACGCTCGGGAAAATCCCTTCGCTGTCAAAGCCGTCGAGCGTGTAGGCGTCGGTGTGGCAGATGCCGGTGGCCTTGATTTCGACCAGCACCTCGCCAACCTTCGGGCCTTCGAGGTCGAGCTCGACGATTTCCAACGGCTTCTTGGCTTCGAACGCGACAGCGGCTCGAGTTTTCA
>CADEDG010000168.1 GCA_902826035.1 uncultured Alphaproteobacteria bacterium
GTCTCCTGCCAGCGGTACCAACGCATCGGCAGGTGCGCCGCGAAGATGCGGTCGATCGGGCGGCGTCCCCGACCGTCGAATACGAACACTACGCAGCCGAAACGATTGCAACGGTCGGTGTAGGAATATGTCAGCCCGGGCAGGAAGCGATACGGACGATCCAACAGCCGATAGAACATGCGATCGTCGCGATTGACTTGGAACACACGGCCATCATCGCGGATCGTTATTGTTCCCCGACCCCGGCGACGGTCGCCGCGATAGTCGTCGCGGTCGCCACGATAGCCATCATGGTAGCCAGCGTCCCGGTAGCCGTCTCGGTCGCGACCAAAGTCTTGCGCCGATGCCGGCGCGGCCATGCCCGCCAGGGCCAAAGCGGCGACAAGGCCAGCGAAAAGTTTGGTCTTCATAGTCTTTCTCCTGGGGAGCGCCTTACAACGCCGTAAGCTCAATCGCCCTCGGATTGGAGAATTGCATGGGGCGCTTGAACCCAAGCTGAGCGGGGCGTTAGGATTGGCGACAGTCGGGCGGGGAGCCCGCGTTCACCAAAAACTAACCCTCTCGCACCACCGTCCTGGGTTTGGACGGCTCAATCAGGAAGGGCCCAGAATATGCCCGCACGCTTGGTGTCAGTGATCAACATGAAGGGCGGCGTCGGCAAATCGACGACGACGGTGTCGCTGGCCGAAACGCTGGCGCTGCACCAGCGGCGCCGGGTGCTGATCATCGATCTCGATCCGCAGACCAACGCCTCGATCATGGTGGCGGGGCCGGAGAAATGGAACACGATGCGCGAAGCTGAGCGAACGCTCGACTTCTATTTCGAGTCCTACATCGTTCAGCAGAAGCCGAAGCCGTTCAAACAACTGATTGAATCCAAGGTCAGCGACCTCAAGGGAAAGCCGGAAGTTGCATTGTGCGCGTCCGCCCCCGAGTTCCGCATCGTCGAACGCGATATGATCGAGAATTTCGTCAAGCGCGGCTTCCAGATTGACATGATCCAGAAATGGATTTGCGAGCGCTTCGCCAACGGCGTCAAAACCGTGATCAACGAGTACGATTACATCCTGATCGATTGCCCGCCTGGAATATCCCTGTTTGCGGAAGCGGCTCTCATCGCTGCCGACGCGGTGCTGGCGCCGAGCATCCCAGACTATGTGTCGCGGCTCGGGCTGATCTCGTTCCGCAAACGCGCCCTTAGGTTGATCAACGAACGTCGCGGCGGCCCGTCTCAGCTTATGGTGCTCGCCACCAAATACGACGACGGCTTCTCGCTGCATCGTTCGGAGGCGCAATTGCTCAAAGACAATCTGGGCGAGGCGATGTTCGACGTCCGCATTCCTCAGCATGTCGATATCGCCAAGGCGGCCGAGTGGTCCGACACGCCGCGCACGTTCGACCAGAAGTACGGCGCAATGGCGCCCATCGTGGCGAAGCTCGGGGAAGAATTCCTCGCCAAAGTGGAGCGCGCGCCGGCCTTATGAGCCTCAACAAGACGCTTGACCGCCTGTTCGACGAAATTCGCCGCGAGGCGAAGCGCAGCCCGGATTTTGCCGATCGCCTGGACGCAGTGATGCGCGCGCATGAATCGCGACGCGAGGTGGATGAAGCTACGCTCCAAGCCGCGAAAGAGGCCGCTCCCGTTGAGACCGATGCGGGCGCGGCGAAAACAGGCAAGCCAGCTCATCGACGTATCGCCGAGGAAGGGACCTCGCTCAACAGCGCCGGCGCAGCGGCGCTCAATCCAGCAGGGTTGTATAAGCGCGACGGCGAGGCAGCGCTCGAGGCGGCGCTGCGGGGGCAAGATCTTTCCGGTTTGCGCGCGTTGGTGGCTGAACACAATCTCGATCCGGCCGGGGAAACGCCCGCCCTCACCCGCGACGAACTCGCCGCCCACATCCTCGCCCAGGCCAAACGTCGCGCCGAGCGGGATGAGAAGATGTTCGAGTATTAAAGTAGGGATTAGGGGCCGGGAATTAGGGATTAGAGGCCCAACCCTATTCCCCAATCCCCAATCCCGATCTAACACCCCATCCATGTTCGAAAAAATCCTAATCGCCAATCGCGGCGAGGTCGCTGTTCGCATTATTCGCACCGCGCGGCGGCTGGGGATCAAGACAGCGATCGTCTATTCCGAGGCTGACCGCGATAGTCTCGCGGTGGAGATGGCCGACGAGGGCGTGTTCATCGGCCCATCGCCGGCGGCCCAATCCTATCTGGTGATCGACAAGATTATCGCCGCCGCCCGCCAGACCGGCTCGCAGGCGATCCATCCGGGCTTCGGCTTCCTCTCTGAGAAGGCCGAGTTCGCAGATCGGCTCTTGAAAGAAAAGCTCGTCTTCATCGGCCCCAACCCGCACGCCATTCGCGCCATGGGCGACAAGATCGAGAGCAAGAAGACGGCGGCAGAATCCGGGGTCTCGTGCGTGCCGGGCTTCATTGGCGAGATCGAGGGCGTCGATCATGCAATCCAGATTTCCGAGGAGATCGGCTATCCGGTAATGATCAAGGCCTCCGCAGGCGGCGGGGGCAAGGGCATCCGCGTCGCGTACAACAAAAAAGAAGTGCAGGAAGGCTTTCCCGCCGTCCGCGCCGAAGCCAAGGGCGCCTTTGGCGACGACCGCATCTTCATCGAGAAATTCGTCACCGCGCCGCGGCATATCGAAATCCAGGTGATGGGCGACAAGCATGGCAATGTCGTACACTTGTTCGAGCGAGAATGCTCGATCCAACGCCGCAACCAGAAAGTGATCGAGGAAGCGCCCTCGCCTCTGCTCGACGAAAAGACCCGCGCCGCCATGGGTGCGCAGGCGGTGGCGCTTGCGCAGGCTGTGCAATACGACAGCGCCGGCACGGTGGAGTTCGTGGCGAGCGGCGCAGACAAGAGTTTCTATTTCCTCGAGATGAATACGCGCCTCCAGGTGGAGCATCCGGTCTCGGAGATGATCACCGGGCTCGACCTGGTCGAGCAGATGATCCGTGTAGCCGCTGGCGAGAAACTCGCGTTCAATCAGAAAGACCTGAAGATCAAGGGCTGGGCGATCGAGAGTCGCATCTACGCCGAGGATCCTTATCGCAATTTCCTGCCCTCGATCGGTCGTCTGCGCTCCTATCGCGCGCCCCAAGAGGGCAAGGTAGGCGAAGTTACCCTCCGCAATGAAACCGGCGTGCGCGAGGGCGACGAAATCTCGATGTTCTACGATCCGATGATCGCGAAGCTCGTCACCCATGCGCCCACGCGGCTGGCCGCCATCGATGCGCAGGCCGCCGCGCTGGATAAATTCCAGATCGAGGGCATCGCCGACAACATCCCTTTCCTCGGCGCGGTGATGGAGGAAAAGGACTTCCGCGAAGGTGATTTTACCACCGCCTACATCAAGCAGAAATACCCAGACGGCTTCCAAGGCGTTGCGCCAACCAAGGCGCAGGAAAAGCTTTTGATCGCATGCGCCGCTATGGCCCGGGCCTTCACGGCCAAACGCGCCACACAAACCAGCGGACGCATCAATCCCCCGAACGGCGCGCAACGCGATTGGGTGGTGATCCTCGACCGGGTGCATCGCCTCACTCACGTCGATCTCGACGATATGGGCGCCACTATCGTGATCGACGGTAAGAAGCATCGGCTCGACACCATCACCCGCCCGGGCGCGCGTATAATTGAGGGAAGCTTCGATGGGCAGGCGTTCGCGGTGAAGATCAAAGCCGAGCCGCAGGGTTACACGCTGCGCCATCGCGGCGTCACCGTGCTGGCGCTGGTCACCACGCCGCGCGGCGCCGAATTGGCCAAGAAGATTCCGGAAAAGGAAAAAGCCGACACCTCGAAGCTCATCGTTTCGCCAATGCCGGGGCTGGTGGTTTCCATTGACGTCAAGCCCGGCCAGGAAGTGAAGTCCGGCGAAGGCGTGGCCGTGGTCGAAGCCATGA
>CADEDG010000169.1 GCA_902826035.1 uncultured Alphaproteobacteria bacterium
CACTCATTGGCGGCGGGCTTCTGGTCGCGGTGGCGTTAGCCAATCGCGGCGTGCCAATGGCGACGGCGGGCGCGATCTACGCGCTCTGCATGACCGCCATGCTGACGGCCTCCGCCGTCTACAATCTCACGCGCCCCTCGCGCTATCGGCGCCTGCTGCGACGGCTCGACGAAGCCGCCATCTTCCTGATGATCGCCGGCTCCTACACGCCATTCACCATCAAGCTGCTACCGCCGGATTTCGCGATGTGGATCACCGGCGCGATCTGGGTCGCCGCACTCGTGGGCGCTGCAGGCAAGGTGCTTTGGACCGGGCTTTCGGACAAAGCCTGGTGCCTTGTCTATCTGGCCTTCGGCTGGCTCGCGGTGCTGGTGCTGGGACCGGTCGTGCCTTCGCTGCCTGGACCCGCTATCGCGATGCTCGTGATCGCGGGCCTCACCTATTCCGGCGGCGTGCTCTTGTACCTCAACCACGCCATCCCCTATCGCCGCGCGATCTGGCACGCCTGCGTAATCCTGGGCGCGGCGGGGCATTATAGTGCGGTGCTGTTGGGGTTGGTGCTTTAGGGGTTCGGGTCCGCGGCCCTTCCATCGCCCCCCCCAAGGCGACGCGTCTTTCTGTTTTCCTGACAGCATGTTAATCTATCCCCATAGGGGGGTGGAACGATGAGCGCAGAATTCATCGCCATGGTGACGGCGATCCTTGGTTTGATCGCGGCGATTATCACGTTGTGGGCGGTCGCCAACTCCAAGAAAAATGACGTTGTCACGATCACGCCGCCAGAGGATCAGGAAACTCGCAATCTCATTGAACGAACCATATGGGAGCGCAAAGCGCCAAAGCGGCCAGCCATCTACGAATCGAGCCGACCGCCGATACTTGTGGTCGCCAACATGAAAGGTGGGGTGGGAAAGACGACTATCACAGCCAACTTGGGCGCGTTCCTTTCGTCCGCGCCGCAAAACAAAAAGGTGCTCCTGATCGATTTTGATTATCAGGGCTCCCTTTCTCAATCGGTACTCGGGCAAGCCGGCATCACAGATGTATCGATGAGTGCCCATCACCTCTTGCTAGGAACGAAACCGACGGAAGACGCCCTGAACTTCGCACCTCCAATGCGCTTCCGGGATCGAGACTCAGGGCAAATGCGCTTGTTTCGCGCAACCTATCCATTCTCTACAGTTGAGAACGAGATATTCGTTAGATGGCTCACTGTTCCAGATCATGAGGTTCGCTACAATCTACTGCGATATTTGGATTCAAACGACTTCAAGTCTGCGTATGAAATTGCGGTCGTCGATTGCCCGCCACGGATCACGACCGCGACAATAAACGCATTGTCCGCGGCCAGTCATTTGCTCATTCCAACCCAAGCTGACGGACTTTCCATTCCCGGAGCCGAGTACTTCTCGCGCCAACTGATGCGCATGCGCGAAGAGGCATTTCCTTCGCTGAAGCTGCTCGGAGTGGTGCCCAGCATCACACTGGCTGCCACGGGACTAAAGCAGGTCGAGGAAGAAGAATTGTCGGAGCTTGACGCTAAACTGCGCGAAGTTTGGCCGACAGTGGCTCGCTCGCCTGGCGAAATTGTCATGAGAGGCGCTTTTGTCCCCCGATCGCAGTCCATTAGGGATGCGGCCGGCAAGGGGATCGCCTATCTTAGAGATGCACGGGCGAAACAAATATTTGCTCGTCTCGGAGCGGAGGTATTGCAGCGGCTGCTGTGACAAAGTTGTTGGATATACGCAGGGCGCTCGAAGCGACTGTTGCTCAGGCTGACTTGCCTGAGCAACTCGTTAGAGAAATTCGTTCTTTGTTAACCGGATTGGAGCGGCATGACGACATGTCAGTCGTTTCCTTTCTGCAGATGATTTCCCGTGCGGGCGCTGAACCCAAAGTGGGCGGGCAAACAGCTGCCGACTTGGCAAAGTCGTTGAAGGACGTCTTTGGGGCCGATGACGCTTTTCGGGCAGAGTTGAAGCGAATACAATCCGATCGGCATGTGACACGAGAAACACTCAATCAGGTCTATGCCACGCTGACAGGCAGATCTCGCAAGCTCGCGGCGAAGGCTACAAAGGCCAAGCTCGCGCAGGACATCGCCGATTTCAGGCTTGAGCGAGTACGCTCAGAGCGCGCTGCGGAGATGTTCAAGGGCAAACCCGTTTACGCCGAGTAATTCGCTCGCATACCCCTACTCATTCTTCCCGCGCTTCTTGTCACGCTCAGCCAATATCCGCAGGCGCAGGGCGTTGAGTTTGATGAACCCTTCGGCGTCGGCCTGGTTGTAGCCGCCGGCTTCGTCGAAGCCGACGAGCTTCTTTGAATAGAGCGAGTACGGCGAAGCGCGGCCGACCACACGCACGCCGCCCTTGTACAGCTTCAGCTTCACTTCGCCCGTGACGCTCTCCTGGCTCGCATCGATCGCTGCTTGCAGCATCTTGCGTTCAGGCGTCCACCAGAAGCCGTTATAGATGATGCTGGCGTAGCGCGGCATCAGTTCGTCTTTCAGATGCATGGCGCCGCGGTCGAGCGTGATGCTCTCGATGGCGCGGTGGCCGTGCCAAAGGATCGTGCCGCCCGGAGTTTCGTAGAAGCCGCGCGACTTCATGCCGACGTAGCGGTTCTCGACCAGGTCGAGCCCCCCTATTCCGTGCTTGGCGCCCAGGCGATTGAGTTCGGCCAGCAATTCATGCGCCTTCATGGCCTTGCCATTAATCGCAACCAGATCGCCGCGTTCGAACGCCAGCGCCACCACCTCCGCGGAATCCGGCGCCTCCTCCGGCGTGATGGTGCGGCGGTCGCCGCGTTTGGTGACGATGTCGGGAACCTCCACATCGGGGTCTTCCAAAGCCAGCCCCTCGCTCGACGTGTGCAGCAAATTGGCGTCGATCGAGAAGGGCGCGGCCTGCTCCTTGCCCTGGGCGATCTGGATGTTGTGCTTCTTGGCGTAGGCGATGAGATCGGGGCGGCCCTCGAAGCTCCACTCGCGCCACGGCGCGATCACGCGCACGTCCGGCTTCAGCGCATAATACGAAACCTCAAACCGCACCTGGTCGTTGCCCTTGCCGGTGGCGCCGTGACACACAGCGTCGGCGCCCACCAGATTGGCGATCTCGATCTGTCGCTTGGCGATCAGCGGGCGGGCGATGGATGTGCCCAGCAGGTATTGGCCTTCATACAACGTGTTGGCGCGGAACATTGGGAACACGAAATCGCGCACGAATTCTTCGCGCAAATCGTCGATGAAAATGTTCTCCGGCTTCACCCCCATCGCCAGCGCCTTGGCGCGCGCCGGGGCCAGCTCCTCGCCCTGCCCGAGATCGGCGGTGAAGGTCACCACCTCGCAGCCATAGGTCTCCTCGAGCCATTTGAGGATGATGGAGGTGTCGAGCCCGCCAGAATAGGCGAGCACGATCTTCTTTACCGGAGCGGCCATGTTTTGAGATTCCAAGCGCACGCGAAGGGGCTACGTTGCAACGACGCTTTACGTTTGCTCGCCGCCGCCGACAAGCATCCCCCTCAACAGGCGACCCCGCGTCCAGAAATGGCCAACGCCCCTGCCCCAAAAACGCCGCCGCCCAGAAACGATCGGGCAATCTCCGTGCACAAAAGCAGCGCTAGACAGGCGCCCGGCGGAAGACCCAGGAGCACCTCCATGAAACTGTCCAGCCTGATCTTAGCCTTCCTGAACCAAGCGGCGGCGATGTTCCCCGGCACTGTGACGTGAGCGCCGGTTCCGTTCTTCCGCGAACGCCTCTATGGCTGCCCTCGGGAGGCGGCAATGGCGCTGTTGGCGCGGCTTGGACGCGAAATTCGTTTCATCGGCGGCATGGCGCGCACGCTGTGGGCCGTGCGAAAAATCGCCCCGGATTCCGACGTGCTGATCTGCGACGATTGGGAAGCGGCCTGCGCCAAATACG
>CADEDG010000170.1 GCA_902826035.1 uncultured Alphaproteobacteria bacterium
TCCTTGAGCGGCGGGGCGTGCGGCGACAGGCGCGCGCGGATAATAGGCAGCAACGCTCCGTTGCCCAGCGCCGCCTCCGCTTCTCCGAGCGCGCACACGATGTCAAAGATTTCGTCTCTTGGCGTCGGCCTGCCGGGTGGTGGCTTCCTAGCTTGCGGACGACCCAGCGCAACTCCAAGCGCACCTGCGTTCGCCGAAAGATGTCCGTCCACATCAAAATTGAGCACTGTGCTTAGCGCTGCGAAGCGAAAGCCTGCTATCGCGCCCAGTTCAGCGACTGCGCCCGAACAGGTGAGAACCAAGCCAGGCACCGAGCTCACATGTGGCAGATGAGCGAGGCATCGCGCCAAGCGATCATTGTAAACATGCCGCGCGAACATCGCCGTCCAGCGTCCCCCGCCGCACGAACTCTCGCCTAGCCGCCACAGCAAACCCGGCAGTCGCTCCTCGATCGAAAAGGAAATTGGATGCAACGCGGCTCGGATGTGCTTGAGGACAAGATGAAGGTTCAGAACACGCGACTCGAGCTCCATCATGGAAACTTCGCCCCAACCGCCCGCCTCGACGCAGCAGTACCGGCCAACTTTCGCCTGAGCGTCGAAGCCCAATTCAGCTTCGTGACCGCGATTACAAAGCAAGCAGGTCGTGTGCGACGGCGTGGGAGCGCGCTTCAGCCAACCTTTGGCTTCAAATAGCTGAATTACATCGCCAAACCTGTCGATCAGTCCGGTGCGCAGCGCGGGGGTCGACCCGCTTTCCAGCAGCTCCGTGAGCGCCTCGATCGGCGTAAGGGTGCCGCCGCTCATTCCTCGATGAGCCCCCATTCGCGCAGCAAGCGCTTGCCGACCTCCTGTCTACTCGGAGACCACTTGGGAAACGAGATCGCGTTGTCCCCCGCAAGAACGAGCTTGTGCGCCCTCCCCTTGCTGTTGGATTGGCCGTCGCTGAACCAAATCTCGAACGCAGCGCGAGCCAGCCTGCCATTCAGCAGATGCAGCGTTCCCCGGCGCCCCATGAATTGGTACACATCTTCGCCGTCTTCGGCGCGCACAGTTTCATGCCCGCCCTTGCCCACTTTCGTCCGAATTTCGAACAAGCGTACAGCTCGAACGCCATGCTCGAGCGAAAATTCAAACGGGCGCGGCTGGCGCAGCGCATCGAGCATCACCCGCATGCGCTCTACTCGGGTGGGCGGTTCGCGCCCAAGTGCTACATCGCAGAAGGTAGTGGCAAGGCGTTCTCGGTGCGCGTCGCCATGCTGGGAAATGATCTCGACGATTCCGGATTCCGGGTTGAAGCTAATCGTATCCGGCATCACCGGGATGAGGCGCTTACGGATTGCCTCCTCGCCCTCAAATATGTGCGAGGTCACAGGACGGCCCTTGCGGTGAATAGATATTTCCACTCGCCTTGCAGGCGGGCTCAACCGGTCGTCGAGTTGCAACGAGACACTCTCGCATCTGTCGCCTCGCGACCGATAGACGCCAACCAACCCTGCTTCGAGCGCTTCTGTCAGCAGAGCCGCGCTTACAAGTGTCGGAGAGGGATCCGTGAGGAATGTGCCGACGAAGTCATGGGCGCGTTCACGCCTACACTCGTTGTGGAACACAGCTTCCGCCTGCAGAAACACGTCGCCATGCTCAAGCAAGCACCACAGCGCGCTATCAATTGGACCTTGGTGCCCAGCCATGGCGGCCTCAAAGAGCTCGCGGCGGCAACCCGCTGCAATAAGGATCGCGTGGAGTCCCCGGTCGTCGCCCAAGGCTCCGACACGCTCGGCAATCTCGTCAAAATCGCTCCGCGGTTGCTCTCCAAGACCAAGCACGAGCAGCACCGAAGCGCTCACTTGGCCCTTCGACATCGCGTCGGGGAATGGACCGCTGCACCCAACTCGGCGCGCCAGCATCTTAAAGTGATCTGGGCTGACCTGCTCGATCAGCGCGCGGGGACTACGGATGGTCATGAGGCGGCTACTCTGGGCTCCTAGGGTGCCGTAAAGCGCCGATACATTAACGACTCGCCCCACGACCCCTGGACCTGCGTCCGCTGCACCCAGAATCCGCCGCGCCCTTTGTTCTGGTAAAGCCTACCTGCCGGTCATCGAGATGCTGCGGACGACTGCAATCAGGTCTTGCGCCACCGCGCCCGAGAACACCCCGCCCACGCCGCTCGGGCTGATGTCCGTGAAGGGTGACTCATACAGCCGCTCGGCCGGCATCATGCCGTCTTGCGTCAGATAATCGACAACCAGATTGACGAAATTAATCTGGTCCCCGTCGAGATTGTGACGCGTGATAAAGTCAGAGAACGCAGCTTTCGCCGCCGATCGATCCAAGCCGACAAGCGAGCGCACAAAGGCGGCCAAGTTGGCTTGCGCCGCGGCCGCAACAAGGCGCGCATCGCCGTCCGCAACTTCCGTTAGAATGCGCTGCAATTCGGTCAAATCAGTTGGCGTCAACGCCTGGTTCAAGCGCAGCTTGTGCACCACCACATGATCTTCGTGGGCCTTTAGGTAGTGTCGCGCCTTGGCGGTGAAGCGGTCCACATCCATCCCGACCGCGATGTTCGACAATTCGACAAACTCACCGGGGCTCAACTCATCCTCGAAATTTGTGTAGACAACCCTGCGCTTCCGTCTGTCGATAAACTTGACAAGCGCGCGCAGGCGCCGCCGCATCGCATCGAGCATTTGCGGCGTGATTGTCGCTCTTGCCCTCGGGGAAAAAGCGCCGCGCCACCGGCTTGCCAAGCCCCGCCGTCTTGGCCTCCTCCGCCATGTGCAACTCATCGAGGCGGCGAAGAAAAAGCAGATAAGTGATCTGCTCGATTACCTCGATCGGATTGGCGATGCCGCCCGCCCAAAAGGCGTTCCACAACCCGTCGACCTTGCCGCGCAGCTCCCCGGCCAGCATTCCCCAATTCTCCGCGATCCACGCACACAGCGATTCGAGTGCGAGACGCTAACCAATAGCATGCCCCCGCCCAAGCGCGCGCCTAACCGCGTGGCGGCTCAAGCCCAGTTCAACCGCCATTCGCCGTTCCGACCAACCGGCCGCCGCCAGCCGGCGGGCGCGCGCCAATTGGTCGCCCGGTTGCGCGGCGGCGGAAGCAAACCCGCCCTGGTCGTGCGCACTTGGTTGGACGCACGCCTCACCCGCCCCGCCCAACGCAAGCGCCGCCGCCGCAACCACGCCCACTGCGCCTGCCTTGGTGCGCGCGCCGCCATCGCCAACCACGCGCGGCGACCAGGTGCGCGGGCGCTTCTTGCCGCCGGCGCTTGGTTGCGTGCTTGGCGTGTCTTGGTCGATCCGCGCGGGGCGACCCTCCCGGTCGCCGCCGCTCTTCACCGCCTCCACGATCCAGAACGAGACCGGTTCGCCGAAGGCGATGAACACGAATAGGCTGGTCATCAACCAATCAGGCGGCGCTATCACGCCTGCGCTTGGCGCAACCGCGACCGCGATCTGCCAACCATGGTGGAGCCCCATCGCCGATACCGCGCCAAAGCCAAGCGCGACCAATGCCGCGGCGCGGAACGACCATTTGAGCCCAGCCGCGCGCGCCCGCCGCGCCTCGACCGCCATGTTGTTGCAGACACCCTGCGCGACCAGGCAAACGCCAGCCATCAGCGCCCCGCCCGCGATCATCGCCAATTCGCGCGGCAACAGCCCATAATGCGTGAGCCAACCCCAAGTGCCGAACAGCGCAATGATGGCGCTCAGCGAGACCGCGAACCGCATGGTCCAAAGGTGCGAGAGGGTAGAGGGTGATTGCTCAGAATTGCTCATGGTCGCCGCGCCTGATTTCTCGGATACGCCCCCATCGGAGACGCCGCGCCTTAATGAGTCCTTGCCGGAGAAACGCGGCGCCAAGACGGTTGCGACACGCACGAACATCCGCGCACGCCCCCGCCCTGCGG
>CADEDG010000171.1 GCA_902826035.1 uncultured Alphaproteobacteria bacterium
TCGACACCTTGTTCTCCTTCACCAACGGCGATGTCATCACACTGGCAAACGTCAACATGGCCAACCTCGTCCAAAACGATCCCTTCGGATGGAGTTGAAGGACCTCCGGGGAAAACGAGTCCGGGCACAGCGTCCGCCCCGGAGGAGTTGTATTCGCGTGCTCCGGCGCCTTGGTTCGAGGGCCCAATGATTAGCATAGTGCTCTACGGGCGGAATGATAACCACGGCTATAACCTGCACAAGCGGGCGGCGATCAGTCTGAATGCGATGTCGCAGGTGCTGAATGATCCCGACGACGAAGTACTGTTTGTCGACTACAACACCCCAGACGATCTCCCGACTTTTCCCGAAGCGATTGCGGACACGCTGACGAGCAGGGCGCGGGACATGCTGCGCGTATTGCGAGTCAGGCCGGCGTCGCACGCGCCTTTCAGGAGCAAGACGCATTTGCTCGCGTTGGAGTCGATATCGCGCAACGTGGCGGTGAGACGATCGAACCCCAAGAACCGTTGGATCCTTTCTACGAACACCGACATGATATTCGTGCCGCATGATCCGCACGCTTCACTCTCCGAAATTGCGGCAGATCTTTCGGATGGGTTCTATCAATTGCCCCGCTTCGAACTGCCGGAGAACATGTGGGAGTCTTTCGATCGTCTGGACGCCCCGGGCATCATCTCGCGCACGCGCGAGCTTGGCGCGCGCTTCCATTTGAACGAGATTGTGTATGGCTCTGAACGAGTGTTGTACGATGGTCCGGGGGATTTCCAGCTCTGCCTGCGCGCCGATCTCTTGGTGATGAATGGTTTTCATGAGGGCATGTTGCGCGGTTGGCATGTAGACGCCAATTTGTGTGCGCGGATGATTGCACGCAGGGGCCGCATCAGCAGCTTGGAGTCCGCGCTTTATGGGTATCATTGCGATCATACCCGACAAGTAACGCCTTCCCACCAGCACAACCGGGCGGAGAACGACTCGACAGGCTTCGTTGACGCGCCGCAAACGCCAACCCTGAAAGAGCAGGCGGATGTTTGGGGGTTGCCCCATGAGCACATCGAAGAAATACGCTTAGGAGAAAATCCCACCGCCGCGAGGTATCTGGGAGCGTTGGAAGCAGCAATCCCAGCGCGCCAGACAGAAAGATACGAAAGCGTCTACCGCCCCGACAGTTATGGTGCGACCAAATACAGAAAAGCGCATGTGCTTCCTTTCGTCGTCGACTTGATCAGCGCCTATCCTGAAGGCGTTAGAGTGTTGTTCGTTGGCGCCCGCGCCGACATGTGTGTGGATGTCGCGACGGCGTGCGCATCGCTGTCGAGCGAAGTTATCATTCCGGAAGAATTGGGTCCCATGGCGGGGTGCGACGACATCCCGAGGATGGCGCTCGGCGCGGCAATAGAAGAGGCCGACCTCTTGATCTTTGAGTTCGGCGCAAGTGAACCCGGCGCCCCTGTCGATTGGGATACGAGCGAGCGACTTGTGTTTGTTCGGCGTGCGATAACTCGGGCCGCCGCGGTGGAAAGAAGGCGGGTGACAAGCGGAGCGTCGCCGCGGCGTTTTGTGGCGATCAATGCAATCCACAACGAGTATGAATCGCTAGTCAATTCCCTGATGACGACGACGCTCACGCCATACTCCGCGAGACTACGCAGCGGGTACGTGTTTTCAGATATCGGCGTCGAATCGCCGGTGGGGTTTGACGTCCGCGCGGTGTGGAGCGACATCCGGAGAATCCAAGAACGGGCGCGCAGCATACCGCCGTGGGAAACCCAGGAAATCGAGCGCTTGGCTAGACTTGCGGTCGAGGCCCCACCGGACGCGCCCTTGTTCAGCGAGGTGTTGGTGTCCGCGGCTCCTGTGATTGCGCTGTTGCGCCATCGCCAGGTAGAGCAAGTGTGTGCGGTGGAGCCGGAAGCGGCGCGTGCGGCGGCGGACCGGTTGGAAGTGGAACGCCCGGGCGTGGGCGTGCGGCGTGCGCTCTATGGCTTGTACGGCGCCAAGGCGCGGGACAAGGGATTGAAGTCGCTGTCGCGTGTCGCTGACATGAGCGACTGGGAAGATCCCGTGTTCGCGAGCTTTGTCGATCAGCATTTCGGCGGTGACCGGGCCATCGGCTATCCGGACAGGAATCTCTGGACTTGGGAACGGGCGACGGCGTTGCATGTACTTTCGAGGGCGGGTCTGCTTTCTCCTGATACCAGAGCGCTGCTAGTATCAACCGTTCCCGATGCGCTGGCGATGGCGATGCGCGACTACATCGATGACGTGCAGGTAGCGCGCGCGCGCGGGCGTTTTGGGCCGTTGCTTGCGCCTGTCGAGTTAGGGGAAAGCGATCCCCAGGGCTTCGAGCGCAGTCTGGCGGGTTGGCTTCCGGGGGCGCCCTCGAAGTTCGATGCCGTTGTTTTTTGCCAGCAATCGATGATGCGCCGGGGCCTGCGCGGGTTGATTGAGGCGATACGCGAAGCCTACCCGCTGCTGGCGCCGAATGGACTGCTGGTCTTTTCCGCTGGCGTTTGTTTGCTGGGTTGGGCTGGCGTGAACGAGTTTAAGATTGAGGCCATGCTCGGGGCCTCCTTGAACGAGGCCCTGCGCCAATCCGAGGTTGGGCTCGAGTTTTGTGGACCCCTAGAGTTGGCCCTAACGAACCCGACCTGTGATCGCATAGTCGATCATGCACGCGGGGATCTGAGGTACCGAAGAATGCTCAGCGTGCGCGGGCGTTCCATCGGAGCGGAGGCGGTCCTGACTTTTCGTCGGACGAGTGACGCGCCATTGAACAACGCGGGCCTCGCAAAGGTAGGGGAATTGCTTGGGTGCGGGTTGTCCGCTGACGTGCGATTTTGGTTGTCAAAGGGCAGAAGGGCGCTGCTGCGGCTTGTCCAGGTGCGGTGAACTGGCTGCCAAGCATGCGGGGCGCGCCGGCGCCGATAACTGGACGGTTCGGGCGCGTTGACGGTCTCGATGGTAGTTTCATGAGGCTTTAGGGGTTCTTGGAGGCACTTGATGGCCAGACGCACCTTCGCGATAGTTTCTTGGGGCTATGCAGGAACCTCCTGGCTCGCCCACGCTCTCGACGCGCACCCAGATATCTCCGCTGCGCACCATGGTAAGCAAAATCTGGAGGCTCTCGGGTACTCTCTTGATGCGCGTCTCTATGTCGAAGTGCTTAAAGCGCTTGCATTCGAACATGCGCTGGTCGGCGACGTGCACAGCCTGAACCGGTCGGAAGTGGCGACCCTCAAGACGGCACTGGGGGATTATTTTCGTCATGCTGTAGTGGTGCGCGAGCCGCTTGCGCGGCTGAGGAGCGCGCTGGCGCATTACCACAGAAGTAATTTTGTAGGCTGGGACCTAACCTACCTCGAAACAAAGATGCGCGAGGCGGGATACGATTGGGATTCGCTTAGCTTGGCCGAACGAATGACTCTACTCGCCGTCAACAACCTGGACTCCGCCCGCTTCGAGATTGAGGTGGGCCCGTTTTATCGTATGGAGGATCTGGTGCAGAACCCGTCTGCCCTTACAGATCTTGTTCAGCACTTGAGTGCAGGAGCACTGGGAAACTCTGGCGGTTGGGCGGAGCGGGTCATTGGCGAGGGGGCTCGAAACAGCCACTCAATGAGAGCCTCCATTGAATTGACAGAGTTCGCGATGGAGGCGTTGGATAGACTTGTCTCGCCGCAATCTTGGGCGATCTACGGAGAACTGGGCTACACCAAGCCCGCGTCAGCAGGCGCCATGTGACGGCGCGCGCCTTCGATTTGAAGGCGCGCGCCACGAGAAGCATTCTGAGGCGAGCCCTTCAACTCCATCCGAAGGGATCGTTTTGGACGAGGTTGGCCATGTTGACATTTGCCAGTGTGATGACATCGCCGTTGGTGAAGGAGAACAAGGTGTCGAGGCCGA
>CADEDG010000172.1 GCA_902826035.1 uncultured Alphaproteobacteria bacterium
CGGGGCAGTAGGCTCGCGCCTTGTAGTGGTACAAGCCGATTTCCGGCAGCGCGATCTGCCCGGTGTATCTGAAGCGGCTGCCTAGCCACGCGTTCGGCTCTCCATATGGTCCATATGAATAGCGCGTGGTTGTGGCGCCATTCTCCGCAATGACCGATCCCTGATGGTCGGTGATGAGATACGCGCGATTGGTAGCTCCTGCGCCAGTGTATTGCGCGAGCGGTTCGTCCACGCCGGGGCCATGGACGTAGCGGCGTGCAAGCGTTGCGCCGCTGTATTCGGCGACCAATCTGTCGCCGTCGTAGAGGAAGTCGGTCGTCGCTCCGCCGGTTGTGTAGGAGCGCAAGCGCCCGAGCGGGTCGTAGCTCAGCGTTGCCGACGCCGAGCCTGAGACGCTCGTGAGCCGGTTTTCGAGATCGTACACGAAGGTGCGGCTGCCATCCGACGTGAGATTGCCGCGTGTGTCGTAGCTGTAGTTCGTTCCGCCGACGCTGGTGTATTGGTTCAGGCCGTTGCGGTTGTAACTGCGCGAGAGGTTCGCGCCGACCCAGTTGTAATTGTCGTTCGAGGCCATACGCTGACTGACTTGGCTCGCTGCTGTGTAGGCAAAGCCGAAGGTCTGGTCGTTCGTAGTTCCGCCGGCCAAGTCTTGCGCCAGCGAGGCCAGCCGCGAGGCGTTGTCGTACGCATAGGTCGTGGCCGCGCCGTTGCCGCGCGCGAGGCTCGCGCGTCGGCCCAGCGCGTCATACGCATAATCCGCCAGCAAGCTCGCGCCAGAAAACACGCCGTTCTCCGCGATCCGGTCCACCCGGTTCAGTGCATCGTACTCGTATTGCGCGAAGAAAGCATCCGGCCAAGTCACGCGCGTGCGATTGCTCGCCGCGTCATACTGGAAGCTCAGCGCGCGCGATGTTCCGATTGTGTTCGTCTCGGAAATCAGCCGGCCGGCGCTGTCGTAGGTCGCAATGAACGCCGCCTCGGGCTGACTACTTGAGCGGTCAGACTGTCGACACGGGGTAGCCGTCTTCAGCCTTTCTCTCGCAACGGCGGGGGCCAGTCAATAAAGTCGAATGGCGGCAGCCCTCGCCCTGACGCAAGTTTCTCCCACGCGTGTGCGAGCACAATGTAGGTGTGCACGCCGCCGCTCAGGCGTCTTCCAATATCAATTCGCCTGATGATCGAATCGTAAGCTGATTTCACCTCGGGGGGCGTCGGCCGTAGGTTTTGATCCGCGCTACGTAGCCAATTGGGGTGCCGCGAAATACCCCCCCCCCCAAGGCGACGTACATCTCCATCCAATCGTTCGCCATGCAGACTTAAAGTGATCGGCGCAAAATTGACCCGCGGACTCTGGAAAAACTTTCCTTTGTTGTATCCAGCAGTAATCGGTAGGAATTGCGGCTCTCCGAATACCCACTCCGGACGATAGAGCATGAAAGTCCCGCGCTCATACACGTCGATCTGGTCTTCACTGACTATTTGCGCCTCAGGCCGGTCGCTTGGAGCATCATGTCGAATGATCATACCCAACTCGACTGCGCATCTTAGAACCGCCCTAACATCTTCAGAAGCGTGAATGATCTCCTTTACTGCCATTGCTATCGCCTCGGCGGGACGACACGCGTCTGACACTCGATGCCACAGGCTTCGAGCTCCTGAACACGTTCTCTATGGTAGCGCCCGTTTGGTCGGCGCTCTGACTCAACAACCAAACGCGTCCGACCATCAGTACCGATGACTTGATTGTCCGCGTTCCTGCGCACACCCGGATGACCAACTACCGGACTTTCTGTTTCAACGCGCTCCCCCGGGCGCGCTTGCGCTTCCGCCTGCGCGCGGCCAGGCCCCCGAACGTCGGCTTGGTGATCGGGGTGACCCCGGGTCCCAGGTCGAGCGGGGCTCGCGCGCGCGGCGTCCGTTGCCCGCTCGCCGCCAAGCGCACGCTGTGCGGCGCCCGCAGCCTCGCCCACATCCCGCGTACTTACAGGCAAGAGTTCCGATGCGAGATTGACAACCGCTATACCCCGATCCACGAGGCTGGCGTCCGGCGAAGTCAGCGTGTTCACATCCGAGGCCGCGCCCGCGACCGTGGCCGCAACATCGCCGCCATTGCTCACAAATTTGATCAGCTTAGTCCAAAGCGCCCGGCCGCTCGGGTCGCTGTTGTTCAGCGGGTCGTTTCCAACGTAGGCATAGAGGTTGAAGTCATCCTCGTAGCCGACGGGGTCAGTTTGCAGGAACCTGCCGCATTCAGGGCAGTAGGCTCGGGCTTTGTAGTGGTACAGGCCGACCGGATTCGCTGTTGCGAGGTTTGGATCGAGGATGATTTGGCCGGTGTAGCGGAAGCGCGCGCCGGTCCATGAATTGGGCTCGCCATAAGGACCGTAGCTCAGCCGCGTCGTCGCCGCGCCATTGACGGCGACGATCGAGCCTTGACGGTCGGCGATGAGATAGCGGCGGTCGCTTAAGCCCGCACCTTCGTACCACACCAAGGGTTCGTCGATTCCCGGCCCATGCACGTAGCGGCGCAACAATGTTGCGCCTTGATATTCCGCCACAAGCGCATCGCCATCGTGCAGGAAATCGACGCTGGTTACGCCGTCGCCGCTCGTTCGCAAACGGCCCAGCGGATCGTAGCTTGCGGTGAAACTGAGCGCGCCGCCAGTGACCTGAGTCAACCGGTTCTCCAGATCGTACGCGAACGTGCGCAACCCGTCCGATGTCAGGTTGCCGCGCAGATCGTAGGCGTGTGTTGTACCGGATATGGCAGTGTATTGATTCAGGCCGTTGCGGGAATAGCTGCGCGAAATGTTTGCGCCGAGCCAATTGTAATTGTCGTTCGCAGCCGTGCGTTGCGAGATTTGGCTCGCAGCCGTGTAGGCGAAACCCCAGCTCTGGTCGTTGGCGGTGGCGCCGCCCTCGAGGTCCTGAGCCAACGATATTAACCGCGAAGCGGCATCGTAACCATAATTGGTCACCGCGCCGTTGCCGCGCGCGATCGAAGCGCGGCGGCTCTGCGCGTCGTAATTGTAGTCGGCCAATGTGATCGCCTCGTTCTCGCGCACGAGGTCGACCCTGCTCATGGCATCGTAGGTGTATTGAACGTAATTCGCATCCGGCCAAGTCACGCGGGTTCGGTTCGACGCCGCGTCGTACTGGTAACTCAGCGTGCGTCCGAAACTGGTCTCGCTCGTCAAGCGTCGCGCCGAATCGTAGCCATAAGCGACGCCCTGCCCGCTGGACGTAAACAGCGCCGACGTGCGCCGACCCGCGGCATCGTAGGCATAGGTCACGTCCGCGGCGGTCCCGGCTGGGATGTCCTTGGCGATCTGGCGACTGAGATTGTCGTACGTGTAAGCGATCGTATCTGCATTGCCGCTGCGCAGACGCAGGCTCGTGCGATTCCCGTTGGCATCGTACGTATACGCTTCGAAATCGCTTGCGTTCGCCGCTTGCTGGCCCATCGCCGCCACCGGAAACTCCAACCGGATTAACCGGTCGAAGCCATCGTAGCTGTAATTACTGCGATTGTCGTTGGCGTCATCGACAAAATCGACCTGGCCGTTTGGCGTATATTGGCGCTGCTCCAGATGGCGGGTGAGCTGGCCCGCCGGCAAGGTCGATGTAAGCGCGCAAGTCGCATCCGCGATGTTCGCCGACCACCAGCCCTGCACCTCCAACGCCTGCCCGGCGGCGTCAAACAGCGTCTGGCGCGCGCGCCCCACGCCATCGACACTGCGATAGGGGCGGTCCAAGCCATCGTAACAGGTGCGGCTTACATTCCCCGCGCCATTGGCGACGGTTCGCACCTGCCCCGTCGGCGTGTAGGTGC
>CADEDG010000173.1 GCA_902826035.1 uncultured Alphaproteobacteria bacterium
TCAAGAAGCGCGAAGAGACCCACCGCATGGCCGAAGCCAACCGCGCATTCTCCCACTACCGCTGGTAATCCCAAAGGATCGCCGGCGCCCCCGACGCCGGACAGAAACCCGGCATCGAAAGACGCTGGGCGGTCGAACACACGGACAGAATTGTCATGCCTCGTCAGTACAACATCGAAGACTATCGCAACTTTGGCATCATGGCCCACATCGATGCGGGCAAGACCACGACCACCGAGCGGATTCTGTTTTACAGCGGCAAGAGCCACAAGATCGGCGAAGTCCATG
The DNA here is from genome assembly GCA_902826035.1 of uncultured Alphaproteobacteria bacterium. Lineage (GTDB taxonomy): Bacteria > Pseudomonadota > Alphaproteobacteria > Caulobacterales > Aquidulcibacteraceae > Vitreimonas. The sequence continues at coordinate 289 of CADEDG010000173.1, forward strand.
ACGGCGCGGCCACCATGGACTGGATGGAACAAGAGCAGGAGCGCGGCATCACCATTACGTCGGCGGCGACCACGACGTTCTGGAGCGGCAAACGGCTCAACATTATCGACACCCCCGGCCACGTGGATTTCACCATCGAAGTGGAGCGCAGCTTACGCGTACTCGACGGCGCGGTGGTGGTGCTCGACGGCAACCAGGGCGTGGAGCCGCAGACCGAAACCGTCTGGCGCCAGGGCGACAAGTACAAGGTGCCGCGCATCATCTTCGCCAACAAGATGGATAAGACCGGCGCCGATTTCTATATGTGCGTCGAAGACATCAAGAAGCGCCTGGGCGCGCGGCCTATCCCGCTACAATTGCCGATCGGCATCGAGTCCGGCTTCAAGGGCCTGGTCGACCTCGTGGAAATGAACGCCATCATCTGGAAGGATGAAAGCCTTGGCGCGAAATTCGACATCATCGAAATTCCCGACGATTTGAAAGAAAAGGCTATCGAGTATCGGGCCGCTATGGTCGAGGCCGCCGTCGAAATGGACGACGATGTGATGGCCGCCTACCTCGACGGCAACGAACCGGATATTCCGACGCTGAAGCGGCTCATTCGGTTGGCCGTGCTCAAGGCTGCCTGGTATCCGATGCTACTGGGCTCTGCGTTCAAGAACAAAGGCGTGCAACCTCTGCTCGACGCCGTCGTCGATTATCTACCGAGCCCGCTCGACCGCCCCGCGATCAAGGGCGTCGATATGGACGATCCGGAGAAGGAACTCACAAGGCCATCCGACGACAATCAGCCGCTTTCGCTGCTGGCGTTCAAGATCATGGACGACCCGTTCGTCGGGACGATCACCTTCTGCCGCATCTATTCGGGCGTGCTGAACGCGGGCGATGCGTTGCTGAACTCGACGCGTGACAAGAAGGAGCGCGCGGGCCGCATGCTGCTCATGCACGCCAACAATCGCGAGGACATTAAGGAAGCCTATGCCGGCGATATCGTCGCCCTCGCCGGCCTCAAGGAAGTGCGCACCGGCGACACGCTGTGCGACCCGCAGAAGCCGGTGATCCTGGAGCGCATGATCTTCCCGGAGCCGGTCATCGAAGTTGCGGTTGAACCGAAGTCAAAGGCTGATCAGGAAAAGCTAGGCGTGGCGCTTTCGAAGCTCGCCAACGAGGATCCCTCGTTCCGTGTGTCCACCGACCACGAGAGCGGCCAGACCATCCTCAAGGGGATGGGCGAGCTTCACCTCGACATCAAGATCGACATCCTGCGCCGCACCTACAAGGTCGACGCCACCGTCGGCGCGCCGCAAGTGGCCTACCGCGAAAAACTCGGCCGCCCCGCGACCATCGACTACACGCACAAGAAACAAACCGGCGGCTCTGGCCAGTTCGCGCGGGTCAAGATCGAGTTCGGCCCCGGCGAGCCTGGAACCGGCTTTGTGTTCAAGAACGCTATCGTCGGCGGCAACGTGCCGAAGGAATACGTGCCCGGCGTCGAAAAGGGCCTGAACATGAGCAAGGAAAACGGCCTGCTCGCCGGCTTTCCGCTCATCGATTTCACCGCCACCCTGATCGACGGCGCCTACCACGACGTCGACTCCAACGTGCTCACCTTCCAGATCGCAGCGCAGGCCGCGTTCCGCGAACTGAAAGAGAAGGGCGATCCGCGCCTGCTTGAACCGATCATGAAGGTCGAAGTCACCAGCCCGGAGGATTATGTCGGCTCGGTGATCGGCGATCTGAACTCGCGCCGCGGCATGATCCAGGGCCAGGATATGCGCGGCAACGCCACCATCATCAACGCCATGGTGCCGCTCGCCAACATGTTCGGTTACGTCAACACGCTGCGCTCGTTTTCTCAGGGGCGCGCGAGCTACGTGATGGAATTTGATCATTACGAAGAAGTGCCGCGCGCGGTGGCGCAGGAAGTGCTGACCAAACTGCGCGAGTAACGCGGCGCGGGCGAACACGGCGCGCTCAAATAAAAACGCCCCAGCCAAGGCCGGGGCGTTTTCTTTGTGCGGAGAATTAGCGCAGGTTGGCGCCGCCCAGGTCCAACTCAATGGCGTGGGGGGTGTTACGCAGGAGGCCAGCGCCGGTTCGACTGCGGTCGAGCAGGGACGCGCCACCGAAGTTCCAACGAACGCCGAGTCCAAGCGAGTCGGCTTCACCGCCGCCGTCGTCAAGGTCGATATGCTGCCAGCCGCCATAGATGCTGACCGGCGCGGCGGCGAATTGGAATTCAGCGCCTAAGCCGGCCGTAAGATAATTGGTGTCGCTAAAGCCACTCGCTTCCGATTGGCCGACGCCCAGATTGGCTTGGACCGAGAAATTATCGTTGATGAAGTGGCGGACCTCGCCGTCGAGGTGGAGCACGGTCACGTCGCCATCGGTGTCGCTGTAGCCCAATTGGCCAGTCCAATTGGTGGTTCCGCGGTACAATTGGCCGAAGCCGCCTATGGCCCAGGAATCGAGCGATCCGCCGCCGCTAAAGTCGAATGTATCGTACCCCAGGAAGCCGCCGAAGGCGCCGGCGTCGCTGCGATTGAACAGGAAGCCGTCGAGGGCGACATCGTCGCCAACGCTATCAACGGAAGCATAGCGGCCGTTGGCCTGGAAATGTTCGCCGAGCAAAACTGCGCCGGATATGGCGTTGGTGTCCAAATCCGAGCCGCCGCCAAAATCAGTGCTCACCCGCGAAACGCCGACATAACCCTGCGCGTGGGCCGCTCCCCCGCCAAGTAAAGCTGCTGCTGCGGCAGCGCCAAGAACCGCAATTTTTCTCATTCCAGCGTCCTCCGGGAGCGGCTCGCGCCGCCGAATCTCGCTACGATACCACGCCTCGCGGGGAGGTCTCAACAGCGCCCGCGCCGCAAGCGCGCTTCGGCCGCAGCGGTAGCCCGGCCCGCGGGCAGGAAGCGATTCAGTCTGACGAAAATCCGCGCTACAAGCCGGCATGGTCGATGAGACAGCACTCGCCAAATTCGTCCGCCGCTTCGCCGATCTGCGTTCGCTGGCCGAGCGCGCCTCGCGGGAGAAGGCCGACGATGCGCGCGCGCTTTATGGCGCGGCGGGCCTGAACAGACGCGTCGGCGATCTCGGGGCGGCGCTGGATGCGTTGGCGCGTGCGCTGAAGTTGGCGCCGACGCAGACCGAATTCCTGTTTGAGCTTGGGCAAACCCAGAGGTTTCTGGGGCGCGCCGCGGCGGCCGCGGAAAGCTATCGAGGCGCGATCGAAGCTGAACCAGCCAATTACCGAGCGCGGCACGCGCTAGTTCAACTGCAGAAACAGAGCTTAGCGCACAACAGCACCACCGAGCTTGAGCGTTTGTTCGACGGCCCAGATGTGGATGGATGGCGCACGCTTCACGTGGGCCATGCGCTGGCGAAAACCTACGAGGATTTCGGCGATATCGCGCGTTCCTTCGAATGGCTCACGCGCGCCAAAGAGCGCCGCGGCCAGTTGTATCCCTACCAGCCTGAGCGGGAGGAGGGCTTAGTCAGCGCAATTCTCGCAG
>CADEDG010000174.1 GCA_902826035.1 uncultured Alphaproteobacteria bacterium
GACGCCTACAAGCGGATACATGTCCACTGCGCGTTAACCAGAGCCATTCTGCCGAGACCGCGTTATTCATGATCAGCCTTAACGCGCCGTTTCGGTAAGCGGAGTTTTGCCCCGCCCGGGGCTAGGCGCTGGGGCTTCAAGCCCCTAGCACATTCCCCACCTATGAGCGCCCCAAGCAAGCCTCGATTTCAGCTCCTCTTCATCGCGCTGCTTACTATCGGCGCGGGCAATTCCATGTTGCTGGCGGTGGCGCCGCCGCTGGTGCGGAAATTGGGGCTTCCCGATTCCAGCATTGGCTGGATCTTTTCGCTGTCGGCCCTGCTCTGGGTGTTTGCGAGCCCGTATTGGGGCAGACTCTCGGATACAATGGGGCGCAAGCCGGTGATCGCCATCGGACTGGGCGCCTATGCAGTGTCGATGGGTTCGTTCGGCGCGGTCGTCATGCTCGGACTAACGGGAGCGCTGCAAGGGGTGCTGCTTTTCACCGCCTTGATGCTGGCCCGCGCGATATTCGGCGCCTTTGGGTCGGCGTCCTCGCCGGCGGCGCAAGCCTACGTCGCCGATCACACAAGTCCGTTCGAGCGCACCGAACATTTTGCGACTCTCACCGCCGCATTCGCGCTCGGTCAAGCCTTTGGCCCAGCGATCTGCGCCGCGCTCGCCGCCAAGTTCGGCCTGGTGTTTCCGATCATGCTAGTGGCGGCGTTCGCCGCCTGCGCATCGTATGCGATTTGGCGGCTGCTACCGGAAGCGGCGCCGCCAGCACAAGAAAATTTGCCGCTGACGCGCCGCGCCGATCCTGGCGGCCTTGCTCAATCGATGAAACTCGCGCGCGATCCGCGCCTCTCAGCTTATCTCCTTTACGGTTTTTCGTTGTCGCTGGTGGCCGGGATCACGGTGCAGGTGTTTGGCCTCTTCACCATGGACCGAATGGGCGTGCAGGGCGAGCAAGGCGCTGAACTCACCGCAGCTGGCTTTATGGTGAGCGCATTGGCGCTGCTGGCGACGCAGATGGCGATTCTGCCGCGGCTGCGCCTTACCTCGCGCCAATTGATGTTGTGGGGCGCGGGGCTGATTGGGCTCGGCGTGTTCATTCAGATCATCGCGCCGAGCCTGAGCGCGCTGCTGGTGGCGCAAGCGGTGCAAGGCATCGGCTTCGGTTTGGCGCGGCCAGGATTTTCCGGCGGCGCATCAGTTGCGGTTCGCCCCGAGGAGCAAGGCGCGTCCGCCGGACTTGTGGTGGCAGCCAATGGCGCGGGCTTTGTGTTCTCGCCGCTGCTTGGGGGCGTCGTCTACGAGCAGATCGACCCGACCGCCCCACTCTGGATCACGCTTGCTTTACTTCTCGGCATGTTTGCGTTCGCATGGCGCAGCCGGCGTCTGCGTAACGCCGTCATCGCAGAGGCGCCAAACGATCCGGCGACGCCTTAGCCGGCCGCGTCGCGAGCAGCTTCCAGCACTGTGGTCGTCGCTCGCCCGCGCACTTCCATGCCGCGCGCGCGTTCGAACGCACGGATAGCGCTGCGTGTGCGCGAGCCGATGCGGCCATCGGCGCGGCCGGCATTGTAACCGAGGCGATTGAGCAGACGCTGCAATTCCCGTACGCCCGCACGCGCGAGCGGACGCGGCGGCGCGGGCGATTCAACAACAACGCCCGCTCTCACGCGCGCTTGAGCCAACAACGCTTGAGTTGGGAAGCCATCGGCGGGGATATTCTGCGCCGCCTGGAACGCGCGCACGGCACGGCGCGTGCCGGAACCGAACAAGCCGTCCGGCGTTCCCGAATCGTAGCCGAGGCCGTTCAGCAAAGTTTGCAGTTCGAGAATTTCCTCGCGGTTGAGCGAGCCAGCCGCGCGCGGCCACCCAGCCACCAGCCCGCTGCGACCATCGAACGCGCGCGCTAGCAGCGACACCACCAGCGCGTAGCGGTCGGAATTGTTGTAGCGGCGGATCACTCCGAAATTGTGATGCAGCAACAGCGCTGGCCCTTGCGCGCCCGCTGGCAGAAACAATTGCGCCTGCAAGCCCCGCACTTCCCCGCTCCAGCTTTGGCCATCGATGCGCGCGACGCCGCGCTCGCTCCAGTCCGCGACGCTGCGCAAGGTTCCATCCGCCAGCGCGTAGTCGAAGCGCTCCGGCAACCGCACTTCGTCGAACACCGGCTCGCCGCGCCGCCAGCCGCGGTCGGCGAGATAATTGCCGATCGAGGCGGCCACATCGCCACGATTGTTCCAGATGTCGCGGTGGCCGTCATTGTCCCAATCGACCGCCGTGGTGAGATACACGTCCGGCATGAATTGCGGCTGCCCCAGCGCGCCGGCCCACGAAGAACGAAGCTGCTGTTGATCCGCCAAGCCGCGCTCGACCATTTCGGTGAGCGCCAGGAGGTAGCCTTCGAATTGCGCGCGGCGGCGGCCTTCGAACGCCAAAGTCGCCAGTGCTGCGGCGGCGTCGTAATTCAGTTCCGCGCCGCCATAATTGCTCTCGAGCCCCCAGATGCCGAGCAAGATGCCCGTGGGCACGCCGTAGCGCGCCTCGACCTGATCGAGCAGCGAGCCAAGTTCGGCTTTCAGCGCGCGGCCATCGTTGATGCGCCGCTCGGTGACGCGATTGGTGACGTAATCCCACACGGGGCTCACGAATTCCGGCTGGCGCTGGTCAAGCTCGACAATGCGCGCATCCGGCGCGACGCCACTGAGCAACCGCCCCAGCACCGCCGGGTCCGTGCCCCGCGCCACTGCGCGCGCCGCGAAATCGTCGCGCCAGGCATCGAACGCCGCATCCCCCGACGACGCAAAGCTCGGCGGCGCCGGCGGCGCCTGCGCGCGCGTCACCGACGGCCCGCAAGCAATAGCCAGCGACATCGCCGCAATCACAATAAGCGCACGCTGCATGGACTGGTCCTCAGGTATCCCCGGGGTTCGTCTAAGCGGCGTTTGCGACAGGTTCAACCGGCTTGAGCGGCCCCATCGCTCACAGCGAGGCCGTGCCGACCTAAGCGGGCCATACTGCGCGCTAATGCGGCCGCGTAAGTCGCTGTCGGATTTCTTCTATCTCTTCTTTGATCTTCAATTTCTGGCGTTTCATCGCCGAGAGCCGCGAACTATCCGCGGACGGCCTTTTGGCCTCGTTTTCGATGATCAGGTCTAAATCCCGATGCCGGGCGTCGAGTTCGGCTAGCCGCTGCTCGATTGCCATCGAAGGCGCCTCCTCTTGGTTGTGGGCGATTCCGATCATGGCGCCGATTTTTTGTGTTGTCTCGTTACATCGTCTTTCAGAATTCACATTTTTTGCACGCGATTGCCTTTCGCAGATGCAGCAAGAGCACGGAATCGGCCCAGCTTTACAGCATGAGCGGAGCATGGCTTAGCTCGCGCGCTGTGGAGTCGAAGTTGGCCGACGTCGAAGACGAATTCGACATTAACGACACGCCCGAGAAACGCGCCCTCAAAGCGCGCTTGGGAGAGCTGCGCGAGGAGCACCGCGCGCTCGACAACGCCATCGCCGCGTTACAGGAGAAATCGGGGGACACGCTTCAGCTCGCTAGGCTAAAGCGCAGCAAGCTGGTGCTGAGGGACCAAATCCAATGGATCGAGGACAGGCTCACGCCCGACATCATCGCCTGAAA
>CADEDG010000175.1 GCA_902826035.1 uncultured Alphaproteobacteria bacterium
CCGTGCCGACATTTCCCGTTCCGTCGAGGGCCGTCCGGTGCTGATTCTCGACGACGTATTCGATTCCGGGCGCACCATCGCTTTTGCACGCCGCCATTTGCTGGCCAAGGGCGCAACGCGCACATTGGCTTGCGCGTTTGTCCGTAAGCCGCAAGCAGCGGGCGAAGCCATCGACTCCATCGGCTGGGACGCCCCGGATGATTTCCTGATCGGCTACGGCATGGACGATGCGGGGCGCTATCGTGGGCTGCCGTTTATCGCGGCGGTGGATGGGTAATCCTGGACCGTCGGCGTTCTCGCCGGTATGCGGTGCGGCCTTCGACAAGCTCAGGCTGACGAAGAATGGCGTCACGTTGAGCTTGTCGAAACGCGACGCCAGCGCCGATGCCGCAGACGGTCTGCGCTACGCGCCCCCACACATGTGCTGACTGTCCGGCGCGCTCCAGCTCTCGCCGGTTCTCAAATTTGTTCCCGAATACATGCGCCCGCGATCGTCGCCGGGCGGGCAGTCTTCCGGAACGCTGAGCAGACAGACGCTGACCTCGTCGCCGACGCGGGAATTGGCGAGGCCCGGCAGCACGTCGTACTCGACTTGCGCCATTCCATTCTCGTACTCCACGGAGCTGCCGCTTTCGGGAGCTCCCTCCAGGCGCGGCCCGACCAAAGTGATTGTGGTCTCTACGCAGTCGCCAACACTTTGGGGCTTTGTCGTCGAACTGGCGTCAGCCGACTGCGAAGTCACCCCGGCGGCGCCTGGATCGTTCGCGCCGCTGGGTCCACAACTGGCGAGAGCCATGCAGGCCATCGTCGCCGCGATAAGTGATTTCCGCAGAAGTGCGATCATGTAGATTTCCCGAGGCCTCATGAGCAGCTTTCGATAAACTACCTGGCTGTTCGCGCCAACGTCTTGAGGCGCCGCCGAGTTTCAAGATCAGTGTCGTCATTGCGGACGCGCGGAGCGCGCTCCGGAACCCCAGGAGCGAACGTCGCGCTGGTCGCCCCTGGGTTCCGGGTTCCGCCTTCGGCGGCACCGGAATGACGGAGATGTAGGTGGTGGCTTGAATCTTGACTGCCGCGCTTTGTTCCTCATTCCTCCCCAAACCGATCCAGCAAGCGGCGCAAATATTCGCGTTCCGCTTCGGGGCGGTTTGGATCCTGGGCGCGGCGGACGATATCGTCGAACAATGCACGAGTGCGGGAGGGATCGCCATTGCCTTGTCCGCTCTGCCAATCTTCCCCGCCATTGGCGCCGCGTCCCAATGGGTCGGTCTGGTCGCCTGATCCAATTTCCCCGTCGGCCTCGCTTTGCGCAGATTCTGGGCTTGGCTGCCCCGCTTCTCCGGACAGCGCGGCGGCGCCGCGGCGCAGGTCCCCGAGCGCTGCATCTTGAGCCGCACGTGCGCCTTCGAAATCGCCGCGCCGCAACGCGCTTTCGGAACGACGCATCGCTTCGCCCGCTGCATCGAGCGCTTGTTGAGCGGCCTCGCCGTCAGCTTGCGATTGCTCGCGGGATTGCGCCAGGCTTTCGCTGATCTGGGCTTGGCGCTCGGCCAGTTCATCGCCGCCCTGGCCGCCTTGTTGTTCGCCGCCGCTGCCGCCCTGGCTGTTCTCCTGCGGCTGTCGTTCTTGTCGCTCGCGCTCGGTCTCTTCGCTGAGCGATTGCTGCTGCTGCATGATTTCAGACAGGTTCTCGGATTCTTGCTGCGCGCGCTGCTGCTGGCGCTGCGCTTCGTCAGCCTGTTGCATTTGTACGTCGAGGTTTTGCAGCGTGTCGGTCAGCGCTTCGGAAGCAGCGCGCGCTTCCTCGGTGCGGCCCTGTTCGGTCAAGCGCTCAATATTATCGAGCGCGCGCTCGATGTCGCGCTCGGTGATCTCGGTGCGCTCGCGCGTGTCTTCAGCCGATTCCGCGCCGCCATTGCGCAGCGCTTCTTGGGTCAGCGATTCAAGGTAGCGTTCGGTCGCGCGGCGCAGCGCTTCGATGCGTTCGCGGGCGTTTTGGCGGGCGTCGGGCCGCTGCAACGCCTGCGAGAGTTGGCGCTGCGATTCCTCCAGCGCACGGCGGGTATCGGCGCCGCCGCCATACTCGGCCCGCTGCGCGACGTGCCAGAGCGTCGTGGCCGCGAGATCGGTCTGGTCCGTGTTTTCAGAGACCGCGAGTTCCGAGCGCGCAAGGCGCAGCCCCAGATAGACCGCCGGGTCACGGAAATAGCCGTCCTGGGCGTCGGCCGTGACCGCATCAAGCAAGCGGGCGGCGCGGCGTACGCCCTCGGGTGCGCGCGAAAGCGCGGCGCGCGTGTCAAAGTCGCGAACCTCGATGCGTTGATCGCGCATGAAGGCTTCACTATCGGGCGACAGGCGCCTGGCCGCCCGAGGCGGCGATTGGTAGGGGCGGCGTTCGGCGAGGATGTGGCGGCGAATTTCGATGGCAGCGCGCGCCAGCGGTTGCAGGAACACATGTTCCGGCATGGTGAAGCGCAGCGGCTCGCTGATCCCTTCCTGTCCCAAGGCGTCCACCGCGACGAGGCGCGCCTCCACTTCCATGCCGGCATAAGGGTGCGCCGCCAGTGCAAGCTCGACCTTGGCTTCCGCAGTGCGCGGCGCGCCAGCAGGGATGTCCAACTCGGTGTCGAACGGATCGGCGCGGGCGAGGCCAGGCGGGGGCGCTATCGGCTTCACGCGCAGCCGCAGTCCCACCAGCCCGAAATCGTCGCTGGCGCGCCAAGCGATCGCGGCGCGCTCGTCCGACAGGTTGGCTATCGGCGCTGTGAACGCCAGTTTCGGCGCTGCATCGGCGGCAGGCGCCATGCTCCAGAAGCCGCGTTCATAAAAACGCACGATGCTCAAGCGCCCGGGGCCAGGAACTGCCAAGCGCGCTTCCCAGGCCCCGTCGGCGGCGCGCGTGAACCGGACTTCGCGTTTGCCTCGCTCGCCATGAAACACTAGTCGCGGCGCGCCCGCCGGCCCGGTCGCGCGAACGGTGACTTCAATGCTCGGCGGCGTCGCGACGGTTTGACCTAGCCTGTCGCTCAGAGAAACGGGCGCTGCGTGGGTGTAGCCGGCGGGCGAAGCCCAAGCCTCAACCACAATCGGGCGGTCGCCCAACAGTGGGCCGGGATCGGGCAGAAAGGCGCGCGCTAAGCGTTCAGGCGCTGAGGCGCCGGCAAAGGCGAGCGCGGCCAGAAACGCCGCCGCAAGGACGTACCGCAGCTTGCCTGGGTCGGCGTCATCCAGCGACAGCCGCAGCGGCCCAGCTTTTAGTTTCGCGATCTGATCGAGGGAGCGCTGCCGCGCGTGTCGCCAGAGCGCGGTGGCTGTCGCTTCATAGTGGACGGGCCGGTCGCGCAGCACTTCCAGCGAGCCTTGCTCGATGCGGGATTCCACCGCCAGGCGGTTGCGCGCCTCGTCCTCGCCGGGGGCTCGCCACGAACGCCTCGCGCGCAGGGCGAGGATGGCGCAGAGAACCAAAGCCGCGAGGG
>CADEDG010000176.1 GCA_902826035.1 uncultured Alphaproteobacteria bacterium
ACCAGCCGTACGAACCGGATGTCTCCGTGAGAGCGGCGTGGGGCGGCCTTCGCAATGTAGCGCCCCGCTAGTCGCTCTTGGCGTGCGCTCGAGGCCGGCGCGCTGCACCAATGGGGACCACCTATGCGAAAATCATTGTACGTTGCGCTGACGGCGGCGGCTGCGCTGTTGCCGTTTTCCGCCCATGCCGAAGAAGCGGAGATAGTCGTCACTGCCACAAGGACCGCGACGCCGAGCGCGCGCTTGCCTGCGCGCGTGGAGATCATCAGCCGGGCCGACATCGAGGCCCAAGGCCTCTCCACACTCGCCCAGGCGCTGGGCGCACAGGCGGTGCAGATAGGCGGCGCGGGCCAGCAGGCATCGCTGTTTTTACGCGGCGCCAATTCCAAGCACGCACTCGTCTTGTTTGACGGCATCCGGCTCAACGACGCCTCGACGCCCAATGGCCAATACGATTTCGGCCAAGACGCGCTTGGCGCCATCGAACGCATCGAAGTGCTCCGCGGGCCGGCTTCGGCAGTGTACGGCAGCGACGCAATTGGCGGCGTCGTTAACCTGATCCCACGGCGCGGCGGCGAGGATGCGATCATTGCCGAGGGCGCGGTCGGGTCGTTCGATACCATGCGCGGCGCGATTGCGGCGTCAGGCGCGGTTGGCGGCCTTGAGTATGGATTCAGCGCAGAGAGCCTTGATATCGGAGGCTTTGACCTCGTCCCTCGCCGCATGGCGACACGCACCGGCGATCTGGACGGCGCACGCATGACGGCGCTGACCGGAGGCGCCCGCTACGCCGCCGCCGACTTCGGCGCCGATTTGCTCTTTCAGGTTCGTCGCTCCCAAGCGGCTTTCGATACGTTCTCGGGCGGGGCATTCTTCGACCTACGCGCCGACGATCCCGACCTCGAAAACGAGGCCACACAATCAGTTTGGCGGCTCGGGGCCGATCATGCCGCCGTAACGGCCGTCACCCTACGCGCCTCGGGCGGACAGGTGCGCAGCGACCGCGCCGAACGCGACGGTGGAGTTGAAACGACAAGCGCCCAGTCCACACGGTCATTCGCCGATCTCGCCGCTCGTTATGTAGGCGAACATACAACACTGACAGCGGGCATTTCTCTGGAGCACAACCGGATCGATACAGTTCCCAGGTTTGCCGCGCCGCTCAGCACCGGCGAAAATCAAACCGCGCTCGCCATCGTCGGGCAGACTGAGTTGGGCTCGAACCTTATTTTTACCGGCGCCGTGCGCATCGATGATTACGAGCGTTTCGGCATGGAGACCACCTACTCTGTCGGCGCTGTCGCTCAGTTTACGACGCTGAGGCTCTACTCATCGACCGGAACCGCGTTCAAAGCGCCATCGCTGAGCGAACGCTACGAGTTGAGCTTCTTCAATATCGGCAATCCGGACTTGGCGCCTGAGCGCGCACGGGCGTGGGAAATCGGCGGCGACTGGACGCCAAGCAGCAAATTCAAACTCGGCGCTTCTTACTACCACACCGAGATCGAGGATCTGATCGAGTACGATTTTCTGCAATCCCAGAACGTCAATGTTGGCGAGGCGGAGATAGGGGGCGCGGAGGTATTCTTGGAAGCATCTCCCGTGGAATGGGTTTTGGCGCGCCTCGCCTATGATTGGACCGATGCTCGGAACGGAATCACGGGCCAGCAATTGTTGCGGCGCCCGGAGCATGCTTGGCGAGCGGAACTCGAGTTCACGCCAAGTTCTCGTTGGGGCCTGGGTCTCGCGCTCAACCGCGTAGGCCCACGCCGGGACGTCACGTACGGCGACGCCGGCGGCTTTGAAAGCGCGGCAGGGCGGGTCCCGGGCTACAATTTGATATCGCTGTGGGCGCGCTACGATCTTGGCGACGCCGAACTCTTCGCACGCGCGGAAAATGTCCTCGACGAACGCTATGAGCAACCCGCCGCCTTCGCAGGCGCGCCCCGCAATTTCCAATTCGGCGTGCGTGCACGCTTCTGACTTGGCAGACGTAAGCCGCGAGCCTAGCGTCCTCCTGCTCAAACAGGAGGACGCCATGGCCGTCGCTAAAGTGATTGAAATCACCGCAGGTTCAAAGGACAGCCTTCAGGACGCCATCGAGCGCGGAGTGTCCAAGGCGTCGGAGACGCTTGAGAATGTCGAAGGCGCCTGGGTTCAGGACATCAAGGTGAATTGCAAGGATGGCAAAGTAACCGAATGGCGGGTCAACATGAAAGTGACGTTCGTCCTCAGTTGACGGGTGGCACTCAATTCACCTGCTCAGTTTGGGGTTGGAGCATTTCCGGCGCTGCGTCACTCAAGGCAGGGGGCGTCGCATTTAGATTTAGGTCATCCCCGACGATGCGGCGGTGTTCTTGGTCATAGCAAAGGGAACGAAGCTCGCCGTTCTGCGTCATCTCCGCGGGAAGTCTACTGCGCTGAAACCATTGTCTGCTCAACGTAACACTTCCAGGCATAGGCTGACCTACCGACGCCCAGGTTTGCGCAGCCCTCCGCTGACTTGCCTCAGTACGCGCCCAGGAGGGCCACGCGTGAGCCACATGGGTGAAGTCGACCCGCAAGCTGCCGCACTCAAACTCGCCCCACTCAATGTTTGTGATTTCTGCGATCTGCCTTTCCGTCGATAGGCAAAATGCTGGGCGCGAACGCAAAGACCCAGAAATGGCGCGCGAACCCTCGCGCGTAAGCGAGAAGGCGACTGCGCCTGGACCAATATCCGGCCGGTCTCGACGGATGAGTAAGCCCATGTCCACGAACTCTTGCATGCGCGCGCGGCTTTCCGAGGCGACGCCATCCCCCCAGTCTCGCGCCATCAAGTCGAAGCGAACCAGGTAGACTGTGCGCCGTTCTTCACCCTCAATCCAAAGGCTGGGCCAAGGGATGCACGTGCGTGCTTCTGCAAGAAGGCGTTGTAACGCGATTGCTATCTCGTCACGGGAAACTTCTCGCTCGACATTTTGGATGACCATTTCCGCAGCGCCTGTGCGAATGTCGCGCGGTGGGATCGATGTGCTCGATTGAGCAGGCGGCTCGGGGAGCGCCAACCCTGCGCATGCACAGAGCACTGCCGCCCCGGTGAGCGCCGCCAAACCGAGAACAAATCTAGCCATGTGGCGCGCCCCGCAACTCCCCTCGCCGAATTCCCGCTCCAGAGTGCCACTTCGACGCGGCGATGTCGATTCTCTGCCTGAAATCTGGGATATAAGCGATGTTCGGGCGCGAGGCGGCGAAAAAGGGGCTCTTGACCGGAGAATGGGAAAATCTCACACACCCGCCTCGGATCGTTGAGCCGCAAGCCGGCCCAGCGAGTGCTTGGTTGGCGCAAAGCCAGCCTTGCGGGTATAGCTCAATGGTAGAGCCACAGCCTTCCAAGCTGAAGACGAGGGTTCGATTCCCTCTACCCGCTCCAGCGCTGAGATTGTCCAGCCCGGAGACATGGGTAACGGATTGTACCTAAGACATGGGTGACACC
>CADEDG010000177.1 GCA_902826035.1 uncultured Alphaproteobacteria bacterium
GCGGGAGAAAGTCGCCATCTTATTCCTTTTCCATCGTGCATTGCAGCGGATGTTCATGCTCGCGAGCCAGGTCGAGCACCTGCGCCACCTTGGTTTCCGCGACGTCGAAGGTAAATACTCCGCACAGCCCGACGCCGTTCTGGTGCACGTGCAGCATGATCGTGGTCGCTTCCTCCCGCGACTTTGCGAAGAATCGCTCCAGTACGTAAACAACGAATTCCATCGGCGTGAAGTCGTCGTTCAGGATGAAGACCTTATAGAGCGCCGGCTTCTGGGTGCGCGTGAGGGTCTGCGTGCCGGCGTCCGCGCCGCCGCCTGGATCGCCGTCGTGCTCCCAGGGTTGCCCGCTCATCGTGCGCCAATCATGTGGGTCAGCCACCCCTAACCACAGCTCGATAACCGAGCGAGGATTCAACAATACCCCAATTTATGGATCACCGCGCCAGATGGAAGGGCCGGTTATGATCATTACGCTCGATCGCACGCAAAACGGGCCCAGCTGCTGGAGCTGGGCCCGTCGGAGTTTCATTTTTCGCAGCAAGCGCTGCGTGTTAGCGGACGGCGCCGGCCTGAATCAGGGTGCCGACGGCGTTCACGCGTTCATTGATCGGCTGCAGCGTGTCCTTGGCCAGACCCGAAGCGAGTTCAGTGAAAGTGGACAACTCGGTGACATAGGCTTCGACCGAGGTCTTGGCGTAGGCGTTCTGCTTTTCCACAAATTCCTGGACGCTCTTGGAGGTCATCAGCGCCTTGGCGGCGCTCACGTGGTTTTCAATGGCTTGCTTGGAGAAGGCCACCGAGCGGGCCGAAAGGGTCTCGAAGCCCTTTTGAGCGGCCGCCGCCGAGGCGAGCCAAGCTTCAACGTTGCCCTTGCCGAAAGCCGAAACCTCGGCAAACGCAGCAAGGCCGCGGTCGATATTTTCGCGCACGGCTTCGCTCGAAGCAGCGCTCACTTGCTCAAAGGCTTCGGTCGGGGTTTTTGCAGTGCGGGAAACTTTCGCGGTCGCCATAGGGGTATCTTCTCCAGAAATTGATGCCTTATCACCAGCATAACCGGTGATTGGAGGAGAATATGTTATGCTGCGACTGCGAAGTCAACGAATTTTTTGCTGCACTGCAGCATAATCTTCGGCAGGCCGCCGTTGGGAGCGCGGCGCGATCTAGGCTCGGCGGCAACGATAGCTTAACCGGATTACTGAAACTGTAAGCTGCGCGGCATGCTAATTGCCTGATTTTGTCCCAGATTGCACTGGATGGGATGTCGATGAAGTCAGCGGGTTTTCCAACGCCACGCCTGCTAGCGGCGGCTTTTGCGGCTTTGATCGTCTGCAGCGCCAGCACTGCGGCGGCAGATGACCGCTATGCGGCCATCGTCATGGACGCCCGGACCAACGAAATCCTGCTGGAGGACCAAGCCGACGAAATTCGGTATCCTGCGTCGTTAACCAAGATGATGACGCTCTACATGATGTTCGAGGCCCTGGAGCGGGGTGACATCAGCATGAGCACGCGGCTCACCGCATCGCGAAATGCCTCTCGCCAGCCCCCTTCGCGTCTCGGTTTGCAATGTAGCAGGCGACGCGGCTGTGACACGATCACTGTTGAGCAAGCGATCAACGCCCTTGTGGTGCAGTCGGCCAACGACGTCGCCACCCTAGTCGCGGAACGGCTGGGCGGCAGCGAGGCGCGGTTCGCCGCGAACATGACCGCGCGCGCGCGCCAATTGGGCATGACTGAAACCCGGTTCGTGAACGCCAGCGGCCTCCCTAACACGCGGCACCACAGCACAGCGCGCGACATGGCGATCCTAGGCCAGGCGCTCTGGCGCGACTTCCCCGAATATTACTCGGTCTTCCAAACGCCCGACTTTGCCTGGCGCCGCGGCGGCGGACGCAACCACAACCGCCTGCTCGGGCAAGTGGAAGGCGTTGACGGCATAAAGACCGGATACACCCGCGCGTCGGGGTTCAATCTGGCGTCCATGGCCGAGCGCAACAACCGCCGAGTCATCGTGGTGGTTTTGGGCGGCGAAAGCGCCGCCGCTCGCGACTCGCAGGTCGCCTATTTGATCGAAGGCGCGTTTCAAGAATACGCCCGGCGCGACGATCCCAACGCAGCCTTGGCGAGCCTTCCCGCTCCGCGCCTCGACATGGGAACCCCGCCGGGCGAACTGGCCTCGGTCAGCGCGACCTACACCAGAGCCGACGGCATGGTGGTTGAGACTTTGTCCGGCGTCGGCCGCGAGCAGAGCCAAGGTGACGCCACCGACGATCAATCCACCGAGGAAACCAACTAGTACCGACGCCGCTAAACCATCGCTTCCCGGTTTCGCGAAGCGAAGACCGGGGTCCATGGTTCGGAGGGACGCCACGTCTCGCCAGGCAATGCCCGGTCGATGGACCCCGGCTCGCGACTGCGTCGCGTCCGGGGAGCGTGGTGAGAACACGAGTCTTCTCTTTGGACCGCCGCACTAACCTCGCTTGCGGAGCAGACGATCGCGGGCGGCGGTGAGGCGAGCGGCGCGTTCGTGGCTTCCGCCGCGATCGGGATGGGCCTGCGCCATCTTGTCTCGATAGGCTTGGCGAATTTCAGCCTCGTCGGCGCTATCCCCGACTCCGAGAATGCGGCTCGCTTCGATATCACGCGGATCCGCCGTGGCGGCCGGCGCACGCCGCGCCAACAGTTTTGGCCCGACATACCAAGCGACCACTGCCAACGCCCCCAGAACGAGGGCTGTCCTTATGGAGCCACGAAACCCGAGAAAAGCCGCCAAGCCCGTCAGCGCGATCGCCGGCCAACGCGGCGCCAGCGCGGCCCGCCACGCGCCAGCCATGCGGGTGAGAAGGAGAAGCCCGAAGATCAGGGCGAGGACAATGAGCGCCTGCGGCATGAGGTCTTTCCTACACCAACCGTTCGACTTCCGACCACGGCTTGCGGTGCAACCGTCATTCCGGGCTTGCGGAGAAAGACCCGGAACCTAGGGGATCGAGGGGCGCGTCCATGGCCCCTGGGTTCCGGACCGCGCTCCGCGCGTCCGGAATGACGGAGCTGTTGTTTTGTTGAGTTTGCATCACCGCTCGGAGCTGTTGCTTTAGAACTTCAACGCCTCGCCTTCGAGCCCCGGCAGCTTCAAGGTGACGAAGAGATCGCGCAATTCCTGCCGTGCGGCGAGATGAGCCATACCCATTTCGCCCCCGGCGCCTGGCGCATTGAAATCGAGCAACGTCAAACCTTGGGGAAATAGTTCCCGGAAAATGACGCGCTCGGACAGCCCCGGCGCCAAACGAAAGCCGATGCGCGAGGACAGCGTCTTCAACGCGTCGCCGACCTTCTGCTTGTTTTTGGCTTCGATCCGGCTCGCCGACAAGCGGTTGCGCACCACCACCCAGTCGATCGGCGTGCGCTCCGCGGCCGCTTTGCGCTTGCGGCTTTCCCAGACCATTTCGCTGTAGATTGAGGGCCGGATAACC
>CADEDG010000178.1 GCA_902826035.1 uncultured Alphaproteobacteria bacterium
CTCGGGATCGAGCGTCTTCAGCGCAGCGGTCTCTGCGAGCGATGCGACGGTGACGAAGCGTTCGCCGGCATAGGCGCGCATGAGCGTGTCGTGCACGTCGGCGAGCTTGGGCTGTGCGGGCAGCGCGGCGAGCGGCAATGGAATCTCGACGATCATGCCTTGGCGATACCGCCCGACGCTTGGCGCAAAAATCGGCGCGCGCGAGAGGCCCGCATAGGTTTGCATCTCCGGCACGTGCTTATGCTGCTGAGCCATCGCGTAGATGCGATAGGGAGCACGCGTGAACGCCGGCGAATTTTCATCCTCGAACTCGGCGATCATCGCCTTTCCGCCGCCGGAATAACCCGACACCGCGTTGACGCTGAGCGGCCAATCGCGCGGGATCAGCCCCGCTTCGATCAGTGGACGCGCGAGCGCGATGAAGCCGGTGGGGTAGCAGCCCGGATTGGACACGCGCGTGGACGCCGCGATCTTCGCGCGCTGGTCCTTCGCCATCTCGGGAAAGCCGTAAGTCCAGCCTGGCGCGACGCGGTGCGCGGTGGAAGCGTCGATAATTTTCACGGCGTCGTTCTCGATCAGCGCGACCGCTTCCTGCGCCGCATCGTCAGGCAGGCATAGGATCACCGCATCGACGCTGTTCAGGAGGCGCTTGCGCTCCGTGGCATCCTTGCGTTTGTCGGGATCGATGGAGACGAGTTCGATGTCGCGCCGGCCTTTCAGCCGCTCGCGGATTTGCAGACCGGTTGTGCCCGCTTCGCCGTCGATGAAGACGCGTTGAACCATGAGCGCCTCTCCAAATACAAAACAGGCGCTCCGTTGCCCGAAGCGCCCGTCCTGAATACCAGATTTGAAACGATTAGCGCTTCGAGAATTGGAAGCTTCTGCGGGCTTTTTTCTTGCCGTATTTCTTGCGCTCGACCACGCGGCTGTCGCGGGTGAGGAAGCCGGCGTGCTTCAGCGCTGGGCGCAGCGGCGGCTCGTAATCGGAGAGCGCCTTGGAGATGCCGTGGCGCACCGCGCCGGCTTGGCCCGAAAGCCCCGAGCCTGTCACCGTGCACACCACGTCGAACTCGCCTTCGCGATTGGTGATCTTGAACGGTTGGTTGATCATCATGCGCAGTACGGGGCGCGCGAAATAGACGTCGCTCTCGCGGCCATTGATGGTGATTTTGCCCTTGCCGGGCTTCACCCAGACGCGCGCGATGGCGTTCTTGCGCTTGCCGGTGGCGTAGGCGCGGCCGAGTTTATCGACCTTGCGTTCGCGCAGCACGGCGACGTTTTGCTCAACGCGCACGGGCGCGCCGGTCAGATCGCCGAGCGATCCAAGGCCTTGGGCGGTTTCGCTCATGGACATCAGCCGATCCTCGAATTCTTGCGGTTCTTCGATTTGAAATCGACAATCTTGGGGTTCTGCGCGGCATGGGGATGCTCAGCGCCAGCGTACACACGAAGCTTCGCCAATTGCCGGCGCGCCAGCGGGCTTTCCTTCGGCATCATACGCTCGACGGCTTTTTCCAGCACGCGCTCGGGATGCTTGCCCACGAGCACCTTGCCGGCGACGCGTTCCTTGATGCCGCCGGGATAGCCGGTGTGGCGATAATAGATCTTGTCGGTCAGCTTCTTGCCGGTCAGCGCCACTTTTTCGGCGTTGATGACCACGACATGATCGCCGGTGTCGGCATGGGGGGTGAAGTCCGCGCGATGCTTGCCGCGAAGGCGCAGCGCGATGAAGGAGGCGAGGCGGCCGACCACGACGCCTTCAGCATCAACCACGATCCAGCCGTGGGTGATCTCCGAAGCCTTGGCCGAGCGCGTCGATTGAGTGCGCATGGGAATGGGTCCTGACGAAAACGAAGGCGCGGCGTGTAGTGGAAGCGCGAGTCGGCGTCAAGAGGTTACAAATAAACGTCAGCAATCAATCGATTACGGCTGTGGTATTATGTTACCGGCAACCCTGGCGACCTGCGTCGCCAGCGCCCAGAGCAGCGCCGCGCAGGCCTGGTGCGCGAGGCTCAGCGTCAGGTGTGCGCCGGTGGTGACCGTCGCCACCCCGAGCAGCGCCTGGATCAGCGCCAATGCACCGAGCGCCAACGCCATGTTCCGGCCAGCGCCGCTCCCGCGCCGCATCCCAATCCACGCCAGCGCCAACGCGGCTAGGGCGACGCAATAGCCCAAGGTCCGATGCAGCAGGTGTTGGGTGGCGTGGTGTTCGGTGAAATTGCGCCAGAACGGTCCGAGCGAGAACGCACGCTCGGGGATCAATTCTTGTCCGATCGTGGGCCAGTCGGCATAGGCCGGGCCGCCATCGGCGCCAGCGAGCAATGCGCCGAACATTGCTTGTGCAAAAATCAGCGCCATCAATGCAGGCGGCGCCCAAAGTGGCGCGCCCAGGCGCGAACGCTCGCGCGGCCAGCCAAGCGCATCCATCGCCAGCCACAACGCGCTCGCCAGCAGTGCGAGCGCCATGCCAAGATGGATCGCGAGCCGCACCGGGCTCACGTCCAGGCTCGAAAACAGCCCGCTGGTCACCATCCACCAACCGATCGCGCCCTGCGCGCCGCCGAGGGCAAACAATCCCAGCACTGGCCAGAACCGCCCCCGCAAACGCCCCGTCGCCAAGAAGAACGCAAACGGGATCGCAAACGCGAGGCCGATCACTTTGCCGAGAAACCGGTGTCCCCATTCCCACCAATAGATCGCCTGGAATTCCGCGAGGCTCATGCCCTGGTTCTGCATTTGGTATTCGGTGGTGCGCTGGTAGAGCGCGAATTCTTCGCCCCAGCGTTCGGCGCCGAGCGGTGGCATCAGGCCCTTCTGCAAATCCCATTCGGTGATCGAGAGCCCGCTATCAGTCAGACGTGTCGCGCCGCCAACCAGGATCATGGCGAAGACGAGCACAGCGATCGCCAACAGCCAGACACCCACCCAAAGGTCGCGGGGCGGATCGCTGCGGGGGACTGCGCTTGCGGTGCTCATGCCAATTCCCATAAGGCCTGAGCGTATTAGCTCAAACGTGGCGCGCCGCCGCGCGGGAGGGGGTTCATGCAATCGCGCACGCGCAAGGCGCTCGGCTGTTCAGTGCTGCTGACCTATCTGGGGCTCTATGCCGGCGCGGCTGCGACCTTAGGTGCGTTCCTGGCGCCGACGCTGCCGACCTGGGGGCAGGTCGCCTATTTTGCGGTCGCCGGGATCGCGTGGGTGTTTCCGCTGAAGCCTCTGTTTGCGTGGATGAACCGCGGCCGCTGAGCCAGCGATTGCGGCGGGCGATCCTTGCCGCTAAGAGAGCGCTCCCGCGTCCAGGCCCGCCCTGGAGACGGTCGTCGGAGCGTGGCGCAGCCCGGTTAGCGCACCAGTCTGGGGGACTGGGGGTCGCGAGTTCGAATCTCGCCGCTCCGACCAGATTTTTACTGTCCAGCCCGGAGACATGGGTAACGGATTGTACCTAAGACATGGGTGACACCCG
>CADEDG010000179.1 GCA_902826035.1 uncultured Alphaproteobacteria bacterium
CGATTGCTGGCGCCGGCGGCGTTGTTTGCGTTGTGCTTCCTGTTTCTCGGCTTCATCGATGACAACAGGGCGATGGGTCCGCGCCTAAAATCGCTGGTGTTTGGAACGCTGTCGGTTGCAGCCGCGGCGAGCGTTGGCATCGTCGAGATCGTGCCCTTGGGGTTTGGGGTGTCGCTTGAGTTGCCTTATTTTATCGGCCTGGTCGGCACGGCCATGTGGGTGTTCACGATGGTCAATTGCGTGAACTTCATGGATGGCTCGAATGGTCTGGCCATCGGCTCAGTCGCGATCGGACTCATCGCCTTGGCAGTAATCGCGCAGGCGAATGGCACGCTAAGCGGCGTCGCGATCGGTTTGTGTGGCGCGGGCGCGATGGCGGGGTTTCTGATGTGGAATTTCCCCCATGCGAAATTGTTCGCCGGCGATGCGGGCGCCTTGTTCGCAGGCGCCGTGGCCGCACTGGGCTCGCTCATTGTGATTGAGCGCGCCGGCATTTCGCCTTTCATACCGCCACTCATATTCCTGCCGCTGCTCGCTGACGCGTTGCTCACCCTGGCGTGGAGATTGCGGCGCGGGCGCTCGCTGCTCGATGGCCATTCCGAGCATCTGTACCAGATTGCTTCGCGCGCGCGCTGGAGTCATGCGCGTATCGCCTACACATATTGGGCGGCGACCGCGTTGTGCGGGATTGTCGCCATCGCTGTGGCCGGCGAAGCCAACTCGATCTGGCCGCTATCGGCGCTTATGGTCGCGTCCGTTGCTGGCATGCTAATTGCCCACTTTGTGCGCCGTTACGCACTCGCCAAGGGAATCGCCGAGGTCTGATTGACGCCCGCTCAGCGTAGGCGTCGTCACCGGGGAATCAGTGGCCGCGATCGACTACGAATTCGGTCAAATCGCTCAGCGCCTCGCGATAAGCATTGGCGGGCAGCACTGACAACGCTGCTTTTGCATTCCCGGCGTGCGCGCGCGCTGCGTCGAGGGTCTGCGTGATAGCGTCATGGCGCTTGATCAGCGCGACGGCGCGATGGAAATCTTCCTCGCTCCGCTCCCCGCTCATGACGCGCCGCCAAAATGTACGCTCGTCCTCGTCGCCCGCATCGCGTGCGAACACCACAGGCAGCGTGACCTTGCCTTCCTTGAAATCGTCGCCGGCGTTCTTGCCCATCGAGGCGGCGAGCCCGCCATAATCGAGCGCGTCGTCCACCAACTGGAACGCGAGCCCAAGCTCGCGCCCATAGGTCTCGAGCGCGCTTGCTTCCGGGCCTGGCCTTCCCGCAGCGACTGCGCCGGCTTTGGCCGCCGCCGCGAACAGCGCCGCGGTTTTGGCGGCGACGATCTCCATGTAGCGTTCGCGCGTGGTGTCGGCGTCATTAGCGGCTGCGAGCTGCATGACTTCGCCCTCGGCGATGACGCTGGCGGCGCGCGCCAAGATGTCGAGCACCATGATGTCGCCAGTCTCGACCATCAGATTGAACGAGCGTGCGAACAGGAAGTCGCCCACCAATACGCTGGCGGAATTCCCCCACACCACGTTCGCCGCCTTCTTGCCGCGGCGCATGGAGGAGACATCGACGACGTCGTCGTGCAGCAGCGTGGCTGAGTGGATGAACTCGACCGCCGCCGCCAGCTTACGTGGCCCGTCGCCGCCGCCGCCGAGGAGTCTGGCGCAGGCCAACGTGATCAGCGGGCGAATGCGCTTGCCGCCCGCGTCGATCAGGTGCGCGGCGAGGTTCGGTATGACCCCGACCGGGCTCGCCATGCGCTCATGAATGATCGCGTCCACGGCGTCGAGATCGCCGGCCAGCAGATTGGCCAAGCGTTCGACGGCGTTGGGCGCGCCGGCGGCTTTTGATACTGGTCCTACCGCCGGTCCCAAGGGGCCTCCGCTTGACCTCTGCGTGTGGCAAACGATGGTGACGGCGCGCTCGGCGGTCAAGTTAGCACCCGCCTATCGCGCGAATGGGTCGCACGTGAAGGAAGACGAAATCACCGAGGACGCGATTCTGGGCGGGCGCCTGCGCGTTCGCCAGCCGGCGCGCGGCTACCGGGTCAATGTGGACACCATGCTGCTTGCCGCCGCCGTGGAGGCGGAGTCGGGCGCGCGCCTCATGGAAGCGGGCTGTGGAGTTGGTGCGGCGCTGCTAGCGGTGGCGCAGCGCACGTCGGGGACCCATTGTGTCGGGGTTGAACGTGATGCGAACACGGCCGCGCTCGCACGCGAAAATGTCGCCCTCAACGCGATGTTTGCACGTGTGGAAATCGTTACAGGCGATGTTCTCGAACGAAATGCGAATATCGGCGTGTTCGACGGCGTGTTCTGCAATCCCCCGTTTGACATGGAAGGCGAGGGCCGCGAACCCGCGCCCGCGCGCCGCCACGCTCACATTGCTGATGCGCCGATCGATGCCTGGGTGGCCGCGTTAGTTGATAGGTTGCACGGCGGCGCCTCACTGACGCTAATCCATCGCGTCGAAAAAACCCGCGATATCTTGGCGGCGCTTGAGGGTCGCCTTGGCGGGGTCGCGCTTATTCCAATTCGCCCACGGGCGGACGAAGCCGCTAAGCGGATTTTGGTGCAGGCGCGAAAAGGGTCGCGGGCGCCGTTCCGATTGTTGCCGGGCTTGTCGCTTCACGATGCCTCCGGCGCGAAGCACACGCCGGAAACAGAGGCGATTCTGCGGGGCGAGGCTAAGATTTCCTGGTCGTGAATTGACTTCGCACGCCCGCGCGCTCAGTTTGCGAACCAACGGAACGGGCCGACGTCGAGTCGCCCCGACACCGGCCAGACAAGCGAACCTCGCGGAAGAGAGCGCACAACAAACGCGCCCCCGAAGGAGCAACCGCCCCGGAAACTCTCAGGGAACCGGACCGCGAGGGGATGAACACGCTGGATAGCGCCGCCTTCCGTTTGGGGGAGCGGCCGCCGAAGGAGTAAATCTCTCAGGCGCCAGGACAGCGGGGGCGACGTGCCGGAAGGCATGCGCCGCGCGTACCTGGGATGCAAATGACCGAAGCCGCACCGCCGAAGAAACTGCCGCTTGACGCGCTCTGGCGCGCGCGCACCTCCAAGTTCGGCGACTTTGCCGGCTATGACATGCCGCTGCAATTCGAGGGCCTGATCCCGGAGCACAATTGGACGCGTACGCACGCTGGTCTGTTCGATGTCTCGCACATGGGCCCGTGTTTCATCGGTCTGCCGAAGGATCATGGGCTGGCGCCGGAGGCCGCGCACGCCGCTATCGCCGCTCAGGTCGAGCGAATTGTCCCATCCGACATCGCCGGTCTCAAACCCGGCCAAATCCGCTACACGACGCTGCTCAATGCGCTCGGCGGCGTGCTCGACGATTTGATGATCGCACGCCCCTCCGAGCCTGAGGCGCAGGGCGATCTCTATGTTG
>CADEDG010000180.1 GCA_902826035.1 uncultured Alphaproteobacteria bacterium
GCGGCGACCGTGGGCAACGGCGTCATGGTCGCGCTCGAATGCAAGAGCCGCGAGCAGGTCGACAAGGTCTACAATCTCGCGCGCTCTTTGGGCGCGCCCTGCGAAGGCCCGCCCGGTGAACGCTTCCCCGGCTTCTACGCCGGCTATTTCCGCGATCCCGACGGCAACAAGCTGAATGCATTTATCATGGGGTGACCGGCATGCGTTGGAGTTCGACGTTCGTAGCTGGCGCTCTCATGCTAAGCGGGTGTGTTGGGGGCCCAAGGCCGCATGCGCCTGTGCTGGCGACCGCCCCTGCCAATCTACCCGTGTACCAAGCGGCGCTTGAGGAATGTCGCGCGCAGCTGGACAATCCCAGTGCAGTCGTTACGGGAGCGGTCAATGTCGCAGAAGGCGCAGCTACGACCTATGTCGTTGGCGGCGTAGCCTTTGCGGCGGGAGCGGCGTCCAGTGGCACGCTTGCCGGCGCCGCATCGGTGGCGGCTCCGGTTATGGTGGTGGCCCTGCCTCTCAGCATCTACTTTTTTTCTCGCAACAGCAGGACGCGACAGGAGCGCCGCATTCAACAGACGATGACCGATTGCATGGATGAGCGTGGATTCCGAATCGTTCAGTGGCAGCGTGTCGAAGTTGCGGATTAGGAGACTAGGGTTTGACCCGCCGCCTGTGGGCTCGCATTGGCCTAAGGCGCATGAAGGCGCCAAGTAAGGGCTTGAAATGTGGGGCGCCTGAGATAGACCCAGGCTTGCATGTCCATTCTCGTTTCGTCCTCCACGCGCGTCATTTGCCAGGGCTTCACTGGCAAGAACGGCACCTTCCATTCTGAGCAGGCGATCGCTTACGGCACGCGCATGACGGGCGGCGTCAGCCCCGGCAAGGGTGGGCAGACACATCTCGGGCTGCCGGTGTTCAACAGCGTCGCCGATGCCAAGGAGCGGGCGGGCGCTGACGCCTCCGTGATCTATGTGCCTCCGCCGGGCGCCGCCGCCGCGATCGAGGAAGCCATCGACGCGGAAATTCCGCTGATCGTCTGCATCACCGAAGGCATTCCGGTGCTCGACATGGTGCGCGTCAAAGCGAAGCTGGAAAAATCCAAATCGCGCTTGATCGGCCCAAACTGCCCCGGCGTGCTGACGCCGAACGAATGCAAGATCGGCATCATGCCCGGGCAGATTTTCGGGAAGGGCAAGATCGGCGTACTCTCGCGCTCGGGCACGCTGACCTACGAAGCCGTGTTCCAGACCACCAACGAAGGCTTGGGCCAATCCACCGCCGTCGGCATTGGCGGCGATCCGGTGAAGGGCACCGAATTCATCGACGTGCTGGAGATGTTCCTCGCCGATTCCGAGACGCAGGCCATCATCATGATCGGAGAAATCGGCGGTTCGGCTGAGGAAGACGCAGCGCAATTCCTAGCCGACGAGCGCAAGCAGGGGAGATGGAAGCCCACCGTCGGCTTCATCGCTGGCCGCACCGCTCCCCCAGGCCGCCGCATGGGCCATGCCGGCGCGATCATCTCCGGCGGCAAGGGCGATGCGGGGAGCAAGATCGCCGCGCTGGAAGCGGCAGGCATACGCGTCGCGCCGCACCCAGCCGCGCTGGGGCGGACGATGGCGGAAGTGCTGCGAGGTTAGGTACAGGGCCTAGACATGCGCTCACGCACACTACTTTCCCGCCGCGAAGCACTTTAGAAGAGCGCCAATTGGCGCGGTGGCGGAATAATCCCTGGCGCGTCCAAGGTTTTCACGAAGGTCAGCTCCCCCATGGCCGATACCGCACGTAGTCTCGCCAACCAGGCGCTCGCCGAGACGAGTTTCCTCTCTGGCGCCAATGCGACTTTCGTCGAGGAGATGGCTGCGCGCTTCCTGGCCGATCCCGGTGCGGTCGATTCCTCCTGGCGTGCGTTCTTCGAGGCGGTGCGCGAAAACCCGTTGGCTGTGCACGCGGCTGTGAATGGGCCGTCCTGGTACCGAGCCGAACTGGCGCAGCCCAAGACGACAGAGACCACGCGGCTGCTCGATGGCGATTGGGATGGTTTGCGTCAGAATCTGGAACGCAAGGTTACGGCTCGCTTGCCGGCGGCGTCGGGGCAGGATGTACAGCAAGCCGCGCGCGATTCCGTCCGCGCGCTGATGTTGATCCGCGCCCATCGTACGCGCGGGCACCTGGCGGCGACGCTCGATCCGCTTAGTATGGAAGCGCGCCCTGCTGCGCCGGAACTCGATCCGGCTTCGCACGGCTTCGGCGCAAACGATCTCGACCGACCCATCTTCATCGACGGCGTGCTGGGGCTCGAAACCGCGACCATCAACGAGATGTTGGCGATCCTGCGCCGCACCTATTGCGCTAATATCGGCGTCGAATTCATGCACATCACCGATCCTGCGGAAAAAAGCTGGATACAGGAGCGTATCGAGGGCCCTGACAAAGGCGTGTCGTTTACGCCGGAGGGCAAGCGCTCGATTCTGAAGAAGCTGATCGAGGGCGAGAGCTTCGAAAAATTCGTGCACAAGCGCCATCCAGGCACCAAGCGCTTCGGGCTCGACGGCGGCGAAGCCATGATCCCGGCGCTCGAGCAGATCATCAAGCGCGGCGGCGCGCTTGGGGTCGAGGAAATCATCCTCGGCATGGCCCATCGCGGGCGCCTCAATGTGCTCGCCGCGGTGATGGGCAAGCCCTATCGCGCTATTTTCCACGAGTTCCAGGGCGGCTCGGCGACGCCGGACGATGTGCTGGGTTCGGGCGATGTGAAGTATCATTTGGGCGCGTCATCCGATCGCGCGTTCGACGGCAACAACGTGCACTTGTCGCTTACCGCCAACCCAAGCCACCTCGAAATCGTCAACCCTGTCGTACTCGGCAAGGCGCGCGCGAAACAAGCGAAGAACGCAAATTGGACCGAGGAGGGCCAAGCGCTGCACGATCTGCGGGCGCGCGTCATGCCGCTTCTGATCCACGGTGACGCTGCGTTCGCGGGGCAGGGCGTGGTGGCGGAGTGCTTCGCGCTCTCGGGGCTCCGGGGTTATCGCACCGGCGGCACCATGCATTTCATCATCAACAACCAGATCGGCTTCACCACCGCGCCGCATTTCTCTCGCTCTTCGCCTTATCCAAGCGACGTGGCGCTGATGGTGCAAGCGCCGATCTTCCATGTGAACGGCGACGATCCGGAATCGGTTGTGTATGCCGCAAAGGTCGCCACCGAGTATCGCCAGATTTTCGGCAAGGACGTGGTGATCGACATGTTCTGCTATCGCCGCTTCGGTCACAACGAGGGCGACGACCCGACCATGACGC
>CADEDG010000181.1 GCA_902826035.1 uncultured Alphaproteobacteria bacterium
GAGGCGCGGCAGACATTGAAGGCGCCGTGCAAATGCACGTCGATCACGGCCTTCCAATCGGCGGGGTCCATTTTGTGGAACATGCCGTCGCGGAGGATGCCGGCTGGGTTGATGATGGCGTGGAGGCCGCCGAATTCCTTCTTCGCCTGCTCCACCATGGCGGCAACCGCATCGTAATCGCTGACGCTGTCGGAATTGGACACCGCCTTGCCGCCTGCGGCACGGATTTCCTTCGCCACCGTTTCGGCAGGCCCCGCAGAGCCCGCATCTTCGCCCTTGAGGCCTCCGCCCAGATCGTTGACCAAAACCGCCGCGCCCTCACGGCCCGCCAGCAGCGCGCATTCCTTGCCGATGCCGTTACCGCCGCCAGTGACTATGACAACCTTGCCGTCCAAAACGCCCATGTCCGCTCCTTCGCTACAGGTGCGTTATGGACCCAGAGTGCCGCCGCCTGCAATTGGCGGGGTTGCGCGGATTAGGGATTAGGGACACACGCTCACGCGAACGGCTGCGGGAGGTTGGCGGCGGCTGCGCGATGAGTGTGTGTCCCGGCGCCGCGGCTTTGCTGGCTGCCAATATGGAGCGCCGGCGCCCTCGCCGGCATACGGTGTCGCAAACTGACCGCCATCTTGGCGGCAGCGAACGCCTATGCCGGTGAGGGCGCGACGCTCCAGAGCGGCGGTGTGGCCAAAATTGCGGGACATCTCCACCCCAACCCCGCGAAAAACGCCGATAAATCCGGCAATAACAACACTTGTACCAAAATCTATCCGACCGAATTTGGCGCATGCGATACTGCATCCAGTTCCTGTCGGGAGGCTTCCGGATCCAAAGGCCGAACAAGTTCAGGGACCGTGGTTTGAACGTGATTGCTTTAAGGAGTACAACAAACTTAAAGGCCCGGCGAAGCGGCAATGATTGGCAAGCAAGCGGGCTCGTCCCGACTGCCGACTGCCGATCTCACGACTGCCGATTGGACTTCGCCGCACGTCGGCCGGGAACGCGCGACACGGCGCTAACGAGATCGCCGGACCCCCAGCGCGGCGGAGAACTTTCACTCCGCAGCGTATGGCCCTCCGGGATTTCCTCGAACGCCTAAGGTCCGCGCCGGTTGTACAAGACAAACCACGCGGGGCGCGACATGCGCTTCTACCGGACTATTTTTGAGCTCACGCGTTTGTCGCGTCCCGCTCTCCCGCCTTCGCTCGCATGCTTTGGCGGGCAGGCCCAAAGCGAACCCGGAAACGCATCGCGTTGTCCGGCTTGAAGCGCGGTCGCAAAAAAGGGGAGCGCCCGAAGGCGCTCCCCTTCAATTGTCGATTGCTCGCGCTCTACCAAATCGTAACGCGGTCAGCCGGCGCGAGATAGAGCGCATCGCCCGGTTGCACATTGAACGCCTCGTACCAGCTGTCCATGTTGCGAACCGTGCCGTTGCAACGATATTGCGCGGGCGAATGCGGATCGGTGAGCACTTGATTGCGCAGCGCTTCGTCGCGGATGTTCTGCCGCCAGGCCTGCGCCCAGCCGAGGAACAGGCGCTGGTCGCCGCTGAAGCCATCGATCACCGGCGCAGGCTGGCCGTTGAGCGAGAGCTGGTAGGCGTGGCGGGAAACCTGAAGTCCGCCATTGTCGCCGATGTTCTCGCCGAGCGTGAGGCGGCCGTTAACATTGATGCCATCGAGCGGCGTGAACGCATCGTATTGCGCCACCAGCTTGTCGGTGACCTGCGTGAAGGCGGTGACGTCAGCGGCGTTCCACCAATCGCGCAGCACGCCGTGCGCGTCCGATTTCGCGCCCTGGTCGTCGAAGCCGTGGCCCATTTCGTGGCCGATGACGCCGCCGATGGCGCCGTAATTCACTGCCGGATCGGCGTTCGGATCGAAAAAAGGCGGCTGCAAAATCGCGGCCGGGAACACGATCTCGTTGAACACCGGATTGTAATAGGCGTTCACGGTCTGCGGCGTCATGAACCATTCGTCCTTGTCGGTAGGGCGAGACAGCCGCGCGATGTCGAAATTCCAGTCGAACACGGCCTGCCGCTTAGCGTTGCCGTAGGCGTCGCCGGCGACGATGTTGAGATTCGAATAATCGCGCCAGCGATCCGGATAGCCGATCTTGGGACGGAACGTGGCAAGCTTCTCGCGCGCGGCGATCTTCGTCTCCGCCGACATCCAGGTGAGCCGGTCGATGCGTTCGCCGTAGGCGCGCCTCAGATTCTCGACCAGCGCACGCATCTGGTCCTTCGCTTCCGGCGGGAAGTGCCGTTGTACGTAGACTTGGCCGATGCCCTCGCCAAGCGCGCCGTTCACGGCCTGAACCGCACGCTTCCATCGTTCGCGCTGTTGCGGTTGGCCGTTCAGGGTCTTGCCGAAGAAATCGAAGTTCGCATCGTCGATTTCGCGCGGCAAGACGGCAGCGTTGTTGATGATCAAATGGAAGGTGAGATAGCTCCTCCAGGTCGCAATCGGCGTGGCCATGAACAGCTGCGCCAAGGGGCCCATCGCCGAGAGTTCGGCAATCACAACATCTTCAATGTTGCCGAAGCCGGCGGCCTCGAAGCCCGCATCCCATGGGAAGCGTGGCGCGAGCGCGCGAACTTCCGCGCGGGTCTTGAGATTGTAAGTGCGCTCAACGTCGCGGCGTTCGGCGATCGGCCAATGGCGTTCTGCGATCGCGGTTTCGAGCGCCATCACCCGGCGCGCTTTCGCCGCCGCGCCGCTTTGGCCGGCGAGGGTGAGCATCCGTTCGATGTGCGCCAGATAGGCGGCGCGGATCTGCGGGAACTGGCCGTCGCTGCGGCGATAATATTCGCGCTCCGGCAGGCCGGTGCCGCCATGGCCCATATTGACGACGTAGCGATCCGGGTTGCGATTATCGAGACCGACGAACATGCCGATCGGGAAGTTCACCGCCACGCCAGGCGAGGCGACGAAGCGGATCGCTTGCTCATGCGTGCGCAGCGCCTCGATGGCGTCGAGCTCCGGCTGGATCGGCGCCAAGCCGCGCGCGTCGATGGCGTCCTGGTTCAGGAACGCATTGTAGAAATCCGCGATCTTCTGCTGGATCGAGCCCGGCGCGCCGCCGGCAAGCGCCACTTCCTCGACAATGGTGCGCACGTCGCGGTCCGACTTTTCACGCAGCATGTCGAACGTGCCCCAACGCACCTTGTCCGCGGGGATCGGCGTGTTGG
>CADEDG010000182.1 GCA_902826035.1 uncultured Alphaproteobacteria bacterium
GTGAGATAGCTTTTGATCACCGGCGTCATCAGACCCATATAATCGCCGGCCTTCTCGCGCACTTTGTCGTCCGGAGAGGCGTGCAGCAAATCGCCGTGCAGCGCGGTCCAGAACGCAAACGCGCGCGCGCCTTCGTTGAAACTTTTTGCGTCCATCAGCATGCGGCGAATGTCGGGGTGGACGATGATCGGATCGGCGGGGCCGTCGGGATTCTTCGCGCCGGTGAGCGAGCGCATTTGCAAGCGATCCTTGGCGTAGGCGGCGCCGTTCTGGTAGGCGACCTCCGATTGCGAAAGCCCTTGCAGTCCAACACCGAGCCGCGCCACGTTCATCATCGTGAACATGGCGGCGAGGCCCTTGTTCTCAATGCCGCACAGATAGCCGACCGCGTCATCGTAATTGAGCACGCAGGTCGAATTGCCGTGAATGCCCATCTTTTCTTCGATCTTGCCGCACACCACGCCATTACGTGCGCCGAGCGAGCCGTCGGCGTTCACCAGGAATTTCGGCACGATGAAGAGAGAGATGCCTTTGGTGCCTGCTGGCGCGCCTTCGATGCGTGCAATCACTAGATGGATGATGTTGGAGGCGAGATCGTGCTCGCCGGCAGAAATGAAAATCTTCTGGCCGCTGATGCGGTAAGTTCCATCCGCTTGCGGGATCGCCTTGGTGCGCAGCAAGCCTAAGTCCGTGCCACAATGCGGCTCGGTCAAGTTCATGGTGCCGGTCCATTCGCCGGTGACCAGCTTGGGCAGATATTTCTGCTTGAGTTCGTCGCTGCCGTGTTGGTGAATGGCCTCGTAGGCGCCGTGGCTGAGCCCCGGATACATGCCAAACGCCATGTTCGAGGACGCCACCATCTCGCTCCACGCCAGTGCAACGATATGGGGCATGCCCTGCCCGCCATAAGCGGGATCGCTCGACAGCGCCGGCCAGCCTGCATCGACCAATTGCTGGTACGCTTTTTTGAAACCTGGAGGCGTCGTCACCGAGCCATCGGCGGCGCGGGTGCAGCCGTGTTCGTCGCCCACCTTGTTAAGCGGCGCCAGCACGCCTTCGCAAAACTTCGCGCCCTCCTCGAGCACTTGTTCGATCAGATCCAGCGGCGCATCGGAAAAGCCAGGCAGGTTCGAATAGCGCCCGACGTCGAGCACGTCATTGAGAAGGAAACGGTACTCGCGTAGCGGGGCTTTGTAGGACGGCATCGTCTGCTCCATGGCGGCAGTCGGCAATCGAAACGCGATCTGACAGTCGCGGCCTTCCCGACTGCCTACTGCCGACCGCCGATTGCCGCTAGTGTGCGTCTTCGAGGCGTTTCTTCGCCTCTTTTTCAAAAGCGCGCGCAGCGCCGATGGCGGCGGGCGCGGCGGGCTTAGCAAGAAAGTCCTCGAGCTGTCTGACGCCATCGGTCAGCGCTTCGATCGCGGCCTCGACGTCGTGGCGCTGCTCCTCAAGCGCGACGATGCGCGTCTTGAACCGCTTCAACGCCGTTTGCGCCTGGGCGCGTTGATCGACCTTGTAGAGATCGAGAATTTCCTTGATCTCCAGCAGCGAGAGCCCAACGCGCTTGCCACGCAGGATCAATTGCAGGCGCGCGCGGTCGCGGTGATTGTAGACCCGGTTGAGCCCGTCCCGCCGCGGCGTCAGCAGGCCCTTGTCCTCGTAGAAACGCAGCGCTCGCGCAGTGACCGCGAACTCGCGGGCGAGCTGGGAGATCGTGTAGGTCTGGTCGGGCATGTTTCCTCGATCCGGTCGGGCAGGCTTACCTTGCCGTTGACGTTCACGTCAACCAAAATTGACGCTGGCGTCAGCAATTTTTGTCGGCGCCTCCACGTGCGTTCTGCACCCGCTCAGCGCCATGGTGAGGTCCAGCTCCGCGATGAGGTTTTCCATTACCGCACGAACACCCGCCTCCCCCTGCAAGGCCAAGCCATAGACGTAGGGCCTGCCGACGCCGACAGCGCTCGCGCCCAACGCCAGCGCCTTGAATATGTCGGCGCCGCACCGAATGCCGCTATCGAACGCCACTGGCATCCTGCCCGCGACGGCAGCGACCACGTCAGGCAGCGCCGCCAGCGCGCCGCGGCCCCCATCGACCTGACGCCCGCCATGGTTCGACACCATGATCCCGTCATAACCCTCCGCGACCGCCTCCGCGGCGTCATCGGCGCGCAAAATGCCTTTAAGTACAATGGGAAGATTCGTCCACGACCTGATCTTGGCGATGCGCGCCCAATCCAGCGACGGATCGGAAAACACCTGCGTGAAGTGCGCTGCGGCGGCGAAAGCGTTTTCCTCCGGCGTTTGCGACAAAAGCGCCCGGAACGCGGGATCGGAAGTGTACTGGGCGATCCCCTTGGCGCGCAAAAACGGCAAATGGCCGAGATCGAGGTCGCGCGGTCGCCACCCAAGGATGGTGGTGTCGAGAGTGATGAAGATCGCTTTGCAGCCGCACGCCTCGGCGCGCTTGACGAAACTCTCGGCGATCGCGTCCGATTTGCCCCAATAGAGCTGAAAGAAACGCGGGCCCTCGCCATTGGCCGCGGCGATCGCTTCCATCGGGAACGACGCCTGGCTCGATATGATCATCGGCAGCTGCAAATCGCGCATCGCGCGCGCCACCGCGAGATCGGCGTCGGAGTGCGCCATTTCCAACACGCCGATCGGTGAAGTCATGAGCGGCGCGGCCGCGCGGGCGCCGAATATTTCGCATCCGAGTTCGCGTACGCCAGCGCCCGCGAGCATGCGCGGGGCAATTTCCACCTGCGCAAAGGCGGAACGGTTCGCCTTCATTGTCGTTTCAAGTCCGGCGCCGCCCGCGATATAAGCGAAGGCTTCTGGCGACATGCGCTCGTGCGCTTGAGTTTCGAGCTGTGGAAAAGCCGTGGGTATCTCAGGTTTTGCGCCGCCTAGCCCACGTGCATAGATCGCCGCTTGTGTTTCGGGTCCGAAAGAGCGTGGCGTGCTTGTCATGGTTTCTCCCCGTTCATCATTTTACCCGCCATTAACACCGCGCCCAGTTTGATCGACACTGCTGAACCATC
>CADEDG010000183.1 GCA_902826035.1 uncultured Alphaproteobacteria bacterium
GTCGCCTGATGGCGCCAATGTCGCAGCAATTGCCGACATCACCAAGAATTGGGGCGCGCTTCTTGGCGATGGCAACGCCAACAACGTCCATCTGTCCAATTTGATCACCGGCGCCTCCGGCGGCGGCGTGCTCGGACTGGTTGGCGGCCTGCTGCTGCGCCCCCGCGGCTAAGCTAACCCGCGCCAGATCAGCGATAGGAACTCTGCATCCGACCAAACGGATGCGGAATTTCCTTGGCGGGCAACAACCAAGCCCTCTGTCCCTGAAAAATAAAGCCGCGCGCCGTTGGCGCCCGCAGCCATCGCAAGATCGATCGGGGCAGGCGAGGCGGCGCGCCAAAGGTCGCTGTCAAGCGGCGCTCGCGAGGGCGAGTGCGCCGGCGCGGCAAGCCACAAGCCAAAGCCAGCGCGAGCTTCCGCAAACGAGCCGCGCTGGGCTTCGCGCAGGATTCTGTCATCCGCCAATTGCTGGCCGCGCCACACGCCTTCGCGTCGTATCAACTCGCCCGCTCGCGCCCACGCGCGCGTGCTGACCGCTACGCCGTCGTCCAACCTGGGCGCTCCGTTCGGCCAACGTGTCCAGGCAATCGGCACGCAACCGATTTCGCCCAGCACTTGCGCAGTCAGGTAACGCGCAGGATCAGGGTCCTTGCCTGCCATCCGCAGCCGGCGATGGGCGATTTCTGCAAGCAGAATATAGGAGGCGGCGTCGTCAGCGAAACGCAAACCAGGCGCTTCGGTCGGTTCAAGTGTCAGCGCGGCGTCAAGATTGTGTGGGGCGCCTGCCGGAAATGCGAGGCCGCTCGTGCCATTAAGCAGCGAGCGAGTGGAGATCGTGGCTTTCACCGGGTGCGACGCCCACTCCCACAACACCGACGCTGCAGGGTCGTCGAGACTAAGCAGATTTTCGTTTGCAAGCGTGGCTGCCAGCAAGGGCGCGAAGATGCGCGTTCCCGCGCCGATCGGCCATCGCGTATGGACCGCGCCGCCATTGGGGTAATTTTCCGCGACCAGCATGCCGTGGCGGGCAACCACAAAGCCCACACCGCCGCGATCGGCGCTATAGGCGGCGGCTTCCGCGAAGCGCGGCCCCGGCTGTGCGCGCGCAACCGAAGCTGAAGCGCTGAGTGCGCAACAGGCGGCGCTCGTGGTCAGGAAAGTGCGGCGGTTCATGAATTCCCGGTCCCCATGCGCCGCCATTGTCGCTAAAGCAGGCGTGCGGAGCAAGCGCCGCCAACCAGCTTGCGCGCCTCCGTTGGGGCGGCGGCGCCGGATCAGGAGACCTCATGCGCGACTATGCCGACTATGACGGGTTGGGACTCGCCGAACTGGTGCGCAAGCGCGAGGCGTCGCCTAGTGAGGTGCTGGAAGCAGCGATCGACCGGATCGAACGCCACAATCCTCGCCTCAACGCGGTAGTCTACAAGGCGTATGAGGAAGCGCGAAGCGTCGCCGCTCGCGATTTGCCGGAAGGGCCGTTCAAAGGCGTACCGTTTCTGATCAAGGATCTGGGCCTCAGGGTTAAGAATTGGCCGCGCACTTCGGGCAGTCGTTTCGCTTGTGTTGAGGCCGACGCTGAAGATTCGACGTTGACCGAGCGCTATCGGCAGGCCGGCATGGTGCTTGTCGGCAAAACCAATACTCCCGAGTTCGGCATCCCCGGCGTCACCACATCCGCGCGCCTGGGCCCGTGCCGCAATCCTTGGAACACAGAACACATTTCCGGCGGTTCCTCCGGGGGCGCGGCGAGTGCGGTGGCGTCGGGGATGGTTCCGCTCGCGCATGCGAGCGATGGGCTGGGTTCGATCCGCATTCCTGCGGCCTGCTGCGGACTTGTGGGTTTGAAAACCACGCGCGACCGCAATCCCAACGGCCAGCACGACACCGACCGCGCCATTGGCTTTTCGGTCGATCACGTGGTCACGCGCAGCGTGCGCGACAGCGCCGCGATGCTGGACGCGACCGGTTATCCAGAACCCAATTCTCCGTTCGCCTATCCGCAAAAGGAGCGGCCCTACCTCGAAGAAGTCGCCCGCGCGCCCGGCAGGCTACGCATTGTGTGGTCCAGCGAAACGCCCACAGGCAAGCCAATCGCTGCTGAAGTTCGCGCTAGGCTCGAGCGCACCGCCGAAATGCTTAGCGCCCTAGGCCATGACGTGCGTGAAGAGGGGCTTGGGATCGACTATCGCACACTCTATCGCGCGCAAAGCTATGTGTCTGCATCGAACCTGGCCGCCGGGATTAAGCGTTGGGTCGAGATCAAGGGGCGCGAACCCGGAGAGGATATCGAACCGCTGGCGCGGCGCGCCTATGAGGCTGGTTTGAAGATCGCTGGCGCGGATGCATTCTGGGCGTGGCAGCAATTGCGCTTGATGAGCCGGCAAATCCTCACGCGTTTCGAGAGCTTCGATGTCTATCTCACGCCGGTTCTCGGCACGGCCCCGCCGCGCGTGGACTATCTCGACACGCTCACCGATGACCTGAAAACGTTCGACAATCGCCAGGCGGAGACGTTTCCGTTCACGCCGCCGTTCAACATCACCGGCCAGCCCTCAATGTCGCTACCGTTATGGATGAGCGAAAGCGGATTGCCGATCGCCATGATGTTCACCGCCAAATACGCCGACGAAGCGACGCTGTTCCGGTTGGCGGGGCAATTGGAGAAGGAACTGCCCTGGGCGGGGCGGAGGCCTAGCGTTTGGAACTAGTGACAGATGGTCCGGAAGTCAGGGATAAATCCCCGGCTTCCGTTTGCCGGGCGGTTGTCCGTTTGACGCCCGGAGTGCAGCAGAGTCCTGGATAAATCCCGGACTTCTGTTGCCGGGCGTCCGGGGGCCCCGCCTGACGATGCTACTCGTCAGGGCTTAGGTTCGGAACACTCCGCACTGCTTACGCAGCGAGGGCGAATTCCTCAGCGTTGTTGTCATTGGCAACTATGCTGTATGGCCTGTAACGGGACCACCCGAGCAAAAGCAGCGGCATTCAACGTCCGTCGATCCTATTTCGGCCCCAT
>CADEDG010000184.1 GCA_902826035.1 uncultured Alphaproteobacteria bacterium
CTGAATCATTCCCACTCGATTGTGCCCGGCGGCTTGCTGGTGACATCGTACACCACGCGGTTCACACCCTTGACTTCGTTGATGATACGCGTCGCGGCGCGACCGAGGAAATCCATCGGGAACGGGAAGAAGTCCGCGGTCATACCGTCGGTGGAGGTTACAGCGCGCAACGCGCAGACATATTCGTAGGTGCGCCCGTCGCCCATGACGCCAACGGTACGCACAGGCAGGAGCACGGCGAACGCCTGCCAGATCGCATCGTACAAGCCCGCTTTGCGAATCTCGTCCAAATAGACCGCGTCGGCCTGACGTAGAATGTCGAGCTTCTCGCGTGTGATGGAGCCGGGTACACGGATGGCGAGGCCGGGCCCGGGAAACGGATGGCGCCCGACAAAACTCTCAGGCAACCCAAGCTCTCGCCCCAGCGCGCGCACTTCGTCCTTGAACAGGTCACGCAGCGGCTCGACCAGCTTCATGTTCATGCGCTCGGGCAAGCCGCCAACATTGTGGTGCGACTTAATCGTAACGGAAGGGCCCCCGATGGCGCTCACGCTTTCGATCACGTCGGGATAAAGCGTGCCTTGCGCCAAAAATTCCGCGCCGCCGACGGATTTCGCTTTCTCCTCGAACACATCGATGAACAGCTTGCCGATGGTTTTTCGCTTGATCTCAGGATCGTCCACGCCCGCGAGCGCGCCGAGGAAGCGCTCGCTTTCATCGGCGTGGATCAGCGGAATATTGTAGTTATCGCGGAACAGCGACACCACCTGCTTGGCCTCGTCCTGACGCATCAGGCCGTGATCGACGAACACGCAATGCAGTTGATCGCCGACGGCCTCGTGGATCAGCACCGCCGCGACGCTCGAATCCACACCCCCCGAAAGCCCGCAAATCACGCGCCCCTTGCCGACCTGTGCGCGAATGCGCGCGATTGCCTCGTCCTTGAAGGCGGCCATGCTCCAATCGCCCTTGAGGCCGGCGATGCGGTGGGTGAAATTCCGCAAGAGCTTGCCGCCGTCGGGCGTGTGCACGACTTCGGGGTGGAACATGGTCGTGTAGAAACGCCGCTTCTCGTCAACGGCAATGGCGAAGGGCGCGTTCTCGCTGGTTGCGATCGCTTCAAAGCCGGGCGCGAGCTTGCTGACGCGGTCGCCATGGCTCATCCAAACCGGGTAGCGTCCGCCAACCTCCCACACGCCTTCAAACAGGGGCGAAGCGCGTTTGATCTCGACATCGGCGCGACCGAATTCGCGCGCGTGGCCTCCTTCAACTATGCCGCCCAGTTGCACGCTCATGGTCTGCTGACCGTAGCAAATCGCCAGGATCGGAACGCCCAGAGCAAAGGCTGCCTCGGGCGCGCGTGGACTGGGGTCATCGGTGACGCTGCACGGCCCGCCGGAAAGAACCAGCGCCTTCGGCGCGAACAGCTCGAGGAATGCGGCGTCCACTTTATTATACGGGTGGATCTCGCAATACACCCCGCTCTCGCGCACCCGACGCGCGATTAGCTGCGTCACTTGGGAGCCGAAATCGATAATCAGCACGCGCTCGTGGTGGGAGGCGGTGAGCTCGGTAGGCGCCGGGGCGTTTCTGTGCATAGCCTGAAATGGAGTGCGTTGCGGGAGAGGTCAATTCTCGCGAGCCATCTCCCGCTCGCGGGATAAAGGTTCTGAGCCCCTCGCCCCGGTTGCAGAATTATCCACGCGCGTTAAGATTCGTTAATCGCGAAGGAGAGGCGGGTCACATCGGCTGATCGAGCACCTGACAGCTCCAGGGCCACCCCTTTGCATGCCAGTCCGGTTCGCGTAGTGACTGCGCGTGCGGGCCCCCACACTCTTCGTCGACGCCGATGCCTGCCCGGTCAGAGAGGAGGTGTACAAGGTCGCGCGCCGCTGCGGCTGCAAGGTGTTTGTGGTGGCGAACGCGTTCATGCGCACGCCGCCGGATGTGGAATTCGTCGCTGTCGATGCAGGCGCGGACGCGGCCGACGACTGGATCGCCGAGCGGGTTCAGCCCGGCGACATTGTCATCACCAACGACATCCCCCTCGCAAGCCGCGCGCTGAAAGCCGGCGGCGCGGCCCTGGGCGCCACCGGCAAGGCCTTCACCACCGCCTCCATCGGCGCGGCCCTGGCGCAACGCGAACTAATGGAACATTTGCGCTCGTTCGGCGAAGGCGGCGGCGGGCCGAAGCCATTCTCGGCCGCGGATCGCTCGCGCTTCTTGTCGGCGCTGGATGCGGCGGTGATGAAGGCGAAGCGGGGTTAGGCGTCTGTTTCTCGCCGATAGCGGACATCAGCCTGTTCGATCAACATTGACGTTTGTGACGCCCTCCGCCCCTCGAAGTGAGCGCTCCACAAAGTCGGATAGCCTTGATGCTTGTGCCCGGCGACGGTGTCGCGTCCAAGGAAGGACTCCGCGATTGAAATTGTCGCCGACGGTGATGCGCCAGCGATTGTGGTCGTCCTCCAAGGCGTTTGAGCACGCGAGGAGCAGCTTGTCAGAGCCGACCGAAACCCGCACCGCATAGCCCCAATCTTCCGCGATTGGCTCCTTGTCGAATCCAGCCGCCTCGAAGTTTGGAAGCCAAGAGACGAGCCATTTGGCACAGCGCAAGCCTGTGATGGCGTCGTCCGACTCTGGTTGCAGCGGATCGTCGAGGCCAGCTTTGCTAAAAGTGATGGTGCTGAAGATCATCCTGCTTGGATACGACGCGCGCGCGGGCAAATGAAGCCGCCCCAATGTCCGCTCCGGGGCCAGGAGCAGACGACCTACCCCAGCTCAATCATAACCTCATCCGCCGCCACACTCGCGCCCGCCGCGACATGCACCTTGGCAATCACGCCATCGCGTTCGGCGCGGATGATGTTTTGCATTTTCATGGCTTCGACCACGGCCACGCCTTCGCCGGACTTCACTTCCTGGCCGGGCTT
>CADEDG010000185.1 GCA_902826035.1 uncultured Alphaproteobacteria bacterium
CGCGGCTGCCATCAACGCGGTCAATCGCGCCTTCTCGACTGACTATACGGAGAGCGACACGCTGTTTCTTGAGTTCCATGGCTCGCCTCAGGAAGTAGCAGCGCATGCTGAACGCGCGGGCGCCATCGCCACCGAGAATGGCGGCGGCGAATTCCGCTGGGCGATCGAAAGCGAGGCGCGGAACCAGTTGTGGAAAGCACGTCACCAAGCGGGACTCGCAGCGCTGAGTTTGCGCCCCGGGGCACGGCCATGGTCCACGGATGTGTGCGTGCCGATCAGCCAACTCTCCGCCTGCATCGACGAGACCAGACGCGACATCGCCCTCCTCCCGTTTGCTGCCGTAGTGCTCGGGCACATCGGCGACGGCAACTTCCATGTGATCTTGTTGCTGGACCCCGCCAATTTAAGGGAGATAGACGCTGCCAAGCGATTCAATGACACCCTGATCTCACGCGCGATTGAGATGGACGGCACCTGCACTGGCGAACATGGCATTGGCCTCGGCAAACGCGACTCGTTACGTCACGAACTCGGCGGCGCCGTCGATCTCATGGCTGACATCAAGCATGCGCTCGACCCGCGCGCGATCATGAATCCAGAGAAGATCTTTACGCCGAGGGCATCGTTCGATGCGCACGACCGTCCGAACCGTTAGATCAACTCAAAACCGCTTGTCGATGACACGAGCTTCTGTCCCGTCCAGAGCTGAATGACCATGAGCGGAGCGCCGTCGCGAATTTCGTGACTTGGCAAACCAATCACGAGCGGATGCATCTTGAGAAACGACCTCCATATCGTTGGGAAGTCGGAGCCCGACGCCTGCGCCTCCCGACAGCGGCGCAACAAGTCGGCGGCTGAAGCATCGTGCATCACGCAATCCCTCAGAAGAAAGGAATGCCAGCGGCGGCGCACAGCTCCTTGAGCTTGCTCAAGGGGCAACCAGTAGCTTGCGGCATTCGACCGCGGCGCTGCTTGACCTTCGTCAATCCGCCTACACAGGCGTTATGCCTAACTTCTGCATGGCGCTCGGGCGCCGTTGGCCGGCCGCCAGCACCCAACAGGGCGCGGAAAGCTAGGCCGGGGCAGGCCGCTCCGTCTCAACACGGAGCGGTCTGCCTGTTAGACGCCGCCTCCTCACGGGATCTTTCATGACCAGCGATTTCCAAGCTCGCATCGCCGAGATCGATAAATACGCGGCCGAACTCAAAGCTCTCATTCCTGACGCATTGAATGCGTTCGGAGGCCTGTCAAAGGCAGCGCGAAGCGCTGGCGCTCTCGACAAGAAAACTAAAGAGCTGCTGGCGCTCGCCATCTCGGTTGCGATCCGTTGCGATGGCTGCATCGGCTATCATGCCCGCGGCGCACATCGCACCGGCGCAACTCGGCAAGAAATCGCCGAAGCGCTTGGCGTGGCTATTCAAATGGGCGGCGGCCCGAGCGTGAATTATGCGGCCGATGCGTTGCGTGCTTTCGACCAATTCCACGCCAATGCTTAGCCCGATCTCCACCCGGTCACGAACTGAATGGCTCGCCTCAATCGAGCGGCACGAATGGGCCGAGGCTGTGTGAAAACTCCCCCTCTGCGAAAGTGGATAGAACTTTCTTCGACCTGCGATGGTGCTGCGCGAATATTCTTCCGCGAGGCCGACTCTTGACGCGCCTCGGTGGATGAACCTTGCTCACGCCCAGGGTGCTCGTTGAGTTTTCACACAGCCTCGGCCAAGAGTCCCCCGCAGCCAGACCACGTTACGAGCGGCCCCAACTTGGCCGTACTCTTCCGCTCAATCGAATTGAAGCCCGCGACCACCCCCCGCTTCCTATTAGAACAAGTCGCGCTGGCGTTCGTCCGGACGGCGCGTGCGTTTGATGCGTTTGGGCTGCGGACGCGCCTTCGCCATGGCGGCGATGCGTTTGGACCGTTGCCGCTCCTGCTCGAACTTACCGCGCCCTTCGAACTGCATCAGCGCATCCTCAAGCTTGCCGAGATCGGCCTTCCTCCAGAACACCATGTTGCGGACAATGACCGGCGCCGGAAAACCTGGAAGGTTGCTGCGGCGCGCGCGCCAGAGCGTGGCGAGGCTCACGCACAAATCATCCGCCACCACCTTCTGCGGCACTAGGTCAGCCGGAACCTTCATTGTCTCCGGTCTTCCCGGTAGGGGCGCAGCTCGATGTCGCGCGTCACCAGCAGGCGCACTGAACCCCCAGCACGGATGCGGATGGTGGGTCTCACACCGAGTTCGCGATCGACGATGCGGCCGCCGGTGCGCGCCGCTTCGGTCGCTGCCGCATCGCCGACGCTTTGCGCGAACGAGTTTTCGTCATCGTTCTCCGCATTGTCGGCGATAACGCTGATGATGGCGGAAAGCCCGATGGCGCCGGCGAGACGATCCAGATGATTGTCGACGCGGTCGCGCAGGCCCGCGGCGCCGGTAGGATCGGTCCCCTCCATGCCGCGCAGCGAAATGCTCCAGCCATTGGGAAAGATAAGACGGTTCCAAACCAGAACGAGCCGGCGTTCGCCGTAGGATGTATCGGCGTCATAGGTCCCGATCAGCCGCGCTCCCTGCGGGATCAGCAAATGCGCGCCGCTGACGCTGTCATAGACATTGGCCGTGACCTGGGCGATGGCGCGGCCCGGCTGTTCCGAATTGAGTTCAGTAATGAGCGCGGCCGGTATCACCGCGCCCGCCATCAATTCATAGCGCGAGCGCGGCGGCATCAGCCGTGCATCGAGACGCACTTCTCCCTCATCGGCAGCCGCCGACGCAGAGGCGCGATTGCGGCCGTCAAAGATGATCGGCGAGGCGCGCGCCAAAGCCTGCGGATCGGGCGGCGCCTCACGCGCGCTTGCGGCGCCGCCGCCAGGCGGACCTACCCCTGCTTCATCGG
>CADEDG010000186.1 GCA_902826035.1 uncultured Alphaproteobacteria bacterium
GCGGCAGGGACGACGCCCGTCTCGCGCTGGCGCGGGAAGCGCGCGCGCATCGCCCAAGTCGGCTCGACCGCATGATCGAGGGCCAACTCGATGCGCATGGCCGCATTCGCCTCGCCCACCTACAGGCGCCGGATCGGTCGCCGGAAGTGACCGATGCGCTGAAAGCGCGGGCGCAAGAACTCAAGCGCCTTGGCCTCGCTACCGAAGTTGGACGCAACATCTTCCAGTTCGAGCCGGAATGGCGCGACCGCCTCAAGGCGATGGAACTCCACCTCGACATCCGCAAGGCGCTGGTGCGCTCGCGCACGCAAGACCTCACCCGCAGCCTCACCGATCCAGCGCGGCAAATGTCGAAGGCGCTGAAGCTGCCGCCTGGCCTGGATCGCTAAGGGCGACATCACGCTTGCACGGCAGGCGCACTTGTGTTCGCATCGGGTCACCGAGGATCGGCGTCCGGCAGTGCGCACTGACATGGTGCGCGACGGACGACCAGAGAAAGTACCGGGAACCCACCCGGTTGAACGCAGCGCCTCATTCCCCTTTCAGGAAACGGCGCCATGCACTCCAACCTCTTTGACTCATCTCCGCTCCCTATCTTCTCACTGATCCCGCAGCACGTCCTCGTCGTGGCCGCGGCGCTCATTGCTTTCTGCGTACTGCTCCGCTGGGGCGGGCCGCTCCTTCTGCTCTACGCCGTGACGCGCCTATGGGTCGGCGAGTGGGGCGAAGCCATGATTGCGTTCCTGTTCGCCATCCTGATTGGGCAGGCAAACGCCTTTGCCTCCTGGCTTGAGTGGAATGCACACGGGCGCGACGAATGGCTCCGTCAGTGCCGACGCGACCACGCGCGTCACTAGACGACGCTTCCGAACCGTTTCCCGTCATTTCCCGGCATTTCCCGCCATCTCCGGGCGAATAACGACGCGAAAGATGGCGGCCAAGGCCGATATTGGCCGAGCCATGGAGAACACCATGTCAGACGTTGCAGAAATGACCGCGCAAGTTCGCAAGCAGCCTTCACCGCTCCGGCAAGCGATCACGCGCCCGCAATTGCGCAAGATCGTGCCGCTCGGCGACACGACGATTTGGGAGATGGAGCAACGCAACGAATTCCCGCGCCGCTTCTTTCTGACGTCGCGCTGCGTCGCGTGGGACTTTCAGGAGGTGCAGGATTGGCTGGCTGCGCGCATGCAAGCCTCCGAGGAAGGGCGCATCAAGCGCGCGCCCGCGCCCGATGTCGGGCGCCGGTGCACGAGGCCAGTCAGAAGTTAGGATCGTGGATTGCGAGGGTCGATGTCGGCGGGGTCAGAGTTGGCGTGTACTTCTCGCCCCGCGTCCAGGCGTCGACCATATTCGCCCATTCCTGCAGCATGTGCCGGCGATGGGGCTCATATTCGGCCTTGTTGTAGACGCCGCGCGAGGAGCGATTGTCCTCGTGCGCCAGGCACTTCTCGATCCAGTCACTGTTGAAGCCCGCCTCGTTCAGAAGCGTTGAGCCGGTCCGCCGCAGATCGTGAACCGTGAACGGCGCCAGCGGAAGATTTTCCTTTTTGGCGAGTTCGGCGATCGCGGTGGTAACGCGATTGAACGTCGCCCGCGACATCGGCTCACTGGCCTCGTAGCGCGAGGGCAAGAGATAGCGTGAATTGCCAGCGCAGGTCTTGAGCGCGACCATGATGTCGAGCGACTGCCGCGACAGATATACATTGTGCGGCTTCTTGCGCTTCATTCGCTCCTTGGTGATCGACCAGACCGCATTCTCGAATTCGACCTCGTCCCAGACAGCGTCTTGAAGCTCGCCCTTGCGGACCATGGTGAGCAAGATCAGCTTCAGCCCGAGGCGGATCGTCGGCAAGGTCGCGATACGCTCAAGCAAGGACAGCATTATCCGGATTTCGCCCGGCGACAGCGCCCGGTCGCGCACCTCGAACTGTGCGATCGAGGCCGGCCCCACCTCGTCGGCGGGATTGGAGACCTTCTCGCCGTGCAGGATGGCGAAGCCATAGATCTGTTTGACGATGTCGCGCACATGGATGGCGGTGGCTGGCGCGCCGCGATCTTTCACCCGTGCGCAGAGCACGCGCAGATCCTCCGGTCCGATCTCCGCCAGCAGGCGGTTC
The DNA here is from genome assembly GCA_902826035.1 of uncultured Alphaproteobacteria bacterium. GTDB lineage: Bacteria > Pseudomonadota > Alphaproteobacteria > Caulobacterales > Aquidulcibacteraceae > Vitreimonas. The sequence continues at coordinate 2,121 of CADEDG010000186.1, forward strand.
TTCCATTCGGGATGGATGTCGCGGTCATAGATCGCCCGGCGCATGGCGCGCGTGCTCTCTGCCATGCGCGCTTCCTTGAAATAGCGCAGACCGACCTGGCCGAACCTGTCGGCCTCGACCAGCTTGCGTTTTTCCTTCTGCTTCTTGATGGCCGGCGACTGGCCTTCACTCAGAAGCTGGCGCGCCTCCGCGCACTTGCCTCTTGCCTCCGACAGCGACAGCCCGCCGGCGTCGGGCGCGTATTTGCCAATGGTCAACGTCTCGCGCCGGCCGTTGAAACGATAGTCGTATCGGAACGTGATGAGCCCCGAAGTGGCGACCAGCGCGTACATACCGTCACGGTCTCCGACCTTATAGATTTTTTCCTTTGGTTTCATCTTCTTGAGAGCAAGGTCGGTCAGCACAAGGCGGCCTCTTCTGGCGCAGTTTCTCAGGTTCTGCCGTCCATTTTTACCGTCAGCCAAAACACCGTCAAGCTATACGTTTTTCCGATGTATTTCAGTCGTGTAGCGCAAACCACACGGGTACGCTTGGATTTCCGCGCCTGACGGTATGGGCAAATCTCTGCGTGCCCGCTCGAAGCGATACCGTCAAAAACACCGTCACGTATTTCCGCTTAGAGCCGATCCTTGGCGATCGGCTTCGAAGATTACTCTTTTGATTTTATGTCGTTTTATGGCTATTCAGCGAATGTCGGCGAAGGACGCCGGACCCTACTGAATCATTCCCACTCGATTGTGCCCGGCGGCTTGCTGGTGACATCGTACACCA
>CADEDG010000187.1 GCA_902826035.1 uncultured Alphaproteobacteria bacterium
ATGGAGGTGAAGAATGCCCGCAGCGATTTCTTGCGTCACGCTTCCGGTGGACGATCTGGGGAAGTCGCTGAACTTCTATAGCGGTCTCGGGCTGACGCCCGAGGAGCGCGATGAAGATCACGCGGCTTTCAATCTCGACGGCGTTTATCTGGTGTTGCTGAACCGGTCCGACTTCGGCGTGTACGTCGAATCCGTCGGCCACCGCACTGCCGCGCGCGGGACTGCGGAAACTATACTTTCCTATTTCACCGAAAGCCGCGGCGAGGTCGATACCTTGTTGGCCAAAGCCAAAGCGGCTGGCGGAACCACCACCGCCGCCGAGGACGATGACGGCACATACTCGGGCTATTTCACCGATCCCGACGGCCACACATGGGAAGTGCTGCACGACGCGGGTTGACGCGGACTGCTCTCCCGCCGGCGCCTAGTTTGTCAGTACCGACGGCAAGGCGCCGGTGGGATTGGGCGGCGCGTCTCAGCTGAGACGGGGCACTGCATGTTCATCCCTAAACTGGCTTTTGTTGTTATCGAAAGTCGGGAGCCATGTCCGCGTCCAGCTCAGGCGCCCAGAACAATATCTCCGCTGGCTCAAATCGCCAGGCTGCCCGCTGGCGTTCGAACGCCACGTAGGAAGCGTTACGTCCCGTCGGCGCGCCATATGCGTGCGTCATGAGGTTTATCATGGCCTGTGTCTCGCCATTTTCGACCATCAACCACACCATAACCAGCTGATCGTCGCGGATCACGAATTCGACGTGGCGCCTTTTGCCGAGGAATTCGAAACCTTCGCAGTCGACCTGCGTCTGCTGTCGCTGAACGTTCGGCAAGAACGGCGGGTCGATCGGTCGCAACCTCCAGTCAGCACAGAGTCGCGTTGCGCTGCGCACGATATCAGCTGTGCTCGCCCAAAAGTGAAATGCTGGCGGTCGGCGAAATTCCGGCGCATGCGCGCAAGCTGAAAGCGAGAGCAGTGCAGCGATGGCAATGCACCGAGGAACGCTCGTCATCTCCTAATGCCGTTGAGCCAAGTTCGCATCGGCCTCCGCTACAAGATCGATCAGGGAAGCTTGGTTGAAATTGGTGGGGTCGTTCAAGGCGATGCATGCGCGGTAGGCGACGAGGGCCTCCGCCATTCGCCCATTGGCGCGCAGAGCTTCTGCTAGGTTGTACCAGGAGCGCCACTCCTCAGGGTGAATTTCCGAACTCAAGCGGTAAGTTTCGATCGCATCGGCCGAGCGGCCGGCGCGGGTGAGTTCGTCGCCAATGCGCCGAAGTTCAGGCTCTGTCGGCGGCGCCCACCACGACAAGTTTGAGAAGCGCGCGCGGCGTTCGAGGTACGCCCGACGCGCAGCCGCCCCGCCATCGGCAAGCGCTATGGTGGTGATGCTGCGGACTTCTGCACCCGCAAGGATGGAATCAACCGCCGGATCGCGGCCAGCCAGATAGTCGCGAAAGGAAAACCGCGCTGGGTAGTCCACAGGAATCACAGTCCTTAAGTCCGTCGATTCACTCAGCGAATGGCGCAAGGCCGAAACCCGCAATTCCATGCCAATGCGTTCCAATTGAAAGGTCGAATAATCGCCAAACATCTGCCAAGAGCCGCCCATGGGCTCGCCAACCATAGTCGCCTGCACGTTCTGAAGCAGGGGATACAGCACGACCTGCGCGGCGCTATAAGTGCGGCCACCCACTAGAATGTAGAGTTCCCGCCAAGGGCGGTCACGCTGACGTGCGATCAATTCCCGAACGATTGGCCCGCCATTGCTCCCATCGCCACCTGGATTTTCCCGAAGATCAATGATAAGCCGGCGGGGCCTTTGCGCATCAACTTCACGCATCGCGCGAGCGAAAAAATTCGGGAGCGTTTCCGTCTCCGAGTCGTGGAAGAGGTTCAGCATGATGTAATAGGCGTCATGCTCGGGAAGCGGCAGGGCGTTCAAACCGCGAAGTGAAAGATGCGGCGGGCGATTTGCGTCGAGTGTATAGAAATCAGCGCCGCGCAATCCGTGAAACGCACTGATGTATTCGCGCGAGGGGCGCACCCACGGCCCGGAAATTTCTGTGCGGCCGAAGCGCCAATCGAGCGATGCCTGTTCAGCCTCGAAGGGTTGGGTGAAATTCATGGGCGCAATCCGACGCTCGACGACGCGGCCGTTGCGTAGCCGAAGCCGCATGGTCAAAACGCCCGTGTCTTGGGCCGCAAAGCCCAGCCCCTTCATCAGGCCCGCGTTGAACATCGCGTAGAGGCTTTCGCGCCGCCACCACTCGTTGTCGGCGGAGATCAGATCGCGAGCGGCTTCGGCGACTTCGGCCACCGGCCGGCCGGCAATTGATAGAACTTGCGCGCCGGAGATGTCAGCAATGGATTCGTGCGCCGCTGTGATGAAATACCCATCGGTGAAGTCGACGATGCGAAGCGGATACCATGCCGCGAACGCCTCTGTGTGGGGTTCGATCATGGAATGGGCGTCGCCAAGCATCGCCATGATCTCCATCACGCGAACGACGCGTTGTTCTTCGGTGAGGCGCGGCAAATCATCGGAGAGAGCACGTAGGGCGCGCATGAAAGTCAGCTCGCCCACTTTCGTGAACGGGTCGGGGTGCGTAGCCTGCACATGCATCACGAGTTCATCGAGGTCGTGTCGCCAGTCCGCCACGCTGGCGGCTTCGGCGGGCGCGCTCGCGCAGATTAGCGCAGCTGGCGCTATCAAAAGACGTAGGTTCAAAGCCAACTCCTTGGTCGAACCAATCTTATGTCCAGCCCGGAGACATGGGTAACGGATTGTACCTAAGACATGGGTGACACCC
>CADEDG010000188.1 GCA_902826035.1 uncultured Alphaproteobacteria bacterium
ATCGCCATGAACGAGCTGGGCAAATATGGCTGGACCGGCAAGCGCGCGAAGACGGAAGGCGAAAGCCTGCCGGGCATGCGTTGATGGCGATCGCTTGGGGTTTGTGCGTGCTGGGGCTATGCCTCGGTGCGTTCCTCGGCGCGCGTGGCTTGTTCGACCCGCACTGGGCGGCGCGGCTGGTGCGTCTGAAAGAAGACGAGCAGGGCGGTGGCATTGCCGAATTCCGCGCCACTTATGGTGGCGTGTTCTTCGGGGTGCATGCTGCCGCGTTGGTCTTGGTGTTGTACTATCTCCGCAGTGGCGCGGAGCTTCCAGGCGTGGCGGCGATCGGCGCCGTCTTCGCGCTCGCGGCGGGTTGGGCTGGCGCTGCGTTCGGGCGGCTTATCTCGATCTGGCGCGATCCCGGCGCGAACACTGCATTCAACCGGCTCTCGGTGGCAGTGGAAACCGCCGTCGCGCTCGCGATCGGCGCGCCCTGGGCGCTGTGGTTGGCGGGCGGGGTTTGAGCTTCAGAAATCGTTTATGCTCATATCCGCACGCCAAGGCCAAGCGCGAGGGGCGAGTCCGCATTCACGAGGGTCGAAGGATTCGCGCGTGAGTACGACCGTGTTAGTCGGCGTTTCTTCCACCCGCACCTCGACGACATCGAAGGGCAGATCGTCCGCTTCTAGGAATGCCGAGAACTTCAGCCAGAAGCACGCCGCCAGCGCCTCTGTAGTGGGGTCGCCTTGGAAGCTCATGATGCTGGCGAGGCGGCGCGGTTCGTGTTCGCGGAAAAATTCGAGCAGCGGATCGGCCTCGTTCAATTGCAAAGCGTGATCGACATGGCCATCGATCCAGGCGCGCCACCGCCCCTTCAGCGCTTCGAACGGGGCCAGCGCATTGGCCCCACCGAAGCGAAAGTGCGCGTGCGGTTCCAGTCGCACCGTGACGATCTCATTGTGCCCATGCGGGACCGCGCATTTGGAGTCAGGGTCGGCCAATAACCGATGCGCCATCGCGTAGCGACGGGCGAATTCTAACGAAGCCATATCTCTTCCCAGGCCCTCCCGCAGCACAGGCGGGCGCCTCGGCGCGGGCTTAGCCGCCTCGCGCCGGCTTCGCAACGTTCAGAACCATTTCCGCCACTTGGCGATTGCAAACAGCGCCAAAGGCGCGAGCAGCAACAGCAGGAAAACGGCCTTTGGCCCCACGTTTTCGTCGAACCAAGTAACAGCGTCGAGATTCATGCCAAAGATGGAGGCGATCAGGGTCGGTGGGATGAAGGCGATGGTCGCCAGCGAGAGCGCCTTGAGTACGTTTGTCTGCGCCGCGTTGATCAGCCCCAGCGTCGCGTCCTGGAGATAAGCAAGCCGCGGCTGCATGGCTTCGGAGATGCGCTCCAGTTCGCCGACGTCGCGCCCAAGGCCGGACAGGCGCTTGTCGTCGAGCCCGTGCCTGCCCTTGGCGAGGCGCGCATAGGTGACGAGCCGCTGGATGCTCGAGAGCGAGTCATGAGCGAGCGCGCCAAGTGCGCCGACCCGGCCCAGTTCACGCAGGATCGAACGCAGGTCCGGATCGCGATCCTCGGCGAAGACGCGCTGCGAGATGGCATTGGCGCTCGCAGTGGCTTCCGCCAGCAGATCGGCGAGGCGCTCGGCTGCGCCTTCGAGCAATGCGAACAGCACGTCGGCGCCGGTTTGCGCCGAGCCGATGCGGGCGGAAGCGCGGCCAGCGCCGATCTCGAAAGCGCGCGGGCGCACTTGCCGTACGGTGACGAGTTTGCCTTGCGCCAGGATAAACGTCACCGGGCCAGAGACGAACATTCCCTCGTCGCGCCGGCCCAGCAGCGTGGCGGTGAGATAGAGCGCCTCGCCTTCCTCATAGAAACGCGCGGACTCTTCGAAGGCGCCGCGCTCGGCCGGAGTAGGCACGTCAATGCCCAGAGCGGCCTCGACCTCGGCCTCCTCCGCTTCAGAGGGGTGCTCAAGATCGAACCACAGCGCGTTGGCGTCGGTGCAAGAGGCGGCTTCGGCGCCGCCGCGGGAAAGTCGTCGCAGCATGGCGATGCTCTGCCATGCTTTGCGGCACAGGCGCTAGTGTGGAGCGCGGTGAGCTATGGTCTGCTAAACGACGCTTCTGGCAGCCAGCATAAGCACGGGTTCCACAACCGCGCCCGCGTCGGGTGTGGCGCGATCGACCGAAAATCCCGCATTGGTTAGGGCGGCGGCAACCTCGCCCAACGTTGGAAACCGGTAAACGTCGCTGGGGAAGGCGCGTATTGCGGCTTCGTTCGCGGCGGTGCGGAATACGAGTGCGAGCCGCCCGCCAGGCTTCACCACGCGCGCGATTTCGTGGAGTCCAGCGTAAAGATCGCTCCAGAAATAGACGACGTGCACGCAGAGGACTTTGTCGAACGCGGCATCCGCGAATGGCAAGCGATCCACGCCTGCCTGCGCCACATCGACAAGGCGGGCGCGCACATGGGATCGGTTGCGCTGCACGGCTGTATTCACCATGAGTTCGGAGGGGTCGGCGCCTGCAACGCGCCCGTGCGTCGCGCGCCTCGCAAGCTCCGCAAGACCGCGCCCTGGGCCGCAGCCGATGTCGAGCACGTGGTCGGTCGGGCCGACACTCAAAGCGTCGATCGCGCACAGGTTTTCCGCCCAAGTCTCACGCGCCATAATGAAAGCTATAAGCCGACCGAGGGGGCCCTCGGCGTGGCGCGCTTGTTCAGCGATGAAGCGCGGCCTACGCAT
>CADEDG010000189.1:0-782 GCA_902826035.1 uncultured Alphaproteobacteria bacterium
AGCTCCTTCAGCGCCCGGTCGCGTTCGGCGCGGATAGGCTCGACGCCAGCAGAGCGCTGCGCGAACCAGATGGCCGCGCCGGCGGCGGCGAGAGCGGCGAGCAACAAGATAATCGGGAGCGATTCGGACATCGCGCCAGTCTAGCGGAGTCCAACTCCAATGGGGTCGCTTGACGCCGTACCAACCGGTTGGTATGCATCGCGTGTGAGTTCAGGAAACCAGACAGAACCGGCCCGAAACGCCCGCGTCAGATTGTTGGATGCGGCGATTCAGGTGATCCGCACCCAGGGTTTTGCGGGGACCTCGGTAGACGAACTCTGCCGCGTCGCAGGCCTCACCAAAGGCGCTTTCTTCCACCATTTCGCCAGCAAGGAAGCGCTCGGCGTGGCTGCGGCCCAGCATTGGTCGGAGGTAACCGGCGCATTGTTCGCGAGCGCCGCCTATCACGATCAACCCGATCCTCTCGATCGCGTGCTGGCCTACATCGATTTCCGCGCCGCTTTGATCGACGGCGCGCCGGCGGAGTTCAGCTGTCTCGCAGGCACAATGGTGCAGGAAGCCTTCGCCAAGAGCGATGACATCCGCGCCGCCTGCGAAGCCAGCATTTTCGGCCACGCCGCCACGCTCGAAGCCGATATCGAAGCGGCGCGCACGAAGTACAAGATCAAGGACGATTGGAGTGCGAAGAGCCTCGCGCTGCACACGCAAGCGGTGTTGCAGGGCGCGTTCATACTGGCGAAAGCGCAAGGCGGCCCGGAAATCGCGCGCGAGATGGCCGCGCA
>CADEDG010000189.1:792-2660 GCA_902826035.1 uncultured Alphaproteobacteria bacterium
GAGGGCGAAAATGAAGCACGATGCTCCAAACCTCGTCATTCCGGACGCGCGAAGCGCGATCCGGAACCCAGGGCCAAACACACCGCGCTTTGTCACTCCCTGGGTTCCGGGTTCCGCCTTCGGCGGCCCCGGAATGACGAACCATCTCGGCAATAGAGGAGACACTCATGCCCAACACAATCCGCCTTCATCGCGTGCTGCGCGCGCCGCCCGAGCGAGTCTATCGCGCGTTCACCGATGCTGACGCGCTGTGCAAATGGCTGCCGCCGCACGGATTCACGGCCAAGATGCACCATTTCGACGCCAAGGTCGGTGGCGGCTACCGAATGAGCTTCACCGCGTTCGACAGCGGCGCCGCCCACGCCTTCACGGTGAAGTACCTCGAACTCGAACCGAACGAGCGCATCATCCACACCGATGTGTTCGACGATCCCAACCTGCCCGGCGAGATGCGCGTCACCATCACCTTCATGCAAGTTTCGGTTGGGACCGAGCTTCACATCGAACAATCTGGCGTGCCCGATGTCATCCCGCCCGACGCTTGTTATCACGGTTGGCAGGAATCCTTGATGCAGCTGACCGCGCTGGTCGAGCACGAAATACCGAACTGACAAGCATCCGCGCGGCGGCGCACGAAGCCAATCCACTCAATGAGGAGTAACACGATGGCAAATTCTATTCGCACTTGCCTGTGGTTCAGGGATGGCCGCGGCCCCGAGGCGGCCGCGTTCTACTGTTCGCTGATCCCAAACAGCCAGGTCGAGCGCGTCTTCCGGTTCGACAACGGCATGGGCGCCGCTTCGGTGACCGATTTCACTCTGGGCGGCGCGCCCTACCAGATCCTCGATGCGGGTCCGCACTTCACCCTGACCGAGGCCGTGTCGATCTCGGTCGAGACGCCCGATCAGACCGAAACCGACCGGCTCTGGGCGGCGCTGACCGCCGATGGCGGTGAGGAGAGCATGTGCGGCTGGTTGAAAGATCGCTACGGCGTGTCGTGGCAAGTCTTCCCCAAGCGGCTGACGGAGCTGACGATGCATTCCGACAACGCCGTGTCCGCCGCCGCCATGGCGGAAATGATGAAGCAGAAGAAGATCGACATTGCCGCCATCGAGGCGGCGGCGAAAGCGGCCACCTAAGCTCGTGACTCAAATAAAGGAGGAAACCCATGACCTACATCGACGGCTACATCATCCCGGTCGCGCGAACGAACCGCCAAGCATACCTCGAAGCTGCGCGTATCGCCGCGCCTGTTTTTAAGGAACACGGCGCGCTGAAAGTTGTGGAAACCTGGGGCGACGATGTGCCCAATGGCAAGACCACCGACTTCTACATGGCGGTGAAATGCACTGAAGACGAGAACGTCGTGTTCTCCTGGATCGTCTGGCCAGACAAAGCCGCGCGTGACGCGGGCATGGCCAAGGCCATGGCCGATCCGCGCATGCAGCCCGGCGCTTCGCCCATGCCATTCGACGCCAAGCGCATGATCTTCGGCGGCTTCGAAGTGCTGCTGGAGGCGTAAAACGCGATTGCGCAAGACTCTTCTTTACTACCCATCCCCGGATTGGCGCTTGCGCCAAGTCCGGGGCCTAGGATCACGGACGGCTCGTGTTTATGGGTCCCGGGAATGGATGCTCGTTGATCCCGGTGGATCATCGCTCCCGGTCGCCGGCTGGAAGCCGGCGGTCCGAAGGGCTAAGCTCCGCCCATGGACCTCTTCTCTTACCTCATCCCCGCCGCTCTCATCATCGTCTTCCTGGTGCTTTGCTTCGGCATCTACGCCATGTTCCGCGGCGGCGATTTTGGTCGTTCGTGGTCGAACAAGGCGATGCGGATGCGCGTGGTGGCGCAATTCGTGGCGATCCTCG
>CADEDG010000190.1 GCA_902826035.1 uncultured Alphaproteobacteria bacterium
CGAACTTCTATTTCCACATCACCATGGCCTACGCGATCCTGCGCCATAATGGCGTCGAACTCGGGAAACGTGACTTTTTGATGAGTTGAAAATCCGCTCATTCACTTCGTCATTCCGGGGCGGCGAAGCCGAACCCGGAGTGACGGAACAGTGGAGCACTAAAGAGTTGAACCCACGCCGTCCCAATCTCGTCGTCGCCGGCGCGGATTTCGCGTTTGCGGTGTTGGCGCTCGCCAGCGGTTGGCTAGGCGCGCCGCTCGGCTACGCAGCTCTGGTTTTCCTCGGCGCCACAGGCGTCTGGGCCTGGACCCGGCGCGAGGCGTTGCGCGCCATGGCGCCGGCGCGCCTGCTCACCAATACTGCACTGGCGCTGGCGATGTTGGCGTTGGTGTTGGGCGGCGCCTATTGGCTTGGTTTGTTGTTGAGAGGACAGGCATGAGTTTTCGCCGCATCGAGGACGCGCCGTCTGGGAAAACCGCCTTGGTGCGCGTCGATTTCAACGTGCCGATGGCGGACGGGAAAGTGTCCGACGACACCCGCCTGCGCGCGGCGCTGCCGACCATACGCGCGCTGCAGGCGAAGCGATGCAGAATCGCCCTGCTCGCGCATTTCGACCGCCCCAAGGGCAAGCGCGTGCCGGAGATGTCTTTGGCGCCGGTGGCAGATCCGCTGGCAAAATTGCTCGGCGCGCCGGTGGCGTTCGCTGACGATTGCGTCGGCGACGCTGTCGCGACGGTGATCGCAAACGCTCCCGAAGGCGGCGTGATCCTGCTCGAAAACACGCGCTTTCACGCTGGCGAAGAGAAGGACGATCCCGCACTCGCCAAGCAGATCGCCGCGCTCGGCGATTTCTACGTCAACGACGCCTTCTCCGCCGCCCACCGCGCCCATGCGAGCACGGAGGGCGTCGCGCACCTCCTCCCCGCATTCGCCGGCAAACAGATGGAGCGCGAGCTGGATGCGCTCGAAGCCGCTCTCGGCAATCCCAAGCGCCCGGTACTCGGCATTGTTGGCGGCGCGAAAGTGTCAACCAAACTCGACCTGCTGCAGAACCTGATCGCGAAATTGGACAAGCTCGCCATTGGCGGCGGCATGGCCAACACCTTCCTGTACGCGCAAGGCCACGACATCGGCGGCTCGCTCGCGGAGAAAGAGATGGCCGACACCGCGCGCGCGATCATAGCGGCGGCGGCGGGCAAGTGCGAATTGCTGTTGCCGATCGATGTCGTGGTTGCGACCGAAGTAAAGCCAGGCGCAACGTCTCGCACTTGTGGGCTAAGCAGCGTGGGCGCTGACGAGAAAATTCTCGACGCTGGCCCCGAAACCGTAAAGCGCCTGCTCGCCGCCATGGACGCGAGCGCGACCTTGATCTGGAACGGCCCGCTTGGCGTGTTCGAAATTCCCCCGTTTGACATCGCTACGACAACCGCCGCCAAGCACGCCGCAGCGCTGGCTAAAGCGGGCAAACTCGTCGCGGTCGCCGGCGGTGGCGACACGGTGGCCGCGCTCAACCACGCCGGCGTCGCCGATGACATGACGTTCGTCTCGACCGCCGGGGGCGCGTTTTTGGAATGGATGGAGGGCAAGGTCCTTCCCGGCGTGGAGGCGTTGCGGCGTGGCTAGGCGAAATCCTGGCAAGGCGTCGCGCAACGAGCGGCGCAAAGTTACGGCCGCGCTCGCGAACGGCGTCGCCGGCGCCATCCTCATTGTCGGCGCGGTTCAACCGATCTTTGGCCCGCCTGGCTCCGAACTCGACTGGCTACGGATGCTGCTGGCCATTTCGGCTGGTTTTCGGCCACATCTCGGGGCGCTCGGCGTGGTGCGCGGAGTGGAGGATTAGGCATGCAGCTGGACCCGTTCTACGTCACGATTGGGGTGTTGTTCTTTGCTGGGCTGATCATTGTCGGCCGCCACGAATTGGATGAGCGCCGCTGGAAGCGCGAGCGCGAGGCGGAAGAGGCGAGCGGCCACGCGGCGGAATAGGCCCCCTTCCCCCAGCGGCGCTACTTGGCCTAAGAAAGCGCCGAAACAAGCCCCGGGGACATCATATGGCGCGCATCACGCTTCGACAGCTCTTAGATCACGCCGCCGAGCACGATTACGGGCTGCCGGCGTTCAATATCAACAACATGGAGCAAGGGCTCGCCATCCTGGAGGCGGCCGACGAAGTGGACGCGCCGGTAATCATCCAGGCCAGCCGCGGCGCGCGCAACTACGCCAACGACATCATGCTCAAGCACATGATCGACGCGCTGGCGGAAATGTACCCCCACATCCCGATCTGCATGCACCAGGACCACGGCAATTCGCCGGCCACCTGCGCCACCGCCATCCAATACGGCTTCACCTCGGTGATGATGGACGGGTCGCTGATGGAGGACGCCAAGACCCCCGCGAGCTACGAGTACAACATGGAAGTCACGCGCCGCACCGTCGATATGGCGCATTGGGTAGGCGCTTCGGTTGAGGGCGAATTGGGCGTGCTGGGTTCGCTGGAGACCGGCATGGGCGAAGCCGAGGATGGCCACGGCGCGGAAGGCAAGCTCGACCATTCGCAGCTCTTGACCGATCCCGATCAAGCGGTGGACTTCGTCGCCCGCACGCAAGTCGATGCGCTCGCCATCGCCATGGGCACCAGCCACGGCGCCTACAAATTCT
>CADEDG010000191.1 GCA_902826035.1 uncultured Alphaproteobacteria bacterium
AATACCGAACCTGAACCCGCGATAGAACCAAATCTATCCACGTTTTTCACCGGGCTCAGTTCAGCTTCTTCGGCTCCATCGCCGGGGCAAGTTCCGGCGGCAGCGGGGCGGCGGGGATGCCTTCTTCCGTGAGTTCGCGTGCTTGTTCTGGCGTTGCTTCGCCCCAGATGGCGCGCTCTTCGCTTTCGCCTGCGTGCATCTTGCGGGCTTCGTCGGCGAATTTGTCGCCGACATAGTCGAAATTGTCCTTGATGTGCTCGCGCACTTTCGCCGCCATCGCCATGGCGACGGCGCGCTCCTTCTGCTTTTCCTTGGAGCGGCCGGTCACCACCGCCGGCGCCATCGGCGCTTTTTCCACGTGCTTTGAACCGCAATGGGGGCATTCGACCTGACCCGCTTCAGTCTGTTTGTCGTAATCGGCCATCGAGCCGAACCAGGCTTCGAATTCGTCGCCATTGGCGCAGCGAAGATCATAGCGGATCATGGTCCAGCAAACTCCCGTCCGCCCTGCCACGCTGGAATCTTTGCGCGCGCTTCGCCGACCTGGTCCAGATTCAAATCTGCGACAATGAAAGCCGGTTCGTCATCATCGAGCTTCGCGACGATGCCGCCCCACGGATCGACGATCATCGAATGGCCATAGGTCGCGCGCCCATCTTCATGCCGCCCGCCCTGAGCTGGAGCAACGATGAAAGCGCCGGTCTCAATTGCGCGGGTGCGCAGGAGCGTTTCCCAATGCGCCTGGCCGGTGGGTGCGGTGAAGGCGGAGGGAACCGTAATGATCTCGGCGCCTGCCTTGGCGTAAGCCGTGTAGAGCGGAGCGAAACGCAAATCGTAGCAAATGCTCATGCCGATTTTGGCGCCCATCGGCCCCTCGCAGAGCACTGCGCGCGAACCGCCCTCCACCGTCTCGCTTTCCCGATAAGTCTCGCCCCCGCCCAACGTCACGTCGAACAAATTGATCTTGTCGTAGCGCGCGGCGATCTTGCCGTCGGGCGTGTAGAGCAGCGAGCGATTGAACACCTTGCCTGAGCCGGCGGCGATTGCGGCCGAGCCCAGGAGCAGCCAAACGCCAAACTCCTGCGCGATGCGGCCCCAAGCGGCGAGTTCGGCATCGCCCGCTTCAGGCCCCGCAGCCGCCAACGCGCGCTCACGATTGCGGTCCAGTCGATAGGTGTTTTCAGGCGTGGCGATAAAACGCGCGCCAGCTGTGGCGGCCTCACGAATGAACGGCAGCGCGTGCGCGCGGTTGGCCGCCGGTTCAATTCCGCAGCGCAATTGCACCGCCGCAACGCGCAGCTTTCGCATCAGGCGCTCCGAAGTAATGGGTCGAGCCCGCCGCTATGCTCGAGATCGTGTAGATCGTCGCAGCCCCCCACGTGGGTGTCGCCGATGAATATCTGCGGAAATGTGCGCCGGCCGGAGCGTTTCACCATCTCGTCCTTCTTGTGGTGATCGAAGGTGGCGTCGATCTCGGTCACCGCCGCGCCCTTGCGCTTGAGTAGGTTCAGCGCGCGCGAGCAATACGGGCAAAAAGCGCGGGTGTAGACGGTGACGGCAGGCATCCGACTCAATACTCCTCAGAGCGTAATATCGGTCGGGCGCACCACGCGCGCCAGCGTCAAGCCATGCACTTCAGCAGCCCCTGCTTTACGCAATGCACGGGCGCACGCTTCCAGAGTCGCCCCAGTGGTGAAAACATCGTCCACCACGACGATGATTTTGCCCTCGAAACGCTTGGAGCCTCTGATCGCGCCGCCGACATTGCGCCGCCGCTCCGAGGCTGAAAGTCCTGCTTGGCTTTTCCGTCGTTTGATGCGCGTGAGCGCGCCTGGCTTCCAGGGCTTGCCGGCCTGCCGCGACAAGGCTTGCGCCAGCCAGGCGGCCTGGTTGAAGGAGCGCGCGGCCAGCCGCGTCCAGTGCATCGGCGCTGGCGCCAGAAAATCTGCTTTGGCCAGCGCGTCGCGACCCGCAGCGGCTATCCAGCGCGCGAACACCGGCAAACCATCGCGCCGCCCGCCGCGCTTGAGGTCGAGCACCAGCTTTCGGGCGTGATCGTCTACCGCATCGGTACCTTCATCCCGGTGCCCGGTATCGATCCGATCGCGCTGGCTCGTTTCTTCGAGCAGCAGCAGGGCACCATCCTGTCGATGTTCAACATGTTCTCGGGCGGCGCGCTGGAGCGGCTGTCGATCTTCGCGCTGGGTGTGATGCCGTATATCTCGGCGTCGATCATCGTCCAGATGATGGCAGTGGTCGTGCCGTCCCTCGCCGCCATCAAGAAGGAAGGCGAGTCGGGCCGGCGCAAGCTGACCCAGTACACGCGCATGGGCACGATCGCGCTGGCCCTGTTCCAGGCATGGGGCGCTGCGGTGGCGTTCCAGAACCAGGGCGTGGTGATCAATCCCGGCTTCGGTTTCATCTTCGTTGCCGTCGTCACGCTCGTGACGGGAACCATGTTCCTGATGTGGCTCGGCGAGCAGATCACGGAGCGTGGCCTGGGCAACGGCATCTCGATGATCATCCTGGCGGGCATCGTTGCCGGATTGCCGGCTGCGTTGGGCGGCACGCTGGAGCTGGTCCGCACGGGTGAGATGGCCGCAGCCCTGG
>CADEDG010000192.1 GCA_902826035.1 uncultured Alphaproteobacteria bacterium
ACCCCTTTGCCGGCGTCCTCGGCGATCATCGCGGTTTCCTGATCGAGCTGGCGAACGAACTCGCTGAGCCGCGCCATGTAGCCGTCCGCCTCGTCCCGTGTTCGCAGCGGGTGCTGAGAATCCATGAAGTCGGGCAAGCTGCGATAGGCGCCGGTAAGTTGGCTGACCACGTAGGGCGCGCCAGCGCCGCCGCCGATTTCGAAGGCGGAGTTCGCCAGGCTGTTTTCGTAGGCGGCACTGACAACATCCAGGGTGATAAGGTCGCGCTGCGGCAGAGCGTTGCGATCGAGTGCGGCGAGGTCCGCCAAAGCACGCTGCAGGATCGCGCGCGTGCGACGCGAGCCTTCAAGCGAAGAATCGCTCAATCGATCAATGTAACGCCCGCCCGCGCGCTCCGCGCTGACGCCAAGCGAAGTGCAGCGCTCCGGCGATTCACGCAGGATTTCGGTGGCAAGCAGATCGAGCCGCTGCGCAAGCGCTTCGCTCGCGCTAGGCGGGGATGGACGCGCCGGGGCGCCGCCTGGCGATGCTGGAGGCACGCTGGCGCAACCGGCCAAGAGCGCGCTCGCCGCGCCTGCGCTCATGAGTGTGCGCCGAGAGATGTGCTGCATGGGTTCTTTCCGGTCTTCTTTCGCTCTCACCAAAGCACAGGGCCCTCACAACTGGAAGCCGGCGAGCACCGGGACGTGGTCGCTCGGCCGCTCCCAGGAGCGGCAGGGGGTCTCAATCCGGAACGCCTCGGCTTGCGAGCTCGCCGCGATGTCTTCGCTGGCCCAGATGTGGTCGAGCCGGCGGCCTCGATTGTTCCTGGTCCAGTCGGGGCTGCGATAGCTCCACCAGGTGAACAGCTTTTCCGGCGAGGGCTTGTGCAGGCGCGCCAGATCGACGAACCGGCCTGCTTCAAGCGCTGCATCGAGGCGCGTGGTTTCCCCTGGCGTATGGCTCACGACATCGAGCAATTGCTTGTGGCTCCAGACATCGAACTCTCCCGGCGCGACATTGAGATCGCCGACCAGGATCGTCGGTGCGGTGCGCTTCTTGTAGACGCGCTTCATGCGGTCGAGCACGTCGAGCTTGTGCTTGAATTTCGGATTGCCGATCGGGTCGGGCACGTCGGCGCCGGCCGGGACGTAGAGATTGTGGATCTCCACGCCGTCGATAAGCGCGGCTGCCACGCGCGCTTCTTTCTTGGGGCACAGGTCCGGGCCCTCGAGCGGCTCGAGCTTGCGTTTGGAGACGATGGCGACGCCGTGCCAGCCCTTCTGACCGACCACGTGCAGGTGCTTGTAGCCAGCGTCCTTGAAGGCTTTGGCCGGGAACTCGCCCTCCCGGCATTTGATCTCCTGCAGGCAGAGGACGTCGGGCGTCGCCTCCGCCAGGAAGCGACACACCATATCGATGCGGAGCCTGACCGAATTGATGTTCCAGCTGGCGATTCGAAGCATCGGTCCATGCACCACAGGCGGCGCGAGAAACATAGGGAGGGGCAAGCAAGTGAGGGCCCGAACGCGCTTCGCGTCCGGGCCCTCGGATGCGCTTTGAGGGAAGCGCATATTAGCCGGCAGGGGATAAAGTCCGGCAGGCGGGCGCCGCGCTGGATCCGTCAGCGGGGGGGACGACGCCATCCAGGGGGATGTGCGGCGACCGCTGCGTTGTATGTACGCCACAGAGGCGAAACAATCAAGGAGCGGAACGGAGAAACTTGTTGCGCCGAAGCGGTTTTCGGACTTGGCGCGCCGCCAACTACCGACGACGGGGGCCGGGGCGGGTGACGACGATATCGTCCAAGCGGAAGAGAGCGCGGTCAAAGCTCGCGGGCCGCGTCAGTTCGGAGAGCACCACGCGCGTTGTTGCGCCTGCGCCGTCGATGACGTCCCACGATTCCAGCGCCGCATTCGGCCCGAAATTCAAAGTGATCGAACCGTCCATTTCCCCGGTGCGGTCGCGCGCGGTGATCATCAGCCGTTCGCCCGCTTGCGCCACGCGCGTCACCCGCGCATCGCGCGCGAGATCGACGCTGGCGTCGAGAATAAGGTGCAGCGGCGTTGAGCGCAGCGGCGTGCGCTCGGTGGTGCGCAACGCTGTATCGCGCATGGCGACCACGCGCCCGTCCGACACAATCAGCAATGTCGAGGGCGGATCGTATTGGAAGCGCAGCCGGCCTGGCCGCTCCAGAAAAAAGCGGCCGCGGGCGTTGCCGCCATCGGGCGAACTTTGCACGAAGCGACCCTGCAAACGCTGCACGCCATTGAGCGCGGCATTGGCGCGCGCGAGCGCTGCATTGCGCTGCGCGCCCTCGAGCGTCACCGGCGTTGGCGTCACCGGCGCCACAATTGTGCGCGGGCGCAGATCGGGCGAGCCTTGGCGCGCGAGAGCGGGCGTTGCGCTGGCGGCGATCAGGCCGAGAAGGAGGAGGCGTCGGTTCATTGCGCTCATGTGGCTGATCGGAATGGCGAAATAAAGAGCAGAGCCGGGCGGCGTTCGCCATTTTTGGTTCAGCGGAGATTCAGCCGCGTGACGCGGTCCTCCGAAAAAACGCGCCGAAGCGAAGACATAGGCGTACGTCAACGCACTCGCCGGAAAACCCG
>CADEDG010000193.1 GCA_902826035.1 uncultured Alphaproteobacteria bacterium
TCGCGTCCTTCTGTTCGTCGGCGGAGCCGAGCTCCATCCAGTCGCCGTGCTTCTTGAGCATGGCGTGAAGGTCATCCAGACAGCGCGTGTCATAGAGGAGTACTGTCTTGCCGACCGTGCAGACGAGAACGTCTTTCCCGTCCTTCACGTCGCGATGCATGGTGAAATCTGACGCAAGCGGCGGCGTCTTCAGCGCCCAGGGATCGTCCGGCGTTCCTCTCGCTATCGCGGGCTTCTTTGCCATGGCGGGCTCTCCTGCACTCCCCGACGCATGATCGACGACCGGCCAACCGTTCGCAATCCAGTCATTCAGCTGTCATGTGCGCCGCCGGCTCGAGATCGCCGAAAACTGGCGCTCCACCTCTTTCGACGAAAGCCAGGTTCGGGTAGCCGAACGCGTTCGGCTTAAAAGTCATCCGAAGAAGACACTTTGCCCCCTTATCTCCTGCTTGGTGACGCTGGCGTCAGAGGACCTGACTACACCCACGGCAAGCTTTGGGGCCCGTGGCGATGACGCCCCGCTGTCTCGGATCTAAGCACCTCGCCAAGCACTGGGTGAAGAAGGGACGGACGCCTCCACTTGATGATCCGCCTCCCCAACATCGGCGATCAGCTGCGCCGCGTCCGGTAGGTCGCGCAGAATGTAGAGGCAAGCTTCGTGAACGATGAGCCCGGCTTCGTTCAGGTCGAAACCATGCTCAAGCGCTACACTTCGCAGCTTCTTTCCGAGCGCAACGACGCGCACTTCAAGGCTTTGCATGGCGCCCTCTTTGGCAACCTGCGACGCTCCGACGGAATTTTTTTGGCGACCGCATTTCTATGCGGGGGCGTAAAAACGAAATACTGGCCACCATTCCGCCAAAGCGTCGCTCCAGATGGCCGCACCAAATATCGCGGCGGGCCCAATCTACGCTCCATGCTCAGCGATCCATTTGATCATCATCAAGAGAGATTGCGACGCTTTCGACGCTGTTGCGGGTCGTCGCAACACCGGCGCTCAGCACGCTAGCTGCGTCGCGTCGATTGACGACAATCAAGTCGCGAACCGACAAATGCCAACATCTGCGCTGCGTTGTCGCGTGACCCGGCAATTTACCTCTCCATTACGAGAGACTCACCGAGAGTGGTCGTCGATGCAGCGAATGCACATATGGAGAATGCAATGCCGTTCGACGCCACCATCTCCGCGGAAATTTGGAACGCCAAATACCGCTTCCTCAACGAGGGCCGTGAAGGTGACGCGGATGTTGAGGCTACATGGTCGCGTGTTGCTTCTGCTGTCGCCGACGCTGAGCTTGGGCCTGGACGGCAGCGCTGGCGCGAGAAGTTTCATGAGGCGCTGATAGATTTCCAGTTCTTGCCCGCGGGCAGGATTATCGCGGGCGCCGGCACCGGCCGCGCGGTGACGCTGTTCAATTGCTTTGTCATGGGCACGATCCCCGACAATCTTAACGGCATCTTCGAGCATCTGCGGGAAGCGGCGCTGACGATGCAGCAAGGCGGCGGCGTCGGCATGGATTTCTCAACAATTCGGCCGGCAGGCGCGCCAGTGCGGGGCGTTGGCGCAAAAGCCTCCGGTCCACTTTCCTTCATGGACGCCTGGGATGCCATGTGCCGGACGGTTATGTCCGCGGGTCAGCGTCGCGGCGCTATGATGGCCTGCCTACGCATCGATCATCCGGACATCGAGGACTTTATTGACGCCAAGCGCGATGCGACGCGACTGCGCAATTTCAATGTATCCGCGTTGGTGACAGATTCTTTCATGGCCGCGCTCACGGCAGACCAGGATTGGCCATTGCAGTTCAACGGCGAGATTTATCGCACGGTGCGAGCGCGCGATCTCTGGGCGCGACTGATGCGAGCGACCTATGACGTTGCAGAACCAGGCGTCATTTTCATCGACCGCGTGAACGCCTCAAACAATCTGGCCTATTGTGAAACCGTCGCAGCCACCAATCCGTGCGGCGAGCAGCCACTCCCGCCCTACGGCGCCTGTCTGCTCGGTTCAATCAACCTTTCTCGATTGGTTGAGGCTCCATTTGAGCCAAACGCGCGGATCGATGAAGCGCGACTGGCTGATCTCACCACCACAGCCGTTCGTTTCTTGGACAACGTGATCGATGTCTCGCGCTACCCACTGCGCGAGCAGGAGGAAGAGGCCAAGGCCAAACGGCGCATTGGCCTCGGCATCACAGGGCTCGCCGATGCGCTGATCTTCTGCAACGCGCGTTATGGGGCAGCCGACGGTGTGGCGCTCACCCGTCGATGGCTCGACACGATCCGGACAGCCGCCTACCACGCCTCTGCTGAACTCGCCGCGGAGAAAGGCCCGTTCCCCGCCTACGAACAGGCCATTCTTGATCGTCCTACCCCAGCGTCGCTCGATGCCGCGACGCGAGCGATGATCGCAGAACACGGCTTACGCAACGGGTGCCTCACCACGATCGCACCGACCGGCACCATTTCGCTCCTGGCTGGCAACACCTCGTCCGGCATCGAGCCCGTCTTTGCCTTCTCGTACCAACGACGCGTGCGCCAACCCGACAATTCCTTCGTTGAAGAACCGGTCCAAGACTACGC
>CADEDG010000194.1 GCA_902826035.1 uncultured Alphaproteobacteria bacterium
CTGCGCCACGAAATCGAGGAAGCGCTCGAAGCGCGCCTCGGCGCTGGCGGCGGCGTCTTCCTCCAGATGCTCATCGATCGGTGGATTGTGCTCCAGCCAGACACGGACGAAGAGCAGCACGATCTCCTTGAGGATGAGCCCCTCGCCAATCACCTTCTCAAGCCGCGCATCGACGCGCGAAAGCTGACGGCGCGCGCTTTCCTCGATGACGGCGTTGGTGGCGTCGCCGCGTTCGAGCCGCGCCTTGAGCGCTTCGAGAACAATGCTCGATTCCGAACGGTGCTGGTCGCGCGCGGCCTTGCGCACCTTGGCGTCGAGGCTCGGCGGCAGATAGACGGTGAGTTTGCGCGCGGCCATGGATCAGATTCCCTTGGCCTGACGCCGACGCCGCGGCGTTTCGGCAGGCGGGGCGTCAATCGCGGCTGGCGGTGGCGCTGAAGCGCTCGCCGGATGCGCCAACGCCGTTCCGTCTGCGGCGCGAAAGCCCGACATGGCTGCATCGGAAATTTTGGTTGGCCGCGTCGCGGCATGCGCAAAAAGATCGGGCTGACCCGCGAGCGGCTGAGACATCGCAGGCTTGGCCTTTGGCGGCTTCACCACCTGCGGAATTGTCCCAAGCGCGCGCACTTGCGCCCAATCATGTGTTGTCGTGAGTTTTGGCCGTTCGCCCGATGCCGGACGAAGACGCTCAGCAAAGACGCCCTCCTGGTCGAATTTGAGTTTCTTGGCGCGGATGGGCTTGGCGCCGGAGACAAAGATCAGCTCTTCATCGCGCGGCAAAGAACGCACATCGGCAGGCAGGAGAAGCGGACGACGTTCCTCGCGAACTGTGGTCGAGCCCTTGCGCCATCCAAGCATTGATCTCGGGCGCGTATGCGTCTCGCTCTCGCGCAATTCCCACACTTCGCCCGCCATCTCGGCGATGCGCTTTGCGGTGTCGTTGTCGGCGGCCGAAAACGCCGTAACGATATGGACGTTGTCGAGAATGACATTCTCGCGGCCATAGGCCTTGGTCAGGTGATTGAGGCTCTGCGTGACGAGGAAGGCCTTCAGGCCATAGCCCGCCATCGCGCCCATCATGGTCTCGAAGAACGGCATGCGTCCGAGCATGGGAAATTCATCGAGCACAAGGATGAGGCGGTGGCGCTTTGGCCGCCCTTGCGCGTCCTTCTCCTGATGCTCCATCAGCGCGCGGGCGAACTGATTGATGACGAGACGCAGGAAGGGCATCAGCCGCTGCGCATCCGAAGGCGGCGGCTGCAAATAGAGCGTCACAGGTTTCGGCCCACACATCAGATCGCCGATGCGAAAGTCGGATGTCGCCGTGTTGCGGGCGACGATCTCGTCGGCGAACAGGCCGAAGAAACTCTCCGCCGTCGCTTTCACCCCGCTCTGCAGACGCTCTTCCCCGGCGAGAAACGATTCCGCCGCGTGCAACACTTCGGGATGCACCTCCGGCTGGTTTGTCGCCGCATTGAGCCTATGCAAAGTGGACTTCATCACTTGCGCGGTCGCATCGAGATCGCGCAGCTTCTCGCGCACCACCGCCAGCGTCTTTCGTTCTGGCGGCTCGGCGTACAGCACATGCAGGATGACGCCGACGAGGATTGTCTTGGCCGAGCGGTCCCAAAAATCCTGATGGCGCCCATCGCCCTGCGGATCGACGAGGATCTCTACGATGTTCTGGACGTCACGGACTTCGTTCGGCCCCTTGCGCACTTCATACAGCGGGTTGAACGAGGTCGAGTCCAGACGCGTCGGCGCGAGGCGCATGACCGGACCCAGACTTTCGCGGAAACCCGCTGTGCCCGGAAAGCGATGGCGCGCATCGCCGTCGGCGAGCTCGCCCTTGACGTCGAGCACCAGCGCCGAGTGCGGCCACGCCAGAAGCGTCGGCACGACCTGGCCTCTGCCCTTGCCGGATCGGGACGCGCCGATGAGGAGCTGATGCTCAGGACCGTCGAAGCACAGTATCTCTCGCCCGAACTTGCCCAGCACGGCGCCGGTGTCGGCGAGCAGTCCAGCGGCCTTTGCATCGTCCGCCGCACCCCACGCTTTGGCGCCGAAGGGTTTGACGCCGAGCTTGCCGCGCGCGGCGGCGACAATCGGAATGAGCGTGAGCACGAAAGCGCCAAAGACGATGAGGCGCGCCACCGAAAATGGTTTCGGAAACGCTTCCGCATACGCGCTCGTCCATGCCAGAACCGCCCAGGGCGCATAGACTGGCGTCCCGCCAAACATCAGAAGCGGAGCGCCAAGAGCGCGCTGATGGGAGAACACGTCGGCAATGAAGGCGGTGGCGAGCCAAAGCCCGGTGAGCGCGATCAGCGCTGAACCCAGCAAAGCGACCC
>CADEDG010000195.1 GCA_902826035.1 uncultured Alphaproteobacteria bacterium
GTTCTGCTGGATCGTCGACTTCCCGATGTACGAGTGGAGCGAGGAGGAGAAGAAGATCGATTTCTCGCACAATCCGTTCTCGATGCCGAACTACGATCACGAAGCGTTTCTGAAGCTTGACCCAAGCGACCGCGCCACCATCGAGAAAATCACCGCCTTCCAGTACGACATCGTTTGCAACGGCGTGGAGCTTTCCTCCGGCGCGATCCGCAACCACAAGCCCGAGATCATGATCAAGGCGTTCGAGATCGCGGGCTATGGCCGCGAGGTGGTGGAGGAGAAATTCGGCGGCATGCTCAACGCCTTCCGCTACGGCGCGCCGCCGCACGGGGGCTCAGCGCCGGGCGTGGACCGCATCGTCATGCTGCTCGCTGGGGTGGACAATATCCGCGAAGTCATCGTGTTCCCGTTCAATCAACAAGCGCAGGATCTGATGATGAACGCACCGGGGGAAGTGACGGCCAAGCAGCTGAAAGAGCTGCATATAAGGGTGGTGGAGTAGCTCTCGGTTATGTGTGCGAGGAAACCATGATCACTGTCATTTGATTGCCGTTTCATTGACGATTCGGTCCGCCCGCCGTCATTGTGGCGGCGAGGTGCATATGAGGGCGCTGATTTTTGCTCTAATCGCGGGATTGGCGCCATTGTCGGCGGTCGCCGAAGAGTCGCGCGGCGAGGTCTTCGCGGTTTATTACACACACTTCTCCTGCCCTGATACAATGGATGGTTCTCCAGGCTCATCGTCCGTGCAGCCAATCGACGCCGAATTTGGCGATCCATATTTTTCCGCGAGGCGCACGGAGTATGAGACGCCGCAAGCGCTGCAGGAGCGCGCGCGATTTCATTGTCGGTGGGTGCGGCTTACCGGCGTCATGCGTTGGCTTGAATACTACCACTACCGCGCTCGCTTCTATGAAAGTCCGCTTGCTGCGTCCATCGGCAGCGACATAAGTTACATAGTAGAGAATTTCTCAGACAGCGCGGAGCGTCGCGCGCGCACCGTGCAAAGACGCGTTAGTCTTGTAGGGCGCTTTTACGATCTGTGCGCCGCTGCGGAGAGGGCGAGGGTGGAATCCAATGAGGATTGGATTATGCTGATGGGCCCATGCCATTATGGCGATGACAGGGGCATGATGCTCGCCGACGTAAGAGTAGAGCGCGTGATGAATGAGGCGCCGCTGTACTTTTCGGGAGACGCCAATCGGGATATATTCGGCGAATTGGCGCCTGTGGAGGGTGACACGCGCGAAGCCTTGGTTGAACGGACGCGTGCATGGGCGGAGTTGGTTCGTACAGGTCCGTCCGCGTTTGCGGAGGCGTTGTCGGGACAAAGAGGCTTATTGTCAGAAGAAGATCAGCGTGAATTGCGAGCGTCCGTTGAGCATCAGGACAGTTACGAGACCTATGTGCATGGGCTGCGCGCTTTCCGCCGTCTCGATTTGAGGCGGGCCGGTGTGGAAGTGTTCTGGGACGATGAGGCGCGCCAGTCGGCGATTGGGTGCGTGTGCCTGGAGCGCACTTGCGGCAACAAATGGCCGTTAACCAGGTCGGATGCTGTGCGTTTTCTCGGCGCGGCGGTCTGTGTGGCGCTTGATAAGGACGCAGACGATTCCACTTGGCGTTGGTAAGCGGTTTGTCAATTGGTCCGACGATGCGTGCGCGAGGCCGCGCGTTACGGGGAGGCCATTTTCGCAGGGGTGAGGCCCTCCCGGAGGCCTCGGCCTCCGCTTACCTCGCCCTTCGCCCCTTAGCCCATCGCTTGCTTTTGCCTCCGCTCAGCAGCGGGGAATGGTCATCCCCGCCGGCAGTGTCGTAGCGCTATCGCCGCATGCCGCGTTCAGTTGTGTCTGCGTCAGGCCCCTGGCATCAGCGAGTTCGGCCCCGGAAAAATTCATCCCCTCGATGCGGGCGCCGTCAAAGCGGGCGCCGCCGAAGTAGCCGCCGACGCCGGTCGCCCGTTCGAGGTTCGCCTCGGTGAAATCAGCGCTCGAAAACCGCCCGCCGAACATATTGGCGATGGACAAATTGGCGCGTCGGAAGCGAGCGCGGTCGGCGGTGACCAGCGACAATTCAGCCTGGCGCAGGCGCGAGCCTGAAAAATCCCGTGCGCTTATATCGTGATAGGCGAGTTCGGCTTGGAATAGGTCGCAGCCCGGACAAGCAGCGCCCTCGCGTACGCGTGCAGCGATGGCGTCGCGCTCGCTTTGGGACACGAGCGGGCCGCCGGTTTCGCCAGGCGGTTGAGCCGAGGCGGGCGTGCATAGCGCGAGAAGGCATGCGAACAGCGCAGCGCGTTTCATGTTGGCGCAACTCCA
>CADEDG010000196.1 GCA_902826035.1 uncultured Alphaproteobacteria bacterium
ATGGCGTCCGCGCCGCGATCGCGCGGGCCTCGCGCGCGACCGGAGTGGATTTTTCGCTGTTGGTCGAGACTGCGCGTCGCGAGAGCGCGTTCAACCCGTGCGCGCGAGCAGGAACTTCCTCAGCCACGGGCCTGTTCCAATTCATCGATTCCACCTGGCTCGACA
Source organism: uncultured Alphaproteobacteria bacterium (assembly GCA_902826035.1). GTDB lineage: Bacteria > Pseudomonadota > Alphaproteobacteria > Caulobacterales > Aquidulcibacteraceae > Vitreimonas. The sequence continues at coordinate 166 of CADEDG010000196.1, forward strand.
TGGTGGCCCGCCACGGCGCCGAACACGGTTTGGGCGCCGAGGCCGCGGCGCTGAAGCAAGGCGCGGACGCGGCCACCCGCCAGCAAATCCTGGCGCTGCGTACCGATCCGGAAATTTCCGCGCGCATGGCCGCGGAGCTCGCGCGCGAGAATGCGGCGACATTGCAGTCTCGACTTGGACGCGCGCCCAGTGCGGGTGAACTCTACGCCGCCCACGTGATGGGCCCCGCAGGCGCGGCGCGCCTGATCGAAGCCGCCGACCAAGGCGCGCCAAGTGCTGCGGCGCTGTTTCCGCGCGAGGCTGCCGCCAATCGCGGCTTGTTCTACGCGAACGGCGCGCCGCGCTCGGCGCATGAATTGTTGCAGCGGCTCGATTTCGAAGCCGGTGTGGGTGTCAGCGTGGAAGTCGGCGCGGCTTCGTCACAGCGTTTAGAATATGCCCGCACCGAGGCGCCGATGTCGCCAGAACTCGCGCACGCGCTGTTCTCGCTGGCGCTGTTGCCGTTGATCGGCGGCGGCGACGAAGAGGCGCGCGATCCAATGCAGGCGCTGAACGCGTACGCGCGGGCGAGCCGGCGTTGAGGAACGCGAGCGCTAGAACTCGTCCTTTCCGAGTTTAATCGCTTCAACACCCATTCCCGGATTCGCCGAAGGCGAAGTCCGGGACCCAAGATCGCGAACCGTTCGTGTTCTTGGGCCCCGGACTGAATGCCGCGCATTCATCCGGGGATGGGTGGTGTTTCAATGTTTATGGAAATGCACTCAAGCCGCCGCGCCGCTGGCGTACATTGCGTCGATCTCGGGTTCTCCATAGCCAAGCTCGGTCAGGACCGTGCGTGTGTGTTCGCCTACGCGTGGGGATGGACCTTTGGGGCCGTCGTCGCCCCCAGGAAAGCGAACCGGCGAGGCAGGCGCGTTCATTTGTCCGCCATCGTGCGTCGGCGTTTGCACCACGCAGCCTGCGGCGAGCGCTTGGGGATCGGCGACCGCTTCGCGCGGCGTCAGGATCGGCGACCAGATCATTTCCTCTGCGTCGAGCGCAGCGGCAATCTCTGCGAGCGGCTGCGAGCCGAAGGCGGCGTCCAGCGCTTCGATCAACGCATCGCGATTTTCGCGGCGGGCTTTGGCGCTGGCGAAACGTGGTTCGGCGCCGAGCGCATCGAGACCAAGGGTGCGCGCAAGCTTGGGCCAATCTTTTTCACCTTGACGCGTCAGCAGGCTCACCCAATGGCCGTCGCTAGTCTTGAACACATTGATCAGCGGTTGCGGCGCATCCTTGCGCGGCTTGTTTGAGGAGACACGCCCGATCGCGTGTTGCAGTGCAAGGTCGGAAGCGCCTGCATAATGCGCTGCGCGAAGGAGCGACGCCTCCACCAGACGTCCCTTGCCGGTGGCGTTGCGCTCGTGCAGGGCGGCGAGAATTCCCGCGACTGTAGCCATCGACGCCACGTGATCGCCGAAGGCCGTGCGCAGCGCGATGGGTTCGCCGCTCTTGGGGCTGAACATCGAAGCAAGCCCCGAGCGCGCCCAGAACGCGGCGGAATCCATGCCGGGGCGATCGGCGTCGGGGCCGTCGAGGCCGTAGCCGGAAACGCTTGCGTAAACGAGCCGCGGGCAACGTTCGAGCAGGGAATCATGGTCGAGTCCGGCGCGCTTCAGCCCGCCGGGGCGCACATTGGTGAGAAACACGTCGGCGCGGTCGACAAGGCACAAGAGTGCATCGCGTCCGCTTTCCTGGGCGGTGTCGAGCACGATGGCGCGCTTGCCACGGTTGTCCATGTCGAACACCGGGTTGATCGCACTCTCGACGCCGACGGAGGCGAAGAACATGCGGATGGGATCCCCACCCGGCGGCTCCACCTTGATCACGTCCGCGCCCCAATCGGCCATGATGCCCCCGGCGCCGGGGGCCGCGATATAGGTGGCGTATTCGACGATCCTGATGCCTTCGAGCATTGTTTCCCCTTAAGAACAAATTCGATCAAGGCTTCGTTAAGACCCGCGTCCAAAGGTAACGAAACCTGCGCGGCGATCCGAGTCGCCGCGCGCCCGCCAGCGCGAGACGCCCATGACCATCGTAACCATGCGCGCCCATCTGACCGATAGCGACATCCGCACGTTGATCAAGG
>CADEDG010000197.1 GCA_902826035.1 uncultured Alphaproteobacteria bacterium
TCATTTTACCCGCCATTAACACCGCGCCCAGTTTGATCGACACTGCTGAACCATCAGCGATTCTCAGGGCTGGGAACTCGCAGCGATGGTTGGGCGTGACGGAGCTGCGGGCAGCGCTGTCGATCGCGAGGGCTGGAACAATGAGCGGCGCGCAAAGCTGGAACGTCAAGGGCATTGACCCAAAAGTGCGAGAGGCTGCGCGCGAAGCGGCTGAGCGCCAGGGCATGACTGTCGCCGAATATCTGAATTTCGCCCTTGCCAACCAAACGCCCCAGGGCGGCCAATCCGCCACGCCGCGGCAACGCCCGCTGCGCGCGCTGAGTTCGACACGGTTCGAGGATGACCGCGGAGACGACGACTGGGACCTGAGCACGTCATCACCGCAACCGCGGACACTCGATCCCGCACGGCTGGCGCAGCGGCTTGAGGCGATCGAGCGGCGCACGCAGCTGGCCGTCACCGGGCTTGACCGTGCGGTCTCCACCATCGACCGCTCCGTGCTTGGATTGGCGGCGCGCATCGAGGACGCTGAGGCTGTTTCCGGGGAGAGCGCCGAACGCGTGGCCGAGGCGCTCGAGCACTTCCGCATCGCTGGCGACACGCTGGGCGGCCGCCTTGAGCGCGCTGAAGAAGATTCTGAGCAAAGCCGCCGTGCGCTCGACACGGCGAAGTCAGATTTGCTTGGCGTGCGCGCGCGACTGGAAAACCAAGTCGCGATTGCCGAGGAAGTGGCGCGTCGCGCCGAAGCCGCGGCTTCGTTCCTGACCACCGAGATGGAGAGCCGCAACAGCGCGCACGCACGAACGCTGGCTGAAGCACGCAGAGTGGCTGAAGAGGCTGCGCACCAAGCGGCGCAAGCGTCAGCCGACGCAGTCGCCGAATTGCGGCTGCTGCAAGAACAAATGAGCGAACGGCTGGCGGAGACCGAAACTTCCACGCGCCGAGTCATCGAAACTGCGATCCAGGAAGTGCGAGCTGAGACCGCGAGCGAAACCCGCGGCGCTCGCGAAGCGTTGCTCGAAGAAGTGGTGCGGCTCGAAAGCGAGATCGCCAAGCGCGTCGGCGCCATTGAGCAATTGAAGGGCGAGCAATCCACTCTCATCGCCCGCATCGAGCGTGCGGAAGCCGGTGCGCGGGAATCGACTGCGGGCCTGCGCCAAGCGGCAGGCGCAGCGATCGCCGATCTTCGCAACGCCCAACTGGCGCTCGCCGCCCGGGTCAAGCAGGTTGAGGACAGCGGCGCAGGCGGCGGGATCGACCTCACCGACGTGCGTCAGCAGCAGCAGGATATCGGCGAGCGTCTCGTAGCACTTGAACGCAAAACCGAAACCAGCCCCGTTACCGATGCGCTGGCCGCATTTGAAGCGCGTCTTTCGCAGGTAGAGCAAACGGCAAACGCAGAAAGCCATGGCGACAACGAGGCGGTCGTAACTCTCGACAATGCTCTGCGCCGGCTCGCCGACCGCATCGCCGAAACTGAATCGACCGCCAACACCGCCATCCGCACGCTCGAGGAGACCGTATCCTCGCTCGGCGCGCGTATGGAACAGAAGGATGCTGCGCAGGAAACCGAAGCGGTTCGCGCTGTGCTGGAAGAGCGGCTCTCGCAAATGGTCGGCGACGCGCGCGCCGAACTGGCGGGCCAATTGCAGGCAGCGCTCGAAGGTTCGCGCGGCGAAGGGTTTGACGAAGCGCTAGCGGACGTGAACCGGCGCTTGGCGGCAGCCGAGCGGCGCCAAGCACAAACGATCGAAGCGATCTCGTTGGAAATCCGGCGCATGTCGGAGACCGTTGACAAGCGCCTGCGCACGGTTGAGGCACGCAACGACGATGCGGCGGCGGCGGCGGTGCGTGAGGAACTCTCGCGCATGGCGACGACTTTGGAACAACGCTTCGACGAAATCGAAACCCGGGAAGCAGCCGCGTTCGACCGCATGGGCCTGGAAGTCGGGCGTCTTTCCGAGCGCTTGGAAGAGCGTTTTGGCGCCGTGGAAAAACGCAGCGCGCAAGCGATCGAACAGGTCGGCGAGCAAGTCGCGCGTATGGCCGAACGCTTCAATCAGCGCCAGGAAACGTTGGCGCGCGACCTTGGCGAGCGCATGCTCGACAGCGAGGAGCGCGCCGGCGCGCGCGTGGCCGAAGCCATCGGCTCGATCATGCAGCGGCTGGCGGAGGTTGAAGCCAATTCCGCTGACGCCATAGCTCCGGTGCAGAAGGCGGTGTCGAGC
>CADEDG010000198.1 GCA_902826035.1 uncultured Alphaproteobacteria bacterium
ACGAGCCGGTTCTTCAACGCCGTACCCATGGGCCGGGACACCGAGTCGTGAACTCGCGAACTTTGGTGATGCATACGAAAACCCATCCGACTTGCTTTTTCTCTCGATGCCTTATGGCGTTGGCGCGGTCGTTGGCGCAGACCGCTGGCTTCATACGTCGCCCGTGGGAGAGTTTCGCCCAAATCGGTTCGGGCTCTATGACATGCTCGGCAACGTGCAAGAATGGGTTCAGGATTGCCACGAAGAAGATTTGGACTCAGTGCCGGCCGACGGATCGGCCTTTGTCACTGCAGATTGCGGAAGTAGATCGATCCGAGGTGGAGGTTGGAACTCAGATTCCGCGTCGATCCGATCGGCCAGCCGAAACGCGGCAATTCCGACGACGCGAACTTTTTACTACGGCTTTCGAGTCGCAAGATCGTTGCCGCAGATAAGATCTGAAGCGCCTTCCAGCACAGTGTTTTGCGCTGAGGCAGAGTCGCGTTGGGCTCAACTTGGCAGTCAGAATGATCTCGCGCGGGTCCAGGCGTTCGTGGACAGCACGCTGGCAACGTGCAGCATTCGACGCACCGCGCAGGCGCGACTTGCGGAGCTGACGCCGCACTCGCGTGACGAAGTTGATGACTGTAACGGCGAAGCCTGGTGTCCGCGCTTGGTCGTTGTTCCTGGCGGGATTTTCCTAATGGGAGCATCTGCGGGCGAGACGCTGATATCATTGTCGCAAGATGCGGGGCCGCAGCACACCGTGACCGTGAACAGTTTCCTGGTTGGAAAGTATGAGGTCACATTTAACCAATGGTCCGCCTGCGTAAATGGTGGCGGTTGCCAGGACAACCCGAACCCAAATGACCAAGGCTGGGGGCGTGGAGACCGCCCCGTTGTTAATGTGAGCTGGGACGATGCGCAGGAATACGTTCGATGGATAAGTCGGCAAACAGGCCGGCAGTATCGCCTGCTCACAGAATCGGAGTGGGAGTACGCCGCGCGCGCTGGAACAACGACGCCTTACTCTACTGGTTCTTCAATGAGCGCCAGACAGGCGCGCTTTAACAGCGACTCGACCGCACCTGTCGGCTCATACCCGTCAAATCTCTTTGGCATCTATGACATGCACGGTAACGTCGAGGAGTGGGTGGGGGACTGCTACAATTCAAGTTACGTCGGTGCCCCGTCCAACGGGACGGTCTGGGAGAGCGGAGACTGCTCTATGCGAATTGCGCGGGGCGGAAATTTCGGGGCCTTGGACGCGCGCTCACTTCACTCCGCCAGAAGAGATAGCCAGCCACGATCCACCAGATTTAGAGGTATCGGCTTTCGCGTTGCGAGATCGCTTTGAATCGGGCATGCGCGGAGGCATGGATGAGATTGGTTATCCTTGGCGCATGCCTCTTCCTATTTGGCAATGACGCCGTAGCGCAGTCGTCGCGCCCTGATCCGCCAGCGATCTGCAACGCTTGGCAAGGTCGATTTGTTGATCTCTCGTCTCGTGGTGAGCAGGCGTCGATAAGAGCGTTGCTGAGCGACGTGCCTATTGTTTGTCGTAATCTGCGTAGCCGCATCCAGCATGCGAGTGCATCTGACACAAGCGCCTCTGGCGTTCCGTCGGGTACGAGCGTGCCTTCGGCTGAAATCGCTCCTTCCGCTCCACCAACAACCCTACGCTTGTTTCGAGATTGTGCTGACTGTCCGGAGATGGTCGTTGTGCCGTCTGGCAGCTTCACGATGGGCTCTCCGACCAGCGAAATCGGTCGAGGTGATGAAGGCCCTCAGCGGCGATTGAACATTAGCGCATTTGCAATTGGCAAGTTTGAGGTGACGGTGGCGCAGTTCGCGGCGTTCGTTCGCTCCGAAAATCATCTGACAGTCAACGACTGCTACACAGATCGGGCGAATACGGGCTACTGGGACACGGTCGCTGCTGGCAGCTGGCGCGCCCCGGGTTTCTACCAGACGGACGATCGTCCCGTTACTTGTGTGACCTGGGAAGATGCGAACGCCTATATTCAATGGCTAAATGCGCGCACAGAGGGAGGATACAGGCTGCCCAGCGAAGCGGAGTGGGAATATGCGGCGCGGGGCGGAGATCGCGACGGGCCTTACCCGGGGGGCGCAAGCGCTTCTCACGACTTCGCGAATTATGGCGCGGACGTATGCTGTCGTGGGTTGGAGAGTGGGCGCGACAGATGGGTGTACACTTCGCCGGTG
>CADEDG010000199.1 GCA_902826035.1 uncultured Alphaproteobacteria bacterium
CGGCCTCGGTGTTCCGCAGCGCGCTTGCCTTTGGCGGGGCAGTGGAATTCGTCGTTGCCGGCTCTGGCCATATCGCCGGCGTGATCAACCATCCGTCGGCGAACAAATATCAGTATTGGACCAATAAGAACCTAAAGGGCGGCCTGGAGGATTGGTTCGCGTTCGCGCACGAACATCCGGGCTCCTGGTGGCCCTATTGGGATCAATGGCTGCGCGCGCGAGCCGGCGCGGAGGTTCCAGCGCGTACGCCCGGAGAGGGCAAACTCAAGCCGCTTTGCGACGCGCCGGGGGAGTATGTGAAGGTGCGTTCGAACCAGGATTAAGGTCTCATTTGCGGTCGAACGCGCGCGGGTTCATAAGTGTGGTGCGAAGGAGTCTGCGATGCCATTTTCACTTTACGACATCACCGTCCCGTCCTTTCGCCAAACGCTTGGCGCAATGGTTGGTCTGCTCGAAAAAGCCGAGGCGCATTGTGCGGCGAAATCGTTGGCGGCGTCCGAACTCATCGAGGCGCGCCTGTTTGAGGACATGTTGCCGTTCAATTACCAAGTGAAGTCCACGGTCGTGCATTCGGTCGGCGCGCTGGAAGCATTGGCGGGAGGCGTGTTTTCCCCGGACTTTACCCCGCCGCCGTCGAATTTCGCCGACCTCAGGCACAAGCTCGCCGGCGCGCTGCAGACGCTCGAAGCGTTTACGCCGGGCGACATCAACGCCCACGAAGGCCGCGACATGCGCTTCGAACTCAAGGATTTCAAATTGCCGTTCACAGCGGAGAATTTTCTGATGTCGTTCTCGCTGCCGAATTTCTATTTCCACGCCACGACGGCCTACGACATCCTACGCCACGAGGGCGTCATGGTGGGCAAGCGAGATTATGTTGGGCAATTGCGGTTGAAGGCGTGAGTTTCTTGGAGAGGTAACGGCCATGTCGGAAGATGTTCCCTCCCCGTCAACCATCGCATACCGGGTCTACACAAAGGCCAATGATCGAATCATAACGAGCGAGCAGATTGAGGACGCTATTCTCGAGTACCCAGATTCACGCTTTCCACAGCCGGATTTCAGTTCATTTCATTCAGAGGCTTACTCGCGGTACCGAGCCAGCGCAGAGCGCATGGGCGCAATAATAGCGCAAACGCAGCCTGCGGACGTTGTCGTCACCCTACTCGTAGATCATTCAGGATCACTACGAGGAGACATCGCGTGCCTAACTGCGAGCACGGCAGGCGCAATTTCATTGTGCCTAACCTGCGCAGGGACACGTCACGAAGTGCTGGGTTTCACAACCCGCTCATGGCATGGTGGCATGTCGCGTGGCAGGTGGTTAAAGATGGGAGGCGCCTATCCTGGGCGCCTTTGCGACCTCCTTCACGTTGTGCACCGCCCGTTCGACGCATCCAGAGAGCTTTCCGAAGAGGCAATGCAACGAATGACGTTGCCGGGATTTTGCAAGGAGAACATCGACGGCGAAGCCATTGAGTGGGCGTCTGAGAGGCTGCGCTCTGCGAAGGCGACAAGACGGGTGCTCATAGTCCTGTCCGATGGCGCGCCGGTTGACGATGCAACTCTGTTAGCAAACTATCCAGAGATTCTCACCAATCATCTGGAGGCGGTCACTGAAGCTATCGTTCGGGAGGGAGTCATAGAGCTGTACGCAATCTCACCAAGCCCAGAACATTGGCTGCCCTGGTACTATCCGCAATACGCTGTCGTGACAGATAATTGTGAGATAGCCGACATTGCGCTGCCAGTGCTAGCCGCTGTTGTCAGCCACTCGGTCATGGCGCCGGCTGCCGGACAATTGCCCGAAAGGAGAGTGTTTGCTCCGCAGACTGACAGCGAAGCCAGTTTTGAACTGCCGTAAGCCATCACTCAGGTGAGGGCCGCAGTTTCAGCCAAACCCAACATCAGATTGAGATTTTGCACGGTTGCGCCGCTCGCGCCTTTGCCGAGATTGTCGAGCAACGCAACCAAGCGCGCTTGCTCGTCATGGCCGAACACGAAGAGCTCAAGCGCGTTGGTTCCGTTTAGGCCCTCGGGATCGAGCGTCTTCAGCGCAGCGGTCTCTGCGAGCGATGCGACGGTGACG
>CADEDG010000200.1 GCA_902826035.1 uncultured Alphaproteobacteria bacterium
TTTCGCGTCAGGTTGCAGATGCGGCGGAGCGTTCAGCGCCGCTCTGCCTCATTATGTGCGACATTGATCACTTCAAGCGGATCAACGATTCCTGGGGCCACCCCGTTGGCGATCAGGTCATCCGCTATGTGGCGAGCGCGATTCAGGCTGCGGCGCCGAAGCCGGCCTGCGGCGCACGCTATGGCGGGGAGGAGTTTGCACTGCTGCTGCCGCGCACAAATCTCGATGCAGCCGAGACCATCGCCCAAGAGCTCCTCCGGCGCGTGCGCGCGCGCACGTTGTCGCGCAAGTCGTCCGGCGAGCTTATCGGACACATCACCATCTCGGCCGGCGTCGCATTGCTGAGGCCAGGCGAGCGCGCAGAGGCGTTGCTACGCCGCGCCGATGCCGCACTCTATGAAGCCAAGCGCGCGGGGCGTGACCGCGTCATCTGCGAAAGCGAGAACCGCGCGGCGGCGTGATCGCCGCAATGATGCATGGAGCATGCGCCATGGACGTTCGCGAGTGGAGACCGGCGGTCATCGCCTCGTCCAAGTTCGAGGCGCAGATCATCGTCGATCTCTTGCGCAACGCCGCTGTCGCCGACGTTCTGACGTTTTGCGATTCAGCGTATGCGCTCGAAGGGCTTCGCGGCGCGCGCGCGAACATGGTGTTCATGTCCCTCGCCAACGAGACAGCGGCGCTGCAATGGGTGTGCAGTCTGCGGCGCGCCCTGGATCATTCGCTTCGCAAGGCGCCGGTCCTCATCATTTCGGGCCAGTTGACCGTAGCACAGGCCGAACGGTTTCGACATGCTGGCGCCAATGCCATTGTCGCAAAGCCGATGTCCACGGCGACGTTAACTGGCGTTGTGAAGAAAGTCCTCGCGAGGCCACGGCCTTTCATCGAGAGCGCGGTCTATGTCGGACCCTGCCGACGCGCTGGGATCGTGACCGCTGGCCCCGACAAGCGCCGTCGCCAGGTGGACAATATCGAGAAGACGCGCTCCGGCGCGATCTAGAAGTGTCCGGCCCACTGGACGCACGCAAGCGTGGCGCGCTGCTTACCAGCGGAGCAGGCGCGCGCCCATAGTTGCGCCAAGCGCCGCGCAGATTGCAAAGGCAGCTGTGTACCAGGTCGCCACGTAAGGCGCGAAGTCGATCGGGCAGAACAAGGAATAGGGAATGGCGGAGAGCGCGCCTGCTACCGCGCCAGCCGTCATGCCGGCAACGCTCAATCGTGTGGGCCCGAAACGGCGCATGGCGAGTATGAGTGCGGCGCCCGTCGGTGCGGCGATCAGGGGGATTTGCCAGAGGCAGCTCGGCACGCCGCCGCCGGTCCAAAGCGTCCAGCGCAGCGGCTCGTGCGTCATGGCCATTCCTGTGATGGAAACGCCCGCGGCGACGACCGCTACGCTGATCACGCCAAGTGTGGCGCGCGCAATGCGAAGGTCATTGCCGACAACACGGTTCATGATTGGCAGCATGGCCATCACTACCAACGCGCCGAAGCCCATCTTGAGCGCGGTTGAGAGCCTAGCCGCCTCTAGATCGGGCCGCACGCCGCCAATGGCGATGAAGGCGATGCCCGCCAGCAACAGCCCGGCGAGCCCATAGAGCGCAAGCGTGGCGCGTCGCGGCGCCCGCGGCGGCGTCTGGTGTGAAAGATCGTTGATGAAATCGTCGGTGTTCATGCTTTGCCGTCCCGCGCCACCAGGCGCATCAAGTTCTTGATCCCGCGATGCACGTTCACTTTAACGGCTGTCTCGGACAGACCAGTTTCAGCGGCGGCTTCGCGGACGGAGAGGTCATCGAGCTTCACAAGCCGCACGGCTCTTCGTTGCTGCTCCGGGAGCCGCGCCACCAGCGCGTCCACGTCGCGCTGTGCATCGCCCGCATCTGCGGTGTCCGCCGCGAAGAGATCGTCCATGCCGTCGAGCGGGATGTGTGCCCGCAGGCCCTCGCGGCGCAAGTGATCGATCACTTTGTAGCGCGCAATCGCGTACACCCATGCGGTCATCGGCTGACGCGATGCATCATAGCTTTCACGGCGTATATGGATGGCGAGCAGGACGTCCTGGAGCACGTCTTC
>CADEDG010000201.1 GCA_902826035.1 uncultured Alphaproteobacteria bacterium
GCTGCGGATACGCACAAAACATCTCGACCATCGGCGCCTGGCGCCGGGCAATTGAGTCAAACACGCTGCCCACAGCGCGCGGGCATGTGCAATCGGCCGAAGATTGGCGCAGAGCGGCGATTATCCAGACGCTCATGTGCGACCTTGAGATCGATCTGGCGCCATGGGGTGGTTGGGACATGTTTCCAGATGCCTACGTCGCAGTGGCGCAGCTGGCCGCAGACGGAATCGTCGAACTGCGCGACAGTTCCCTCAAAATCCCTCCCTCAATGCGTCAGTTTTCTCGTCTCGTGGCCATGACGTTCGACGCCTATTCCTCGCCTTCCAGCGCAGCGCACTCTCGCGCCATTTGACCACAGAGGACGAATGACAACGACGACTGCAGAGCGCTATCGCGCCTATCGAGGCCACCCGCTCTTTAGTATGGGGTTTCGCCCATTCTTTTTGCTTGCGGCTCTTTGGGCCGCCTTTGCCGTTCCGATATGGATCGGCGCGAACGCAGGCTGGCTGCCGGCGCAACATTTCACGCGCGACTGGCACGCTCACGAAATGCTGTTCGGCTATCTGAGCGGCGTGATTGCTGGCTTTCTGCTGACGGCCGTGCCCAACTGGACAGGTCGCCTGCCCGTCACGGGCGGCCCGCTTGTCGCCCTCGTGTTGCTCTGGTGCGCCGGGCGCGCGGCCATGCTCATCCCGTCCTTTGCAGCAGCGCCCTTCATCGACAGCGCGTTCATCTTCGTTTTCGCGATGGTGGTCGGTCGCGAGATTATCGCCGGCCGCAACGCAAAAAACCTGCCTGTCTTGATTCTATTGACCGTGTTGGGGAGCGCCAACGTCCTGTCTCATCTCCATACGTTTGAGCCTGAACTGGCGCTCCTCGGAGAGCGCATCGGCATGGCGGTCGTCGCGATGCTGGTTTCACTCATCGGCGGCCGGATAGTGCCGAGCTTCACGCGCAATTGGATGGCAAAGCAAAAGCTCAAGCCAGAACCGACGCCTGCAGGATGGTTCGACGCGGTTGTCTTGGCCACAAGCGCGCTCGCTTTGGGGCTTTGGGCCGCGGTGCCCCACTTTTTCGCGACGGGCTTCGCGCTCGCTTTGGCAGGCGCGCTCCACTGGGTCCGACTGGCGCGCTGGCGAGGCTGGCGCACGAGCGCCGAGCCCTTGGTGTTGATCCTTCACCTTGGCTTTGCATGGCTGGCGTTCGGCCTCACCTTGATGGGCCTCGCCATCATTTCTGTTGGCGTAGTTCCCGCTGCCTCGGGGCTGCATGCACTCACGGCAGGCGCCTTTGGCGTCATGACACTCGCTGTTATGACGCGCGCGAGCCTCGGCCATGTCGGGCAACCGCTGACAGCGACGCGTCGCATTACGGCGATCTATGTGCTGGTAAACCTCGGAGCGCTTGTGCGCGTCATCTCTCCACTGGCTCCCGAGATGTACATATTGCTTCTCGGCATCTCTGCACTTCTTTGGAGCGGCGCCTTCGCGTGGTTTGTTATCGTCTACGCGCCGCTCCTCTTGCGCGCCCGCGTAGAAGCTAGCCTGCGTGGAGCTGAAGCATGAAGGCCGCTCAAAGCCTCCTGGCGCTCGCGTCGCGCGAAGGCATTCGCGCCTGCTTCGCCAATCCAGGCACGTCAGAAATGCATCTGGTGGCGGCGCTCGATTCAGCACCGGCTATTCGCCCGGTGCTCTGCCTGTTTGAAGGCGTCGCCACAGGCGCCGCTGATGGCTATGGCCGTATGGCTGAAGCGCCTGCGCTCACGCTCTTGCACCTCGGCCCGGGCCTCAGCAACGGCCTCGCCAATCTGCACAACGCCTATCGCGCGAGGACGCCGATCGTTTCACTGGTTGGCGAGCATGCCACTTATCACCGCGCCAACAATCCCCCACTCGCGAGCGACATAGTCTCAATTGCACGACCCGTCTCATCATGGCTGAAGACAGTGGAAGCGCCCGATCAGCTACTCGGTCTAGCTCTGGAAGCAATCGAAGCCGCCCGCAA
>CADEDG010000202.1 GCA_902826035.1 uncultured Alphaproteobacteria bacterium
AGCGTTACCCATGTGTCCGGTACGAAACGTCACCTATGTCTCAGGTCGCTCACTTATCTCCTGAACCGCAGCGCCAGGATTGAACAAATCAAACATGGCGGGTGCGTTCGTGGGGCCTAAGAGAGGCTTTGCCGAAATTGTTCCGGGCTTACCCGGTACATTTGCCTGAAGCCGCGGATGAGGTGGCTTTGGTCGGAATAGCCGCAAAGGGCGGCGATTTCTGCCGATGGCGTTGAGGTCTTCGCTAACAGCCCGGCGGCGCGATGCGCTCGGTGCGCGCGCAAATATTCTCCCGGCGTGCAGCCGCAAAAAACCCGAAAGGCCCGGGCTAGGTGGATCGGGTGCACGCCGATCTCGGCGGCGATTCCGGCGACGTTCAAATCGGAGCGCGCGTCGGCCAACAATTCACGGGCACGAGCGAGCCAAGCGGGCGGGCGACGCTCTTCCATGCCATTGCGCACCGTTGCGCTGAGCAATTCAAAACACAGGCTTTCTGCGCGCAAGGCGCCGTCGTGGCCGTCGTCGGGGCCGGCTTGCATCAACCGCCAAACCGCGGCGAACGCCGCCGCAGCGCCCACGCAGGTGGGCGCTGTAGGCGCGCCGAGGGGCCGTGCCGCCGCTTCCGCCTGCGGCGGCAGGGTGATTGAAAAAAAGGCGCCCGCGCTGACGAAATGATCGGCGTGGTAGGTCGTTGCAGGATTGAAGATCAGCAGGGGCGCCGAAATCGCACCTCGACCCTCGGCTTCTGTTATGAAGTCGCCAGCAGTCACGAAGACGAAATGCGCATCCGCGTGGCCATGAGGCGTGACTTCATCGCCGTGTGTGTGCGCCACCCATTGCCCAAACGAAAAACCGCCCGCCTCGACGCGGCGTACGCTGCGACCGAAGAAGCGATCGCGCGCCGCTTCAGCGTCTGCCAATTATTGCTCCATCACCGGTTGGCCGGTGCGTCTGGCTTCGCGGGCGTGGCCTAGCATCAGCAGCGCCTCCACATCCGTCGGCGCGAGCGTCACGGCCGCTTGTGCGTCGGCTTCGGCGAGATCGAACGAATTCTGGTGCATTCGCGCGGCCGCGCGCAATCGCAACGCCAGCGGATCCTCCGCGCGCAGGTCGAGCGAGCGGGATAGGTCCTCTTCGGAATGGCGCCAGTCGCGTTCCATGGCGTAAGCACGGGCGCGGTCGATCAGCAGGTCGGGCAATTGGGATGGGTCGCTTTCAACGGTGACGATCGCACGCGTAAGCGCGCTGACCGCCTGCGCCGGTTCGCGCGCCAGCAGCCAGGCGTTTCCGGCTTGGGAATACAATTCCGCACGCAAGGCGGTGCGATCGAGGTTGACCGAAGCCGCCAGCGATTCCAGTCGGCGCGCGCCTTCTTCGTGGCGGCTCTGCGCCACCAGCGCCATTGCCGCGCAGCGATAGCCGCCGAGCGCTTGCGCCTCCGAGGCCCAGGCCATGCCTTCCTCGTAGGCTCGCGCGGGGTCTTCTTCGATGATTGCGACGCATTGCTGGAAGCGCTCTGCGCCCGCGGCGCTGGCGCCGCCCTGGAGCAGCGCTATCGGTAAGATCAAAGCGGCAATGGACATGAAACGACGTCTCCCTCGCGAGCCATTAGAACGGGTTGGGCGGCATTTCCAAGGCGGGTGATCAACACCTCTAACCGCCTAAACACATCCCCGCGCCTCGATTTGGCCGAATGGCGACCTTTAATGCTGGCGACAGCCGGCATTTGCGTGGCGAAAGCTACATTCGCAATTAATTTTCTTCTCAAACATAGCACTAGCTGGTTCTGACTTGTCCCGTGACGGTTCCGACAGCATTGCAGAAAGGTCACATGCTCCGAGTACTGCAGATTACACCGCAGTTAAATACTGGCGGAGTGGAGCGGACCACGCTTGAAGTAGCTGAAGCGATCAGCCGCGCCGGGGGGCTCGCCTTGGTCGCCAGCGCCGGCGGTCGTCTCGAGCCAGATCTCGAGGCGGCCGGCGGCCAACTG
>CADEDG010000203.1 GCA_902826035.1 uncultured Alphaproteobacteria bacterium
GTACAAGCTTTGTTTTGGCGGCGCTTTTCGACGTTTCTCGCGGGGTTGGGGTAAAGTTACCCCCCAATTGTCTTTGCGGCGCTCGCCGCCCGCACTAACTAACGCTCAATCCCGTGGCCGTGTGAAAACTCGGCTGCGATGTGCTTGGGCGGACTGGCAGGCGCGCGTCGCCGCTCCTCGTCACGCCGCCAACCTCTCGATCAGCGGTTTGACGCCCATGATCGCCATCACTCGTTTCAGATTGTAGGCCAAGACGTTGAGACTCATCTCGGTCGCCACGTTTTTTAGGCCCTTAGTCAGAAAATGGGTGGCGCCCATCCAAGATTTCAGTGTGCCGAAGGGATGTTCAACGGTTCGTCGGCGCACGTTCATGCTGTCGGGCGCATCGGCGAGACGTTGGAGCATGGCGTCCACCACGCCCTCATGCTCCCAGCGTTTGATGTAGCGCATTTCGCCGGTCGTGCAGCGCGCCTTGAGCGGACACTGAGAGCACTTCGTCGTCCAGTACCCGTGCAGCGTCATATCATTCTCGATCGTAGAGAACCGATAGGTCAGGGTTTCTCCAGCCGGGCAGCGATAGGTGTTGGTCGTGGCGTCGAAGGTGAAATCGTCCTTGGCGAAGCGTCCTGCTATCCTTGATCCGGACGTGTAAGGCTTGGGCACGTAAGGAATGGCGCCGGCGGATTCACAGGCCAGGATTTCCTTGCCGCTGAAATAGCCGCGATCCGCGAGGACCCGGATTTGGTCGACTCCCATCGCCTGCTTGGCGAGGTTCGCCATCCTTGAGAGCATCGCTTTATCGAGCACCACATTGGTGACCTCGTGGGTCACGATCAAATGGTGCTTGGTGTCGACAGCGGCCTGTACGTTGTAGCCAACGACCCCAGAACCGCGCATGCTCGTCGCCATGGCACGTGCATCGGGATCGGTGAGTGATATCTGCTGGTCGGGCGCCGCAAGCACGTCTGCCTGCAGGTTTTGTAGGCGCTCCAATTGCTGCTTCATTGATGCGATTTTCTCATTGAGACGCACAACCTTAGTTTGACCGGCCTCGCCTTCCTGCAAATCGGCGGCGTCAAGGGCATTCAGATAGCGGCTGATGCTCTCCTCAACTTGCTCGACACGCCGTTTCAGTTTGCCCTTGGTGAAGTTGCGCTCACGCGCGTTCACACCCTTGAACTTACTGCCATCGATGGCCGCAACGGCATGAGCGAAGAGCCCCGCTTGACGACAGATCAATATGAACCGGGCGCAGGCCGCGCGAATGCTTCGGCCATTGTCACGTCGAAAATCCGCGATCGTTTTGAAATCGGGCGCCAAGCGGCCCGTGAGCCACATCAGCTCGACATTGCGCAACGCCTCGCGCTCAAGCCGTCGGCTCGACTGGATGCGGTTCAAATACCCATAGAGGTAGATCTTGAGCAGTGTTGAAGGATGATAACCTGGGCGGCCTGTGTCGGCAGGTTGCGCCCCGCCGAAATCTCGAAGGTCCAGATGTTCGACGTACGCATCGACAACCCTCGCTGGATTGTCGTCGGCGACGTGATCGTCGAGGCATCCAGGAAAAAGCGTTTGCTGCGTGCGATCTTCGCCCTGAATGAACCGGCCCATCTCGACCTCCCACATCATGCCGGAAGGCTAAACCTGTTCGCGTTTCCACACAGTCACTCCCAAAAGCGGAATCTTGACCCTCGCTCCCGGTTATCGGACATCGGTGGTCCACGCGTTTTCCGGATGCCTCCTCGCATCGCTTTACGACTGCCAAGTGACCTGGTGTGAACCAACGCTCGCTCACCCTTGCCGCGCTTCGCCGATACGCCGTGGCGCGCAGCTTGTTCGCGCCTACTAATCTCGCGCGAGCCATCGATCGACTAGGCTTTGTCCAGGCTGATCCGATCCGCGCGCCCGCACGCGCCCAGGACCTCACCTTGCGCCACCGCGTGCGCGATTATCGCGCCGGAGACCTTGAGCGCCGTTACCCAAGGCTCGC
>CADEDG010000204.1 GCA_902826035.1 uncultured Alphaproteobacteria bacterium
TTGTATCCCTACCAGCCTGAGCGGGAGGAGGGCTTAGTCAGCGCAATTCTCGCAGGATCGCCGCCGCCGCCAAGGATCGGGGAAGGAACCGCTGAACCGATTTTCGTCGCCGGCCTGCCGCGCTCGGGAACGACGTTAGTGGACCGCATTCTGTCCAGTCACCCGGAGGTTATGTCGGCGGGCGAACTCAACAATTTCCCGATGCTGCTGAACCTGATGGCGGGCGTAGCGCCTGGCGTGCGCGAAGCGCGATCATTCGCAGATGGCGACATCGATTGGCGCCGCCTTGGCGAACTCTACATCGCGAGCACAAGGCCGCTCACCGGCGTTACGCCGCGCTTCATCGATAAGGCGCCGAGCAATTATCTGTCGGCCAACGCAATTTTGCGCGCCATGCCCGATGCGCGCGTGGTGTGCGTGCGGCGTAATCCGCTCGACAGCGTGCTGAGTAATTTCAGGCATCTCTTCGCCACTGAGGATCGCTACTATGATTATGTGTACGCACTAGAGAGCGCCGCCCATAAATTCGTTCAGTTCGATCGAGTGCTGAGCCATTGGCGCACGAACTTGCCGCCAGAGAGATACATGGAACTCAACTACGACGATCTGGTTGCCGGTCAGGAGAAGGTCACACGCGCGTTGTTGGCGTTCTGCGACCTCGATTGGGACGAGGCTTGCATGGCGTTTCACCAAAACACTGCCGGCGTCGCGACGCCGAGCGCGGCCCAAGTGCGCCAACCTCTGTACGCCAGTTCGGTGGGCCGTTGGCGCTCGTACGGCGCGCTGCTCGATCCTGCGCGGCGCGTCTTGGAGCGGTTTGGCATCGCGATTGAGTAAAAAAAGGGCCCCCGGCGGCGCCGAGGGCCCAATTCTTGACGTGAGGATCCGATTAGAAGCCGAAGCCGACCAGGCTTGTTTGGCTCGCGCCCGTGCGGTCACGATCGCGCAGCGAGCCGCCGAAATTGTAGCGGACGCCAAGGGTCAGTGTTTCCGCCGTGATGTCCGCGTCGCTGAGTTCGCTGCGGTCCCAGTAGAGCGCCAATGAGACGGGAGCGCCGGCAAACTGGTACTCGCCGCCCAGGCCGAAGCTGATCGCGTCGTCTTCGAGGCCAGCGGTGTCAACACGGGCGAAGCCAGCGCCGGCTTGCAGGCGGAAATTGTCGGACAGGAACAAGCGAGCCTCGCCGTTGACGCCATAGCCGTCAGTGTCGATGTCATCGTTACTGGAATAACCGATGGCGCCGGCGAAGGTGACGTTGTCCATGTAGATGTTGCCTTCGCCGCCGATGGTCCAGCTCGTGCTGTCGCTGGCGTTGGAGACGCCCACGAACGCGCCCAACAGGTGGCTGTCGTTGCGCGAGAGCAGGTGGGCGGCGCCGGATAGCGCTGAGTCAGATTCATCGCTGTCGGTGAAGCTCAGGTCGAATTCATAGTTCGGGCCGCCAAAAGCGCCTTCGACGCCGTAGAAATTGGCGTCGCCCAGACCGTCGACATCGGCATTGCCGTAAACGGCGCCGACATAGTTTTGCGCGTTGGCCGGAGTGGCCGCCATCAGCGCCAAAGCCGTTGCGCCGAGGAAGGTGACGTTTTTCATATAAAGGACCTTTGTGCTTGGTTCGCCGAGTCACCGGCTGGGGCTAAACATAAGGGCGCCATAGGCGGCGCCAAAGATGCGATAGCGGCGCCAGGCGCCTTAGCAGCCTCCGTGTTGCGGGCGTGCCACAACATCATAACGAAATCATAATGTTACGAAAGCGAGACAGCCTGCGCCCCGCGGTGACGAAGAGCAACATCGGCCTAGCTCATGCCGCAGAATCCCTGCATCGCTAGTGGCCTTGAGTACGCGATTTTTGCGTGCCTATGGAGGTGAAGAATGCCCGCAGCGATTTCTTGCGTCACGCTTCCGGTGGACGAT
>CADEDG010000205.1 GCA_902826035.1 uncultured Alphaproteobacteria bacterium
GGGTGTCACCCATGTCTTAGGTACAATCCGTTACCCATGTCTCCGGGCTGGACATGGAGTGTCTGGCGCACCCGACAGGATTCGAACCTGTGACCTCTGCCTTCGGAGGGCAGCGCTCTATCCAGCTGAGCTACGGGTGCGGGGCCAGGGGCGGCTTCTTAGCTGAGCCAGCGTGCGAAGGCGAGCCCCGCAAAAGCGGTGGCCCACCCCTGCCCGCCTTACCCTGCCGGCGCCGGGCGAACGATGCGGCCTTGCAGATTGGCTTGCACCTCGCGGGCGTCGAAGGCGTTGGGATCGTTTGCAGGCTTGGCGCCGCTGAACATGGCGATCTCTGCCACCGCCTCATAGCGCGTGACTTCGCGATAGGACGAAGGCTCATTCCAAAACGGGTCGTACCACGGGCTCCAGCCGCGCCGGGGCGAGAAATACCAATAATCGAAAGCGAAGCGTGGCTGGTAGGAGCCAGTCCCTTGCAGCCGCGAATGCTCCTCGGTATCGCGGTTGGCGACGATGAAATAATCCCGCCCGCCTTGGAGCGTGAGTTCTGCGGCGCGGTACAGCAGATACGTTTCCACGGTTTCGCGGTCGGTCAGCGTATTGCCGCGGAAGGTGATCCGCACGCGGTTAGACTCGATCTGCTGCTCGGAGAACCCGTAGCGGTCAGTCGCGGCCGGCTGGTAAGGCGTGGCGCTCGTCGCGCATGCGGCCAGAATCGCCGTCGCCAGCCCAACAAGGATGAGCTTCCGCATGTTAGCCTCCGTTAAATTCGCCTCGCCGCCAATTTATGGCACACTGCGCGTCGGCACCGCCAATTCCGATTTGGTGATCAAGCGTTAGTGATAAAAGAGCGCGTCGACCCTTTTCACCGGCGCCGGCGCCAGCGTCTCACCGCCGGCCAGATGCACGGAATGGATCACCGCATCGATTTCGCGCCGCCAGAAATTCAGGAAACGGTGGATGCGGGGGTACGCGGGCGCGAGATCGAGGGTTTGCCAGACGAAGCTTTGCAGCAGCGAGGGGTGGTCGGGCAGGTAATAGAGCACCTCAGCGGTGGCGAGCCGCCAGCCTTTGAGCCGCAAACTGAGTTCTTCGCCATCCTGCGCGTGCATCGTGAAACGCTCCGAATGGAAGCGTGCGGGCATACTTATTAACAAGTCAATACTTTGATTTTGCTAGCCATTATTGGCCTCAGCTGCCAACGCCCTTCAGGCTTCGCTGAGCGCCTTCACCTTCGCCAACCGGCGTGAAGCGAAATGGCACGCCAGATACCCGATCATGGTCGGCGGCGCGCCGACCGCGATCGGCAGCAAGGGCGAAATATCGGAACTGCCCAGCGCCAGCGCCACGAACACCAGGGTCAGCGGCAAAGCGACCCCCATCAGGATCATGCCAGCCGCCGCCATGAAGCGCGCCTCCCCTCGTAGGACCTCGATGTGGGTGGAGCGAGGCTCCGGAGCTGCGTCTTCCATGGGGCCTGCCGCCTGCGAAATCGGCGCCATTCCGGGCAGGAGGCTTGGAAATCGTAAATCCGCTCACCGGACATTAAGCCGCATCGTTTACACTCATGGAACTTCGGGTTCCCGGCAATGCTTACATTGTGGCGGAACTCTCCCGCGAATGCAGAAAGCGCGCGAACCATGTCGTTTGGCAATTTGCTGACTGCCGACCAGCATGAGCTCGGCGAGCATTATCCAAATCGTGCCGAACACACGGCCGACGGCATCGTGCACGCCATTGGGCTGGCGGCTGCACTCATTGGCGGCGGGCTTCTGGTCGCGGTGGCGTTAGCCAATCGCGGCGTGCC
>CADEDG010000206.1 GCA_902826035.1 uncultured Alphaproteobacteria bacterium
ATCGCCAGGAAAGCCGCAAGCGGCGCCGCCGGCAGCATCCAGGGGGCCTCGCCGTCCATGCCGGAGAACCACGATCGATCGGCGAAATCGCCTAGCATTATGAGGACAAGGCCGGCGCACGCAGCGCCGGTCGAACGCCCCGCCAGGGCCAGTGCAAACGCGGCCACGCCGGCGCCGTAAGAGGCGGCGCGCGGATCGCCGACGATATCGAAAATCTGCCCCGTCAGCCCGATCGACGCGGCGAACACCAAAGCCGCGATGGTGAGCGCGATGTTGGCGAGCAGCGGGCGCTGTTTGTGCGCCGCCCATGCCGCTGCGCCCGCAAGCGCGAGGACAGCGGCGAGCAAAGTGGCGAAACGCGCTAGCCGCGAGAGGCCGTCCCAGTTCGCTGCGACGAAGGCGATGATGGCGATGCCGGCGAGGATGCCCCCAACCCAAGCCAACGCTGTCGCTGCGTCGAGCCGGCGCGTCTCCGGGATGGAGGCAAGTATTGCTTGGCGTTTGTCGGGTGCGACGAGCCCGGCGCTAATCCAGCGGTCGAGATCGGCTTTGACGCGTTCTCTGTAGGCGGCCATGGGCTGAGCTTAACTTCCGGTAGGGGGAGGGCAAGCGAGGTGTTCACGCTTGAAGCGACGAGCCGCTGGGCGCATCCTCGTCACCATAAAGCCCTGCTGAGGAGGCTAAGAGGAGACGCCCATGCTGATCGCGCATGTTCTTCGCGACAAGGGCGCGGCTGTGCACACGCTCGCGGCCGACGCCACGCTTGAACACGCTGCAAGGGAACTCCACGATAGAAGGGTCGGCGCGCTTGTGGTGCTCGACGGCGAGGGCGCAATTCTAGGCGTGCTCTCCGAGCGCGATGTGATCCGCGAAGTTGCCCGCCGGGGCGCTGCGTCACTCCAAGATACAGTGGGCGCAGTTATGACCCGCGAAGTGCATACCGCATTGATGGACGAAAGCATCGATGACGGCCTCGGGCGCATGACCGATCGCCGCGTGCGGCATTTGCCGGTGGTTGAGGCCGGCCGGCTCGTGGGCATCGTCTCCATCGGCGACCTGGTGAAACACCGGATCATGGCCGTGGAGGCCGAAGCCGCAGCGATGCAGGCCTATATCGCGGCGCAGTAGCGCACGCGAGCGATATTCGATTTGGCTTGAAGCCTGTGAGGCGAATCGTTAAAGTGACATCGTTGCGACAGCCAAACGGTTCCGCGCCCGAAGGCGCGCTCGTTGGCGGCGTCTAACTCGTTGATTTTTCGGATGTTTTCACAACAACTGAAAAATGCGTGTTTTGCGCGAAAAGGTCGTTGACATGGCTAAGGCAGGCGCATAGAAACCGCGCCTTCCGCCGGGACCTGGAACGGTTTCGGCCCGCGTTTGACGGGCTTCGGCTTTTCGCGCGCGGGTCTAGGGATTTCTGTCCCTGGTCGGCGCTCTTTGACATTGTGATTTTGGAGAAGGGAAACGCAGGCGGCGGCGCGCTTGCGGGCAGACCAGCAATGGTTTGCCAAGCGACGCTGACGGTATGCGTTTTCTGGAACTATAACTGACTTACAGATTGGGGTCGCAAGACCCCGAAATGTGCGTCGGTTCCCGTTACTTAAATACGCATACGCTTAACCAAGCGTCCTGGCGGCCTTCGGGTTGTCGGGATTGTCAGATGTCAACTCAACCTGAGAGTTTGATTCTGGCTCAGAACGAACGCTGGCGGCAGGCT
>CADEDG010000207.1 GCA_902826035.1 uncultured Alphaproteobacteria bacterium
CCATTCCCGCTGAGAGGCGGGCCAGGGCAAAGGGGCTTGCTATGGGTTGGAACGACGAGCGCGTAACGCTATTGCGCAAATTGTGGACAGAGGGGCTGTCCGCTAGTCAGATCGCGAAACAATTGGGCGGGGTCACCCGTAACGCTGTCATTGGGAAAGTTCACCGCCTCGGGCTCGCCGGGCGCGCTACGCCGTCGCGGCCGGCCAAGCGCCCGGTGCGCGTTGCACGGCCACGGATCGTGAGCCCGACCGCGCCGCGCCTGCGACCAACCTCGAGCTTGCCGAGCGTGGTCATACCCGAACTTGAGCCGCTCCGGCTCGAAGATGGCAGGGCGGCCTCGGTGCTGACCTTGAACGAGAGCATGTGCAAATACCCGATCGGCGATCCTACCGACGCCAATTTCGCGTTCTGCGGCCGCGCGTCGGCATGCGGGCCGTATTGCCAGGATCATGCACGCCTCGTGTATCAACCGAGCCAAGCAAGAAAGCGCCGCGCCAGCGAGCCGGATGAATTGCGCCGAATGCTGCGCATGGCGATGTAACAAGAAACTCCCCCTCAAGAGAACTGCAGGCGCCGCGGCTTCCACTGCGGCGCTTTTGTTTTCCAGAGGCCGTTACAGCCGGACCGAGATCGCCAGTGCACCAAAATCCTGCCGCGTCGGTTGCGTCTCGAACTCTTCGGTGCGCCACACATAGGTGTAGGCGAGGCGCCAATCGCCTGCGCTGAGGGTGAAGCCGGTTTGAAAATCAGCCACCAATGGCGTGCGCTCGACCGACGCGGAATCGCGAAACGTATTGCCGTCCAAGAATAGGTTGTGCGCCACCGCACGTCCCTGCACGCCGGCAAACAGGCTCCACGCTAGCGGCCCGCCGCGGAAATGCTCGACGCCCGACAAGGATGGACGCACGCGTGGCGGGCCGTAATCGTCGCCAATGTTTTGGCCAACGCGCACCGTGAGCCCGAGGCGCAGTTCGTCGCGCAAGGTGCCGAGAGTTGCGCCAGCGCTGGGCGTGAGGTCTGCCTCGATGCCGCCGGGAACGACATCGCTGAACATCTCCAACGCGCGCCAACGCCGGTCGAACGAAAGCGCAAAGGCGAATTCGTCGCGCAGCTGGCTGTCCCAGCCCTGCGGATCCGGCGCACTGAGCGCCTGGTGGATGCCGCGCTGGGCTTGCTCGCCGAGCGCAGACGGCCCGACCATTCCGAATTCAAATTCGTAAGTGTCGAGATGGCGCCCCGCCCCGTCAGGTCCGCCCTCGTCTTCGACGCCGAGCATCACCTGAACGTAGAGCCAGCCCGCATAGGGGTGCTGATCGGCGGGCGCGGGATTGGAATTGATGTCCTCCGGCGTGAAGATCGACTGGCCCAGAGACACTGCCCAGAAATCCGGCGTCTCGTCAGAAAGGTACCGCGTGAAATCGCC
Organism: uncultured Alphaproteobacteria bacterium; assembly: GCA_902826035.1. GTDB lineage: Bacteria > Pseudomonadota > Alphaproteobacteria > Caulobacterales > Aquidulcibacteraceae > Vitreimonas. The sequence continues at coordinate 1,425 of CADEDG010000207.1, forward strand.
AAAGCCCCGCAGCCAGGAGGGGACCCTCTCGGTCGGCGACACATAGGCGAGCTTGATGCCGGAGGTATAATTGCGGTCGCCGCCGGAAGAGAGGCTGTCATTTTCGACCGCGAGCGAGAACACACCTTTTTCGACCGCCGCTTCTTGCGCGAGCGCTTGCGCCGGCGCCGCCAGCAGCGCCGCGCCCGCCAGCCACCGTTTCAGGCGATGATGTCGGGCGTGAGCCTGTCCTCGATCCATTGGATTTGGTCCC
>CADEDG010000208.1 GCA_902826035.1 uncultured Alphaproteobacteria bacterium
GGGGTATCCATGCGAACGATCATATTGGCCCTGGCGGCGCTCGTGTGCTCTTCAGCGACTGCCCGCGCGGAATTGAGCGTGGTCGTGTCGCCGGATGGCGACCACCGCTTGGTGCTGGCGAACGCGCCTGACAATGTGCAGGCGGAATTGGTCGGGTTCGCCGATGGCGACATCCCAATGTTTGACCGGGTCGATTGCGCCACCATCGGCGCCCGCCTTCTACCGCAGGCGCGGCAGGATTTGTCGATCGAGGCGATCATCGCGCGCTACAATTTGATCAATGTCTGGACCGGCAATCTGTGCCCGGGCGCGGAGATCGAAGGGCAGCAACCCCAAGAAGCGCTCGGTTGGCTGATCGAGATCGCCGAACTGCGCCGCGCCGAGGACGGCGCGCCGTTCCTGGAGGCGCGGGACCGGCTGTTGGAGGTGCACATTTTTGGTGCACCGGGCGTGGAGCCGGCCCCCCTCGCCGCGCATGCCTATCTCGATGGCGAGGCGAGCGCGAGCCCCCGCAAGTGGCTCTATATCGCTTACATGCACCAGCAAGGGCTCGGGGGCGCGGTCGATGCCGCCGCCGCGGCTTCGGCGCTAGAGCGCGGTGCGCAAGCGGGCAACGCGGAGGCCCGCGCGTTGTTGGCGCAGGCCAGCGAGTTGGGCGCCGGTCTGCCGCGCGACGAGGCGGGCGCTTTTGCGCAATATAGCGAACTCGCGAGCGGGGTGTGGCCTGCCGTGTGGTATCGCCTTGGAATGATGCTGCGCGACGGGCGCGGCGTCGCCGCCGACCCGTGCGCGGCGCGGCGCTGGTTGGAACGCGCGGCAACCCATGCATGGAGCCCGGTTCCAGCCGCGCGAGAGGCGCTTACCTCGATCAGCGCGGAAAATTGCCCGCGATAGGCGTTTCAGGACGTCTGCATGCTTCTCGCCCAAGTGTAGGCAGGCGTCCTTGTTGAAGAGACCGGTCGGGGACGAATCTCAGCGGGATTGGCGTGTCCCCTCAGTAACCCTTGCCTTCCCCGACTCAATCCCCTAACAACCCCCGCTTCGCGATCCGCGGCCCCGGGAGCATTGCGCTGCCTGGGGTCCATCGGCTGGGCGGGAGCTTCCGCCCCCCAGCCGCCGCGGATCAACCGGAAGAGGAAAACATGGCTTTCTACGAGCACGTGCTGATCGCGCGTCCTGAAATCTCGCCCCAGCAGGTCGATGCTTTGGTCGAGGACATCACCAAGACCATCAAGGAACTGGGCGGCCAGGTCACCAAGAACGAATATTGGGGCCTGCGCAATCTCACCTACCGCATTCGCAAGAACCGCAAGGCGCATTACGCGCTCCTGAACCTCGATTGCCCGGCGCCGGCCGTGCACGAATTGGAACGGCGTCTGCGCATCAACGAAGACGTGATGCGCTTCAAGACCATCCGCGTAGAAGAACTCGATCCCGAACCATCGCCGATCCTGGCCCGCCGCGATCGCGAAGAACGCCGCCGCGCCCGCCGCGAAGGCCGCGACGAAGACGGCAACGAAATCATGGGCGAGGAGGAATAATCATGTCCGGCAAAGGCGCCCCCAAATTCAACATCGCCAACAT